>CAYXNG010000017.1:0-18670 GCA_964466635.1 uncultured Candidatus Peribacteria bacterium | reverse complement strand
AAGGGGAAAGAATATGGCTTACGCCTCGCTTCCCCTCATCGGTGGACGCACATGTGAGGATCTTAATGAAGATGCTCGCACGTACATCCAGAGACAGTAAGGAGGAAGACTCAGCCGGAAAGAACTGCGTACAGTATAAAGGATACATGTCACGAAGGCTATAGTTGCTTTCTTACAAATTTATATTAAAATAACAATGTGGCAGACCGATTTCGACTATACACCGACAGTATCCAGCAGGCCGAACGGGAGGGAAACATCGTGCGTATCGAAGATGATCTCTTTGACCCGTATAGCCACTGTAACAGATGGAAAAATTACCTGACAACCATGCCGTCCAATACACGCCCTCTAGGGGAAGTGGGGCGGCTGACACTATCATTTATCATTCATGTTCGAGAGAAGACACGCACTCTTTTCCTTGGCCCGGGCGCGGGACGGGAATGTTTTGATGCACGTGCAATCGCCGAAAGACACAACCGGACATTGGAAGTAACGACCGTCGCCCTTACACCGGTGGCTCCGGATCTCGCCGTCTGGGAGAAGGCCGAGGACAGCATCCTGAAAGTGCCACCGTTCATCGATACCCAATTGATCGGCAACTTCCACGAACTTGATCTGCAAAGAGTGCGCCCGAATTGGATCTATGATCAGTTCGGCCCCCTGTTTCACGGAAGCGCGAAGACGGATGTTCACAAGACAAACGGCGTTCCGACTGTGGCTCATTACAGAGAAATGCTGCAGAAGTTGATGGCATGCAGTGCTCCAACCTCCTGCATTGTGCAAGAATATGTCAACAATGATGATCATTCCCAATGCTGGAAAGATATGGCGGGACCGAACGATGTGCTGTTTCAGTGCCATCGATCAAGCGTACTTCTTCGCCAAGCCCTACCGTTCATACAGACGAAAAGAGGGGCGTCATCAATTCAGCGATTCCGGGATATTGTCGCATTTGAAGATGCACTGAGAGCGACCCTCAAACAGCTCTACAAACGAACATCTTTGATCGCTTAGATCAAAAAAGCCCCGGTGTCCCGAGGCTTCTAACTAGCTTATAAGCCCGTCTTATCTCTTAAGACCCTGTACCTCCAACACCTTCTGATACTCCTCCGGCTTGTTCATGCGGAGATAGTTCAGCAACTTGCGGCGCTGGGCAACCTTGCCGAGCAGACCCTTGCGAGCAGACTGATCCTTTTTATGCTCCTGCAAATGGGAGGTCAGCATCGTGATTTCTTTGCTGAGAATTGCGATTTGAACCTGTGGCGATCCTGTATCCTCCTTGTGGATCTGGGAATCACCAATCAGCTTCTTCTTTGCCTTCTTCTTGAGTGCCATGGGGAAAGGAGAGGAAAATGTGTCAAAAAAGAACCGCGCCGGGCCGCTTTGGCATCAAAGTGCGTAAAGCAGCGCGGACACGTGGCAATTCTACGGATACGCGGGAAAAAGGCAAGTGAAAGTGCGTGGACATTCGTCCACCCTGCGCGTAGCGTTAGTAGCCCGCTATCTTCCCTTTTACCGCTATGGAACTCGCAATCGGACTCATCATAGGCCTCCTTGCCGGAGCGGGAATGACGTACTTTATCTGTTCCAAGAGCAAGACCGATGCCGAAGCGCTGGTTGAGTCGCTGTCGGCGCAGATGGTGAACAAGCAGGCGGAGCAGATTTTGCAATTGGCCGAAACGAAGCTCTCCGGAAAGAAAGATGTGATCGACGGGACGCTCAAGCATATGGACCAGAACTGGAAGGAGAATCTGGAGCGGATGGAGAATCTGATGAAGAACATCGGCGACAAGAACGTAAAGATCGATGCACGCCTGGAGACAGCTGCAAATGTCATTAAAGAGCTGGGCGATACGACGGGAAGCTTGAAGAATGCGCTCGCAAGCAATAGCAGTCGCGGCCAGTGGGGCGAACGTATGGCGGAAGATGTCCTGCGTCTGGCCGGCATGATTGAAGGCATCAACTACATCAAGCAGTCGCAGACAGGGTCAATCGGCTCCCGTCCGGACTTCACCTTCCTACTGCCGCAGAACCTGAAGCTGAACATGGATGTGAAGTTCCCGTTCAACAACTATCAGCAATACACGCAGGCCGGCTCCGAGGCGGAGCGCGAAGACAGTAAGAAGAAATTCCTGCGCGATGTCCGCCAGCGCGTGAAGGAAATTCAGACCCGCGACTACGTGAACCCCGAAGAGCACACCGTCGACTACGTGCTGCTCTTTGTTCCGAACGAGCAAATCTTCAGCTTCATCAACGAAATCGACCGCGATCTGATCGATGAGGCACTCAAAGCCAAAACGATCCTCTGCTCCCCGCTCAGCCTGTTCGCGATTCTCGCGGTGATCCGCCAGTCGATCGATAACTTCCGCATGGAGAGCAAGTCTCGCGAGATGCTCGCGCACTTCGGTGCATTCAAAGATCAATGGATCAAGTTCAAAGAGCACATGGACAAAGTCGGCCGCCAGCTCGGAACCGTTAGTGAGAGCTACCATGAACTAACCGGTGCCCGGGAACGCGCGTTAGAGAAGCCTCTGCAGAAGATAGACGAGATCCGTGTCGAGCGCGGTATACAGTCGTCTGCCATTGAGCAGGCATTCGAGAACGCAACCGAAAAACTGCTGTCCGAGAGCCCGAATGAGGTAGCATCGAAGCGATGACGCAGGCAACGCATGACCCCATATTCGGCACCTTGAACGAGCAACAGAAGCAGGCGGTTCTGACGACCAGCGGTCCCGTGCTGATTTTGGCAGGGGCAGGATCGGGCAAAACAAAGGCACTGACGCACCGCATCGCGCATTTGATTGGGAACGGCGTGCAGCCGTGGCAAATTCTGTCCGTCACCTTCACCAATAAAGCTGCGAAAGAGATGAAAGAGCGTATCAAGAGCATGCTCCACATTGTCGACGCCGATACGCCTGGCATGTTTGAACCATTGACCGACAAGCATCAGAAACTGCCGGTGATGGGCACGTTCCACTCAATCTGCGTCCGCATTCTACGCCGCGACATCGAGAAGCTCGGACGCGACAGAAGCTTTGTGATTTATGACAGCGACGACCAGGAACGTCTGATGAAGAATATTTTGAAGGAGATGAGGGTCGATGAATCGGAGCTGAAAGCGCGAGCGGCACTCAGTTACATCAGCCGCTTTAAATCCGAAGCGCTCTCCCCTGCCGAAGCGCGAAAAGAGGCAACGTCCGACCGTATGCACCGAGTGATCCACGTCTACGAGCGCTATCAGAAAATGCTGCACGAGAGCAACGCACTGGACTTCGATGATCTGATTCTGGAAACCGTACGGCTGTTCCGCGAATGTCCCGATGTTCTCAACCGCTATCAGGAAACATGGCGCTATCTGCACGTCGATGAGTATCAGGACACGAACCACGCACAGTATTTGCTGATTACGTTACTGGCACAGAAATACCGCAACCTCTGCGTGATCGGCGACCCAGACCAGTCGATTTACGGATTCCGCGGGGCGGATATCCGCAATATTCTTGAGTTCGAAAAAGACTACCCAGATGCCGTCCGCATCAAACTGGAACGGAACTACCGCTCAACCCAACCGATTCTGGATGCGGCGGACGCGGTGATTTCGGTCAACCCGAATCGTCCGGAAAAGAAGATGTGGACCGATATCACCGACGGCGCGCATGTCGTTGTCAACGAAGTACGTGACGAGCGACGCGAAGCCGAAGAAGCAATAAATGCGGTGCGAAAAATGCAGACCGACGGCGTGCCACTTCGCGAGCAAGTCATTCTCTATCGCACACACTCGCAATCCCGTTTGTTCGAAGAAGCCTGCATGCGTGCTGGTGTTCCCTATCGCATTCTCGGCGGCATCAAATTCTACGGACGCAAAGAAGTGAAAGATGTGCTTGCCTATTTGTACGTGCTGCTGAATCCGTACGACACCGTTTCGATGCTGCGCATCATCAACGTTCCCGCCAGGAAAATCGGCGATACCACACTGACAAAATTACAGGCGTATGCATCACAGAACAGTCTGAGTCTGTGGGATGGGTTGCTTGATGCCGGACGCGTACCCGATTTGGATGCAGGCGCCAAAGCCCGAATCGCCGGCTTTACCGAGATGATCGTCCGTCTGCGCGAGAAGGCTCCGTCGATGGTCGTCAGTCAACTGGCTGCGCACCTGCTCGAAGAAGTGAAGATGGAACCATGGCTGAATGATGGAACGGAAGAGGGCGAGGAGCGCTGGCACAACGTGCAGGAACTCCTGACGGTCATGCACAAGTACGACAGCCTTGATCCGCAAAATTCTCTTACAAGCTTCCTCGAAGAAGTCGCACTGGTATCCGAAGTCGACAAACTTGCCGATGGCAACAGTGAGGCACTGACCCTGATGACGCTACACCTCTGCAAAGGTCTCGAGTTCGAGCATGTGATTATCGTCGGCTGTGAAGAGGGCCTATTCCCCCACAGCAACAGCCAGTACGACCGAGAGCAGTTGGAGGAAGAACGGCGTCTGATGTACGTCGGCATGACCCGCGCACGCCATCATCTGCGGTTGATGTTCGCACAATCACGTTTCCTCTGGGGCGAAAACCGCAGCGGCAGTCCGAGCCGCTTTTTGGATGATCTGCCGGAGAAGATTGTGGAACGCCGCAGTGATGACATTCTCAGCGCCTTTGCGTGGGCCGGAGCAGAGGGAAGTGAGCGTACGCGGATGCCCGAGCAGCGGATGCGCGGCGGCCGTCTTGAACCGTTTAGGCAGGCAGAGGTATCGATCGAATTTAACCAAGATGTCTCACTGGATGACGGTGGATCGCAGGACGCCGAAATTGACACAGGCAGTCGTGTTGCACATCCGACTTTCGGTAAGGGTACGGTGCTCACGAAGCGCGGTGATGTGGTAGAAATTCAATTTGATGGAGGGCAGAAGAAGACGTTCGCACTGAGTATTGCGCCGCTGAAGGTGATTTAGAGGATGCAAAAGAAGTAGACGAAACAAAAGATTCAAAGGAGTTTATGCTTCCCCTGAATCTTCTGATTCTTTTGTATCCTTTGGTTCCTCACCATCACTCATACATCGCCCCGCGGACGACCGGCTGGTTAAAGTCGACCCATGTGAAGGTGGTCTCGCCATCGGTCCAAGTGATGGCACCGCTTGTCGAGGGTGTACCAGGCTGATCAATCACCATGCGCAGGAACAAGTCCCCCGTGAAGGATGAATCGATGGCAACATCTCCGACAAGTCGCATCGTTCGGGTCATATCGACAATGCCAATCGACTGGTCGATACCGGAACAGGTGATGATTGTGAAAGAAACAGAGCACGATGTTGAAGCAGATCCGTCTGCGTTGCGCAGCATAACGTTGCTGAGCGAAATTCCGTTTGACATCTCAGCGGTGAATGTCAGAGATGTGAGACGAACCGGATGCAGCGACTCAGGAGTCTCTGCGGTGACAATAAACTCACCGAGCGTCCTACCAGGACCGCCAATCACCGCACCACCCTGATCCTCGCCGGCATTTTCAATGGATGTGATACGAGCCAATGCCGTCTCGAACGTCGGGAATGTTTCGGATGTCGAGTTGCCGTATTCCTCGCTGCTCCAACGCCCTTCGCCGGTCACTTCGATTTCCGTCACACGAAGATCCTCGCCGCTCTGTCCTCCATCACTGTCCGATTTCAAGCGCGCGCGAAGATAGATATGGCGCTCCTCTTTGTACGGCAAGAGCATGGAACCGAAGGGAATGTCGGCATGGAACTGCGTATTACTGCCGTTCACGCGGGAAGCTGTGGCGATCTGCGTGCCGAATTCATCGTATACCAATATGGACTGGATGGACGTGACGCCTGATGCCAAGGTGATATCAAGGTCACGAATGTCGACCGGTTCCAGGCTACTGAAGAAATTCGCCGCAGCGATTGCCGGGCTGAGCTGACCGAGCAGTAGAATATGGGAACGAACGGTCGTGTCCGACACTGAAGACATCGAACTGCGGGACGATGAACTCATTGAAGACGATGAACGTGAAGACGTCGACGACATGCTGGACCGACTGGACGACGAACGCGACGAGGTTCTGCTGGAAGAACTCATTCTTTCTGCATCACGCAGTTCTTCAAGTTGCCCGGATGCCTCGGCGGCAAAGCCGGCTGTCAGCCGGGCCATTTCACCGCGTGTAATGCGGTCGCCGGGTGCTAGGCCGGTGATGTCCAGATCGGAATCCTTCGCCGCATTCACGAACGGGACATACCAGTTCATACCCTCCGTATCGCCGACAATCGGGAGAGCATACAGAGTCACGAGAATCTTTACCGCTTCTTCGTACTGGATATCACGGGTCGGTTCGAACCGCCACTGCGATTCGGGGACACCTGCTACCGCGTTACCGCGGACAAGACCGGCAAACTTCGCACGGCAGACATCTTCTGCATACCATGCGTCACGAGAAACATCGGGGAAACAGTTGGTTGCAACCGTACGATTATCGGTCAAAAGTCGCATGACGATAGTGACGAATTCCGCGCGATTCAGGCGCCGCTGAGGGGTAAATGTGCCGTCATCATTGCCACGAAGAATGCCCGCTCGAGTGAGCGCGCTTACCGAAACATTGGTCACATGATCCCACGGGGCATCGCTGTAGCGACCGAGGTTGATTTCACCGAAGTGAAACTCGTCATCATCGGACCAGGAACTGATCGATGATGATCGTGAAGAACTGGCAAACGCGTTGCTGGTACTGGAACTGCTTGAGCTGCTCGATGCGCTCTGGGCAAGTGCCGCCAGAGGAATGAGGGCAAGCAAAAAAGCCGATAGAGGGAGATGGAGAGGTCTCATAGTGAAATAGTAGACGATCGACAGGATAAACTATTACACACGCAAAAGCCCGTGTACTCTGCATCCCATAGCCGATCTCTCGTCCCGCATCCGGCACTTCTGCTCCGAACAGGGTCTTAAACTGAACAAAGACCTTGGTCAGCATTTCCTGATCGATCAATCGGTGCTCGATGCAATCATCAATGCCGCAGGTGTCGAAGCTGACGACCGCATCGTCGAAATCGGCCCCGGTATCGGCGTACTGACACGCGCGCTTGTGGAAAAAACACCGCACGTCACGGCCATCGAGATAGACCCACGCTTCCCGCGCTTAATTGAAGCGTATCTGCGCAGGGACAACCGCAAGCTGCCGATGCCGACGATTGTTTTGGGCAACGCACTCGATACGGCAATGCCGACGGAGCCATACAAAGTCGTCGCGAATATCCCCTACCACATTACGTCGCCCCTGCTGCGCCACACATTTCTGGAATCCCCGGTGCCACCGGTATCGCTGACATTGCTGATTCAACGCGAGGT
The DNA here is from genome assembly GCA_964466635.1 of uncultured Candidatus Peribacteria bacterium. Taxonomy (GTDB): domain Bacteria; phylum Patescibacteriota; class Gracilibacteria; order Peribacterales; family Peribacteraceae; genus JAKQEM01. The sequence continues at coordinate 11,336 of CAYXNG010000017.1, read as the reverse complement.
CGCCGAGAAGATCTGCGATGACCATGACCGCGGATTGCTGACAATCATCGTCGGATTGTTTGGAACCCCACGCATCGTGCGGCATGTGAACTCTCTTTGTTTCTTGCCTCCTCCTGCAGTGGAATCGAGCGTCCTACATATCGACTGCTTCGCGCAACCGAAGGCCGATGCGGCAACCATCGATCAGGTGATGAAGCTCGCAAAGCTCGGCTTCAGCGGCAAGCGCAAGATGCTGCGCAACACCATGAGTTCGCGCGAGGGCGGCATGGAAGCGCTGGTCAAAGCGAACATCGACCCGACTCGTCGACCGCAGACGTTAAGTGTGGAGGAATGGATTGCGTTGGCGGAAGCGACCAAGGAGTAAATCAGACTGCCATCTCCAATGTTGTTACCCGTTTCTCGAGCGCTGTGTGGTTTGCCATGAAGGATGTCTGATTCTGATGAACTTCAATTCTAAAAGCCTTGAGATCCGATGCAACTGTATCAATTTTCTTTTCCAGACCATCTACCTTGTTTTCCAATCCATCTAATCTATTCGTGAACGCTTTGGTCAAATCCTGATACACATCAGCAATTTCCTGCATCATAATCCGCAAAATTTCGCGATTGCTCAGATCGGGTATGCCTGCACTGTCATCATTCATCATCATGAACTCAGATCGTATCCCGGAGGACTCATAAATCAAGTTTAAAGCGCTTCACTGCACTAAAGCGCTGAAGCGGGAAAAATATCGATGTATCAGCAATACTGAGCGAATGTCCGCTGTTCTTCCGTGGTCCTTTCTCGGCTCATTTTTGGTCACTGTTTTTCTACTGCAATGGTGGATGGAGACGTCGTATCCATGGTGGATGTATCCCCTCCTCGGTTGCATCGGATTCATCGGTTTATTCGTTCGTCCAAGAGGGATTCCCACTGCCTGTTCGATCGGCATTGCTTTCGCTCTCTTCGCCGTCTCCCGCTCCGCCGACCGCGGTTACTACCCAGCATTCGACCCATTCATCGGACAGAAGAATATTGTCATTGAGGGCATGGTCACCGGTCAGCCCGATGACCGCGGTGTGAAGGTGCAGCTGACTGTTGTGACTGATCAGATCCAGACAGCGAGCGGCACTGTGACTACGGCAGCCGGACGGATTCTTGTGACCGATCGCAGCATGTATGTTATCCCACATCCGGGCGATCGGATACGGATTCGCGGCATATTGGAGCACGCTGAAGCCGGCACATCGTACGAGCAGTATCTGCGCATGCGCGATATCGGCGCGGTTATGGATATTCGCGGAGTGGAGATTGTGGAATCGACGGATGCCGAACCGTTCAGTCGAGCACTCTGGCACATTCGCAGCCGCTTCGAGAAACAGATTAAACAGACATTCCCCGATCCATCTGCCGGTCTTCTCACGGGGTTGTTAACAGGTGCCAATGGAGCACTGACACCGGCAATCGAAGAGGAATTTCGGCGCACGGGACTCAGCCACATCGTCGCTATTTCCGGATCAAACATCACCATCATTCTCTCGTTGATGGGGTCGATGCTCTTCTGGCTTCCGCTTCGATGGCGCTTTCTTCCACTCGCAATTGGCATCGTTGTTTTTACGCTCTTTGTCGGTGCATCGGCATCGGTCATACGCGCTGCGGTCACGGGCATCATCGGACTTGTTGCTCTCCAAGCAGGACGACTAAATGATGCGCGTCTGGCAACAGGCTGGACTGCGTGCATCATGCTGATGTGGAACCCGTGGATGCTCTGGGCTGATGCCGGGTTCCAGCTGTCATTTCTCGCAGTCATTGGGCTCATCGAACTGACACCAGTGCTGGAACCTCTCCTCAAACGCATCCCGGAAATTGGAGGAATGCGCGAGGCACTGACCGCAACACTCGCTGCGCAATTCACCGCTGTCCCATGGGGCGTGCGGCTGTTCGGATCATTGCCGCTGATCTCACCACTTGCCAATATCCTTGTTGCACCACTACTCCCTATCGGCATGTTATTCGGCTTCCTCGCCGTCCTTGCACAGTGGATTGATCCGCTCTTTGCCCGCATGGTCGGATTACCGGCCGCTCTGCTGCTAGATGCTGTCATCGCAATTGCGCACATCCTCTCCACTGTCCCGGGCGCGGTGATCGGTAACCTGCAGATTTCTTCAATGATGATGTGGATGTACTACCTCGTTCTAGCCGCCTCAATCATGTGGTTTCGCCGGCCAGCGATACAGAAAAATTGATACCTCTGATCCGAATCGCGGGACACGGACCTGCTTCTCCGGAATACGACCGGGAAAGCCGAACGTCTGACAAACCACGATTGTCCCCGGCTTCAACTCATCATCCAGCTTCGCCTCAAGCTTCTGCATGGCATGCGGAAAGAGATACAAGAACACGACATCCGCTTGTGATACATCTTGTATGAAGAGAGATCTCCATCGCACTCGTACGCCAGTCCGTAACACTGCCGATCGCACCACGCCCATCAGCCAGACAACAGGCGACAGTTCACATCCGATTGCCGTGACGGATGGCTGATGCCTTTTTACCGCCTCGAGCAAACGTCCATCACCACAGCCGAGATCAATGACCGTCTCACTCCCCTTCCAATGTACGAGGTCAATCATCGCTTGAGCAATGTGCGGTGGAGTGGCGACAAACGGAACGCGAAGGACAAACACAAACAACGCCGTAACGACAATCAACAACGTCATCAGACAGAGCGCGCCGAGAAGAATAAGATCAAACACCGCCTGATCGTATCACCGGATACGAACTTTCAGGAATCGGGAATCAGCCTTCAGACGTATGGACTGAAAGCCGATTCCCTGAAGACTGATTCCTATGAGAATTTATTTCTTGAAAACCTTACTGTCGACGGACAGTGCGCCGGCTCCCGTAAGAAGTAGAACAATGCATGATGCGAGGATCATCATATCGAACTCCCAGTTACCAAAAGTGCCGAAGAGATCGAAGGCATTCTGACCGAAACCGGTCGACTTCATGTAGATGGCACCGACCATGATGATGGCCAGACCGAGTGCGGCAAGCTGCGTCAGCGCGCCGAGGATAATGGCTGCGCCACCGAGCGGCTCAGCAAACTTCAGAATGGTCATCGTGGTGCTCGGATCCTCCATGCCCCATTTCTGGAAGCCGTGGTAGAGGAAGATGGCGCCGATGGCCAGGCGAAGGACGAGAAGTCCCCAGTCTGTATGCCGGTTCAAAGCGGGAAACATGGGAGAAGAGGGAAGAAATACAAAGACAACAAAAGTGTACCACTAGTCGGCATACCCCCAATCGGTCATCCATTGACGCATCATGTCAATTTCTGCCTGCTGCGCGCTGATGATGGCGCGGGCCATGTCCTTTAACTCTTCATGTGCGGCGTGTTCGAGGACAAGCTCAGCCATATCGATGGCACCTTGATGATGCGGGATCATCATTTCCAGAAAGGCTTTGTCGAAAGCATCGCCCTCGAGGCCTTCCAGACCGTGGACCATGTCGTCCATGGTCATGGAGTCATGATTGCTGTGAACGTCCGGTGCGTCGGCACGCATCATCGGCTCAGAATGATCCATCATGTGATCAGAAGAGTCGTCGGTAGTCGTGACGGACACACAGCCGGCAAGAGCACAAGCGGCGAGAACGGCAAGAAGCTTCTTGTTCATGGTAATAAAAAGGAAAGTAACTACTGAAGCATTCCATCAAAAGCGGCTTTGAAGGTTTCAAACGGATACGCACCGCTGATCTGCTGGCTTTGACCATCGGGTCCGAGCACCCAGAATCCCGGCGTGCCGCTGATGCCGGATGCCGAACCGTCCGCAAAGTCTTTGTCGATCTCGTCCTTGTGTGCATCGGTATCGAGGCACGCATCAAAGGTCGACTGATCCAGTCCGATCTGTCCTGCATACTGCTTGAATGTCGGTACCGCATCGGCCAGACCGCTCCATGCCGCTTGGTTGATGAAGAGCAGATCGTGCATCTCGAAATACTTGTCCTGATCACCCGCACATTCCGCTGCCATCGCGGCCTTCATCGCCTTGGGATGGAAGCTGAGCGGGTAGTCGCGGACAACGATCTTCACTTTGCCGGTATCGACGTACTCGGTCTTGATCTGACCGTACGTCTGAGTGAAGTGCCGGGCACAGAACGGACACTCGTAGTCGGTGAATTCGACCAGAGTGATCGGCGCGTCTGCCTGACCGAGAACCGCATCATCATCGGGTGTCGCCGGCGTGTCGTTGGTAGGAGGAGGAACCGGAACGGTGTCGCCACCGGCGACCGTGGGAGCGGATGGAACGGAAGGTATAACTGCTGTTGATGCACCCATACCGTTTGCGATGACGTATCCGGCAATCAGACCGCCGAGCGCGAGTGTCGCGCCAAACCAGGGATTATTTGTGGAAGACATGGGAAAAGAGAAGAAAGAAATGAAAAAACCATGGGTCATTTCTTCCGTTCATTCAATCCGTACAACCGTCGGTGGACGCCCGCTGTCGGGCAGTGTCAGCAGAGGTTCATGGAATGCGATCTGTAGGCGGTACACATCGGCGATTGTCTGGGGAGCCGGCGGACATGATGTTTCCGGCGTTGTCATCGACGCAGATGCATCACCAGGATCGTCCTTCGTATTCTCGACACACTGTCCCGGACCACAATCGGCTTCCGGCACGGTCACCACCTCCCCACTCTCCATCAGGCACCGGACGACCATTTTACTCATCAATAACTCCTCCGCTTCCGCATGCTGAATCGGCAAAAATACACCGACACCGCCCCCGCAGGCCTGACCTGCGAGGAATGAGAGTGTGACCGCGAATGCAAGAAGAAGACGCACGACCGAAGTGTAGCAGCGAAATTCAAACAGAGGGAATCCCCGGATGACGTCGTGTCATCCGGGGAGTGGATCAGGCTGCTGCAAGGCAGAGCCAGATCCAGACGGCGTCTTCCTGACCAGCCGGCACCATTTCGAGACTTCCCGCCCTCACAGTCCCAACATGCGAACATGTGTAGAGATCGCCATGCTTTGACCATGGCCGCGGATCTCCACCGGGACCAATCATGAAGGGCTGAGCGGTCGTACGCGTCGCATAGAACCATACCCGCACGTCGCGCTTGCCAGATGTGAGCTCAATGAGGCGCCGAATTTCGTGCTCAGCCTCGCCTTCCACTTCGGGAAGGATCAATGTGAGCACTTCGGACGATCGGATGCGCTCCAGAGGAGCCAACCGTGCATCCACTTCACCACTAATACCATGAACCATCGGTCTGCCTCCTCTAGAGATGGACTGAAGGAAAGAACGCTTTATACTAAATTATTCCACAATTCCATTTTGTCAATGGAACACCTTCGCACTCCTTTGACAAATAAACGGCAGCCGCAGACGATGACGCCGATGTCCTCGTTCACGATTGTCGGCCTAGGAGAACTGCTCTGGGATTGCCTCCCGGAAGGTCGCAAACTTGGCGGAGCGCCGGCGAACTTTGCTTATCACGCATCGATTCTCGGCAACAAAGGCATCACTGCGACGCGTGTGGGAACCGATGAGTTAGGACAAGAAGCTATCGGCATTTTGGAACAAGCCGGACTCGATACATCGTTCATTCAACGCGATGACGTACATCCAACGGGAACGGTTGATGTATCCGTTGATGCACAGGGACATGCGAACTACACGTTCGCATCGAATACCGCCTGGGACCACATGAAGCTGACAGATGAATGGAAGCGACTCGCGCAGACTGCGGATGCCGTATGTTTCGGATCACTCGCACAACGCAGCCGCATCTCACGTGAAACGATCCTCGCGTTTCTGGAGCTGGTGCCACCGACGACATTGCGCGTGTTCGACGTGAACCTCCGTCAGAATTTCTATAACGCCGAGATTCTGGAACGTTCATTCCAGTACTGTGACATTCTCAAGCTCAACGAGCAGGAGTTGCCGGTACTGGCACGGCTGCTGAACATTCCGTGGGAGAACGAAAAGAACGCACTGGAGCGCATTCGGCATCGCTACAAACTGACACTGATGTGTTACACGCGTTCAGACAAAGGCAGTTACTTCGTGTCGGCAACAGAGTGTTGTGATCATCCGGGATACCGCGTGAAAGTCGCCGATACGATTGGGGCAGGAGACGCATTTACCGCAGCAGTCGTACATCACTACTTACAGAAAAAACCACTCGCCGAGATTGCAGAAGCAGCAAGCAGACGAGGTGCCTGGGTCGCCACGCAAGCTGGAGCGATGCCCCATCCATCGACCTACAATGACCGGATAGTGGAGAGTCCGATGATGGCAATCGCGTAAAGCAGCCAATACTTGATTGTCATGGAATGCATGCCATAGTGGTTGAGACAGCACGGTGCTGTCATCGACCTTTCTGTCATCGATTGGAGGGAAGACATGCAACTTTCCGTTGTAGAAGTTCAGGAAGTCATCGGCGATGCAGATGCCCGCTGGGAATGCACGCTGGAAAATGCGCCATTGGTTTCGAAGTCGATCCAAGGCCATCAATTGGCCTTGTTCCATACGCGACTGTTCTACTGGAAAGACTTTTCCGATTCCGTGCGCCGTTGTTCGGGAACAGAGATGGACTTCATCAGCTCCATCAAAGGGTACGAGTCGGGAACTCATCCAGAAGGGACGCGGACGGGACCTGTCCAGCGGCCGAATCAACTGAGCATTGTCGTGTTCGTGTCAGCGAACGATGAATACTCTCTGCGCGAGCGGCTGAAGGCATCGAAGATTACGATCCACGACTGGGTTATCGCAACGCAAAGCAAAATCGTCCTCCATTCCCCTCAATCGGCACACGCCGCTTGAAGCAACACGATCGAAAGGTCACCCCCGGGCTGCATGGACGCAGCCCTTTTTCTGATGTTTATTTTATTATAATAAAATATTTTGGATATTTATCAAATTTATATAAATTTAAAAACTTGATTTTTTACTGATTTTGCATAAAGTGCATCCACACTCACCAGTTACACACTCCACCATGCACACACCTGACAGCGTCATCGATCTCACTCACCTCTCGAGTGTCGATCAATACCAGATGCTTCATAGCAAAGAAGAGCAAACGCGATTGTCGGGGACGATTGATGACAACATCTACATTCTTCGCGGTAACATTGACGAGGTGCTTGGCAGTCTGGGACAGGTACGACTGGGACTGCACGACATCGATGGAACGCACACGACTGTCGGCGGACATCGCCTGCATGAGCCAAATGTACGGGGATTGAAAAAGCTCAGTGAAACACGAGTGAAAAACATCGCCGTCACGGGTCGGCATCAGGGGCAAGTGGAAGAAGTGCTCGAGAACCATCCGGAAGGAACCAGCATCGACAGCTGGCTGCTGGAGCAGGGATTCTTCCTGCGCACCGGCCGCTTCGAATCGGAACTCTTTGAAGGCCGCGAGGAAATCGCCAACCGTGTCGTGCTCGTCCGCGAGCTTGTCAGCGCAACACTGAAACAGCTGGAGGTCGCACATGGTATCAACTTTGAAACAACGAGCCTTCGTAATGGCAAACAGGAATTGTATCCACATGCACACAAGACGATGTACAGCGTCGACGCACACAGAAACGGAATGAAAATTTCCGATCCCGGCTTGCACGAAGCCGTGCTCACGACACTGACTAAATTCTGGCAGGGCATTGATGCAAACGGTGCTATCGCACACAACGGAACCAGCAGCATCGGTACTTATGAATGGACACCGGACGGCCTGAACAAAGAGGGAGCGGTTCGCCGCGTGCTGGTGGATGAACGCGTACCAGCGGAACAAGCGATGTACTTGGGTGACAGCGGTAACGACCGCGTCGTCTTCGAACACATCCCCGGCCTCGTCACCGGAGCTATCGTGAACCCACATACCAATGAGTCCCTCATTCGTCATGCGCGTATCGCGACCGTCGGCACGGCCAACGCCGCACCGATTCTCACCTACGCTACACAAGCACGCCTTGCGGCCAGACGGATTGTCATACCCATGCTGCGGCCTGCACAGGTACAATAAGGGGGACAAATCTGCATGCATCCCATCCGCGACTACTTCCTGATCGGCGACCTGCACACGGCCGCACTCGTATCGACTGACGGGGCGATCGACTGGCTGTGTCTGCCGTATTTCGATTCGCCGAGCGTCTTTGCGGCAATGCTCGATGAAGACAAAGGCGGAACATTTCGCATCAATGCACAGGGTTATAACGTAACGGCTCGGTATCTTCCGTACACCGCCATTGTCGAACACACGTTCGAATCGGCCGATACGACATTCACCGCGCGGGACTTCATGCTTCCCCGCCCTACCGAAGAAGTTGTGCCCCATTACCTGGTCCGAACGTTTGAAGGAAAGAGCGGATCATCGACCGTAAAGCTGCTCTTTGATCCCCGCCCCAACTACGCGCGACAGCGATCGATTTTCAGCCGCGAGAATGACCGGACCTACGCGATGCGCATCGATGAACGGACGATGTGGATCCACCTGTCGAAAGGCGCAAAAGCAGAACCGCGCTCCGGCAAACACGGCCTGGAAATTGAATTCACGATTGAAGAAGGAGAGAAGAAACAGATCGTTCTGGAGTACGCGATTGCCTCCAGACTCGATCTGGCAAAACGCGACATGGAACAGGAGACCATCGAATTTTGGCGCAGCTGGATTACCGAGGGCGATTTCAAATTCTCGCGCGAACATCTGGTCCGCTCTGCAATCACACTGAAACTGATGCAGTTCTACCCGACGGGAGGAATCATTGCCGCCCCAACGACATCCCTGCCGGAAGAACTGGGCGGCATCCGCAACTGGGATTACCGCTACGTGTGGATCCGCGATGCGACGTTCACGCTCTACGCATTCTATGTGCTCGGATTTGTGAAAGAGGCGGAGCGCTTCTTCGGCTTCATTGAGCGTATCGCGGAGGATGCGAAGCGCTGTGAAGGAGACACATGCGATCTTGATCTGTCGATCATGTACACGATCTGGGGTCAGCCGCTGCAAGGCGAATCGACACTGGACCATCTTTCCGGCTACGGCAATTCCTCCCCCGTCCGCATCGGCAACGGTGCCGCCGAGCAATTCCAGCTCGATCTCTACGGCTCGCTCATCGACGCGTATTACTTCATGAACAAGCGAGGCGTTGCGATCTCCAAGCAGGGCAAGGACGTCATCCAAATGCTCATCCGGGCAATACAGCTCCACTGGAAACGCCCCGACAGCGGCATCTGGGAAGTGCGGGGCGGCGATCGGGATTTTACATACAGCAAGGTCATGGCATGGATCGGCGTGGAACGCGCGCTGCGCCTGGCGGACGTTCTGAACATTTCCGACGCGCAAAAATCACAGTGGGAGAAATTAAAGAAAGAGATTGAGGATTGGATTTGGGAACACTGCTACGACGAAGAGCGTGGAACATTCGTGCAGCATCCGGGGACGAAAGCGCAGGATGCATCAAACCTTCTGTTCGTTCTGATGTTCTTCCTAAGCCGTCACGATCAGAGGGCAAAAAAGATGATTGAAGAAACGCAGCGTGAGCTGACCAAAAACGAACTCTTCATGTATCGCTACCTGAATGATGACGGGCTGCCGGGACATGAGGGGGCCTTCCTCTTCTGCACCTTCTGGCAAATATCCACACTCGCCGCAACCGGACGTATTGAAGAAGCCGACACGATGCTTTCTCGTATTGAGGCGATGCTTCCGCCAAGCGGACTGATGGCCGAAGAGATCGATCCGAAAAACGGCGAGTACCTCGGCAACCACCCGCAGGCGTTCTCACACATCGGCTACATCATGGCGAGTTACTACATTGACCGATATAAATTGAAAATTGATAATTGAAAATGAAAAAACCGATTCACGTAATTTTCAATTTTTCATTCTTCATTTTCAATTTCCGGCAGTACGCTGCCGGATAATGTCTGGAACGGCTGGTACCGAAAATCCGATCCGAGACTGAGGATAATGTCACCGCTCCCCGCCTGTTCGTTGGTTGCGCGGGCCACGGGCAACGTCAACAAATGACCCATCCATTCAGCAGCCGGCTGCATGTCATTCGTGCGGTAATAGATCGATGAATAGGTCGTGCCTGTCCCAGTCGCCTGCTCAATCGGCAGTGGCATCCAGGCATAGCGGAGCAATTCATTCCGGAGTCTCCACGCTTGAAGCGGCTGCACTCCCGCAGAACGTATCGCAATAGACGGCTCCGCAAGATACACGTCACGGAAGCGGACGAGGAACTGCACGAATGCCTGAATTTGGCTCCAATCAGCATCACGACCGGGCAGCGGAAGAGGCAGAAGCACTGATGCTCCCTCGTAGAGTTCGGGCGGTGCCGGATACACGAATCCTCCAGCGGCAGCCTCGATGCCATCTCCCCCGACAGCATAATTGATTTGATTGGTAATCATGCGATCCATCGAGAGTTCGGTACCGATGCGCGCAAGACCGAGAATCTGGGAGCGATCGAACGTGGTCGCGACGTGATCGTCCAATCTGCGCCAGACATCAAGCGCAAGATTGATCTGCGACATCACCGATAATTCCGCAGCCTCCGCTGCAATCGCTTTGAGCAGCAACTGCTGACGGGCCGAGCGGTCGAAGTCGGTACTGGAGTGGCGGCTGCGCGCGTACTTCAACGCAGTCTCGCCATTAAAATGCTGTGGTCCTGCCTCCACCTGGAACAACCCAACCTGCCCTTCGGCAATCGGATAGGTGTAGTCGGTCACCGGTTCCGGCACATCGATATTGATGCCGCCGAGCGCGTCGACCACTTCGGTGAACGCCGTGAAATCCGCTTTGATCACGCCGTGGATGGTGAGCCCGACCTTCTTTCCGATTTCATCGGCGACCATTTGAAGTGCCAGTTGGTCCGCCTCTTCCGGTGTCTTCTTTTCACGAATCTGTAGTCTGCGTTTCTCATTCGCATAGATCGCGTTGATGCGCCCGCTGACACTGCGCGTCCCGGTATCGACCAATAGATCCCGCGGAAGCGAGACGAGCACGACGCTCTTGGTAGGACCCGGATCAATGCTCGCGATAATCATCGTATCGGTCAGGTCCGGTGCATCGTGCCACTTGTCTCCGACACCGAGCAGCAAGATATTCGTGTGTCCGTTTTCATCGGCCGGCAGATCGGCACCGACGGCGCTCAGAGTCGTCTTTACTGCACCAATACGGACGGTCGAACTCATCGCAAAGGCCGACACCGTCAATAATAAGACCGTGAGGACGATGCCAAGAATGATGAATCCTCTGGCAAAGACAGGCCGATGCTCGGATAAGCCGTTCAGCATGAGCGGCCAGTATAACAACACTTTTAGGCTATATCATGCGGTTTTCTGAC
>CAYXNG010000016.1:0-19375 GCA_964466635.1 uncultured Candidatus Peribacteria bacterium | reverse complement strand
AAGACTACTTAATTGCCAATAAACTCACGGAGCAGTTTCCGATGTACTCGGAAGCCTGGATGACGGAGAAAAAGACGTTCATCGAGCGCATTAAGACCGATGCGGATTTTGCACAGAAATGGGGAGATTTAGGTCCGGTCTATGGGAAGCAATGGAGACGGTGGGAAGGACCGGACGGCAAGACGTATGATCAGCTCGGAATGGCTGTTGAACAGATCAAAAAGAATCCCGATTCCCGTCGTATCATCGTCTCCGCGTGGAATGCCGCCGATGTTGCAGGCCATCATAAAACCGCTCCGCCACTCTGCCATACGCTGTTTCAGTTTTACATCAGTGATGGAGTGCTCAGCTGCCAGCTCTATCAGCGCAGCGCCGATGTCTTCCTTGGCGTGCCGTTCAACATTGCGTCCTATAGTTTGCTGACACATATGATTGCCCAAGTATGCGGTCTAAAGGTCGGTGAATTTATTCATACATTTGGCGACGCACACCTCTATCTGAATCATCTCGAACAGGCACGTGAGCAGCTTGCCCGCGACCCCCGGCCTCTTCCAACGCTCAAGCTGAACCCGACTATCAAGCGCCTTGAAGACTTCACGATGGAAGATATTGTGATTGAAGGATATGACCCGCACCCAGCCATTAAAGCTCCCATTGCCGTCTAGACCGCAACATTCAATTACTCTTCTCCATTGGCTGTTGAATGGGCGTCCGAAATTATCATCAGTGGATTAGCCGTACATGACGTTCAGCGATATACTCGTACCATGATTTTGTCTGTCATTGCCGCTGTCTCGGAAAACAATGTCATCGGCAAAGGGAATGATCTTGCGTGGAAACTTCCGGCGGAGTTGGCATATTTTCGATCGGTCACGAAGGGGAAGCCGGTGATTATGGGGCGTAAAACGGCTGAGTCTATTATGAAAGTCCGTGACGGCAAGTTGCTACCAGGACGTCACAATATCGTTGTCAGCCGTAGCGGCATCGAAGCACCGGAAGCAGATGTCGTTTCGTCCGTCGAGGAAGCGGTCGATCTTGCCCGTGGTGACGATGCCGAGGAGGTGTTCGTCATCGGTGGCGGGCAAATTTATGCCGAAATGCTGCCGCATGCAGATCGTCTCTATCTGACCCGCGTTCACACAGCGATCGAAGGTGGCGATACATTCTTTCCGTCGTTCGATGAAACGGAGTGGGAGTTGCAGCGGAGTGATGATCATGAGGTCGATGGGGAGAATGCGATTCCGTTTACGACAATGGTGTACGAGAGAAAGAAGCCATAGAGAACAAAGAGCGAATAGAAGAGAAAAGTCGAGCAATTCATGATCTTCAGTTTTCTATCGGATATACTGTGGTGGATGGACTATCAGACATTTGAAACGGCCGAGGATCTCATCAACCAATCGGTGCTGGAGGGCGACTCATCGTCAGAGATTTTGGCGTCGATCGATAGTGGCAAGGAACACTTGGAAGCGCAGGAGCGCGCAACAATCGATTCGTACATTGCTGCCATGCGGCCGATTTACGCGGCGATGGTTGTCGATGAATTCAGCGGAAATATCGCTGGACTGTACGATGGCTCACAGATCTACGTCGACCAAGCTGTCATGATGGTAGGCGAGTCGGTTGACACGACTATCGCTCAAGCTCAGGAAGTCTATGACCACGAGACCTATCATCAGGCGAACAATCATCTGGCACCGATGAAAGTAGTCGCTGGTATGCGTGACGGCGTGTATGCGGTAATCGGTGGTGTCGCTTTCACACAGACGGAACTGATTGAAGGCCTGACCGTTGCCGAGACCGGCAATCAGTTTGTCTCGGCCGAGTACAAAGCACATGAACGGGCAATCCGCAAAGCGGCGGATGCATCGGGGGAAGGCATTAGCGGCATTGCAGAGGCGGTGAATAACAAGAAGGACCTAACGCTGATCGACGATCGAGCGAAGGCCCCTCTGACGACGTTATCAATATAAGACTTACCGGTTGAATGCAGGAGATGCCGCAGCCTTTCGCAGGAGCCAGCGGGCAATCACCATACCCGTGAACATCGAGATCACGACACCAAGTCCTAGGGTAACCGCGAAGCCGCGGACAATCGACGAACCGATAATGAACAGCAGGAGACAGGTGATGATCGTCGAGATGTTGCTATCGCGGATGCTTGGCCATGCCTTCTCGAAGCCGATCTCCACTGCGGATTTTAAGCTCTTACCCTTCGCGCGCTCTTCGTTCATGCGTTCGAAGACCAGCACGTTGGTGTCGACGGCCATACCCATCGAGAGGATGGCTCCGGCGATACCTGCAAGTGTCAGCACGATGTACTGGTCGGTAATCAGCAGCAACGGGAGTTTAAACAGCGCGAGGAAAATCAACGCGTAGATTGCCAGTGCGATGTTCGCGAAGACGCCGAGCAGGCGGTAGCGGACGAGGAGATACAGCATACAGATGATTGTGCCGATGAGAGCTGCAAGCAGAGACGAACGCAGGGCGTCAGCACCGAGCGTCGGCTCAACGGTGCGCTGGCCGCTCAGGTAGATAGGAGCGGGGATGGCACCGGTGTTGAGGTCTTGTGCAAGTAACTGCGCTTCTTGGACGTTGCGGCTACCGGTGATGACTGCTGATCCTCCGGTGATTTCTCCTTGGACGGTGGGAGCCGATACCAGCTCGCCGCCGACGAAAATCGCGATGCGCTTACCGATGTTGTTCTTCGTTAGTTCCTGGAACAATTTGCCACCTTCTTCATCGAACAGAATCTGTACGACCGGGAGGTTCGTGGTCGGGTCCAATGTCACCGATGCGCTGCGGAAATGCTTGCCGTCCAGCTGTGTGTCTTTCCAGCCTGTCGGTTCCAACGAGAAGAAGAGTGTGCGCAGACGAACAGCTTCTTCTTCGGATGTGATCTTGCCGGTTTGAAGGCGGGAAAGAAGGTCGTCAGCGCGGACTTTTGCATTTGCACCGGTAACAGACAGCTCATCAAAGTTTGCTTTGTCCGGCGTCTGGTACGGAGCTTTGTCGACACGGATCAGGTGGTAGCCGAATGGCGTCTCAACCGGATCACTGATGATGCCCGTGGTCTGCGTGAAGGCGACATCCTCAAAGGACGGCACCAATTCCCCGCGGGCGATGCCGAGCAACTTTCCGCCGTTTGCACGGGATGTTCCGTCGGACTGCGTGCGAGCGATATCTTCGAACGTCGCTCCTGCTGCAATCTGATTCTTCAAGTCCTGCGCACGTGCCAGTGCCTCTTCTTTGGTGCGAGTCACGTCGGTCGGAGCGGCATTCGCGCCCTTGTATGCGACAAGAATATGGCTGACATCGACCTGCTGGCGACCGGCGGTAAAGAGGCGGAGGAACACAATGCTCGCCGAGCCGTCTTCTTTTTCGATGGCTTGCAGATCTCCCTGCTTCATATTGCGCAGCGCTCCTATCAAGCGAACGGAGAGAGGCGCATCGAGCGTAACATCGTTGCGGTAGGCCTGCGTGGTACCGGTTTCAATCTGTGTGATGCGTTCAAAGGCTTTGGATGCCTCCTGAATTACGCGGCCGGTCTGCGTGCGAGCCTGCAGCACTTCCACCAAGAAGATGCCGCTCATGGTTTGAATGACTGTCTGGCCGTTCTGATCCTGAACCGGTACATCGATGGCGCCGTTTATGCGCTGGACCCCTGCGGATGGTTGCAGGTTCCACATGCGGTCTAGGCCTGACGGAAGTTCGTCGCGGAAGAACCAGTGGTCCGGCTGGTAGCCGGTGCCGAGGTTGCTCATCATGTCTTCGCCGATCACTGCCAGCGAGACGCCGCTGCCGGTAATGCGCTTCTGTGCTGCATCGACATTGGCGATGACGGACTGCACGTATTCTGCACTTGCCTCCGTCTCCTCTTCTTTAAATTCCAAGCGAATCGTTTTTCCAACCGTGTCGATACATTCCTGCACGTCGATGACGCCGGGACACTCAACCAGCAGGTGCTTCTCGTCGCCGACGTAGGACGGCGTAATGGTTGCTTCGCTGACGCCCAGACTGTTGATGCGTCGCTCCAGTACGGTGCGGATTGCTTCAACAAGATTGCGGCCCTGCTCCTCAATAGCCGCTTTTTGTACACGGAGCTGATCGGCACGCTCGCCACCTCCTGCCGCTTCTGCTTCTGCAAGCTGTGCATTGATTTCATCCAGCTGCTGGCGGATCTCTTCTTCCGAGATGCGGAAATCGAGTTGTGTTCCACCGGCAAGATCGAGTCCCAAGTGGAAGCCCGGCCGTAGCCATGCAGGTGCCCAGCCAGCTTTGACGCTGTCTGGAAGTGCGACGATCACCAGAAGTGCCGCCAAAACGACGGTAAGGATCGTGCGTGGAGAAACAGTATTCTTGGCCATGAGAAAATCAGGGAACCGGAGTAAACGTTACGTGGATGCCGACATTCACGTCTTCCGCAAACACTTCCGCAAGCTCAAGGCTTGGGATCTGGCGGATGACAATATCGTCCTGCAGTACGTCGGTCTCAACTTGCAGAAGGCTGATCAATTGTCCGCGGACAAAAATCCCGATGTTCTTTCCTTTCATTTGCTTAAACAATTCGGACATTTTCGTGCGTCCTTCTTCCGAGAACACCAAGCGAACGGCACCTAAATCGGAATCATTCTCTTTACCGGCTTCGACCCAGATCAAATCATCGTGGGTGATACCCGTATTCACGAAGCCTCCGTGTCTCTCCACCGTAATATCCGCTTCCTCATCTGCAGACACCTGTGACATAACCCGCAAATCAAACGGTTCCTGCAGGTCGGTGATAAGTGCATCAAGTGCTTCCTGATGCTCTGCTCCAATAGTAATGAGCGCACCTGAGCCATTTGGCTGGATGTTGCTCTTCAGGGGCTCTTCTCCCATCGATTCGAGCCGACGCTGCACGACGTTCAAGCTCTGCGTCAGAACTGTCTGACGCTGCACCTGTCCTTCTACACTGATGACATCTGCGCGAAAGGAGATAGTCGGTGTCTCTCCGCAGGCAGAGAGCAGCAGAACGGCGAATGAAAGGGGAATGAGGCGTTTCATGGGGTGGACGGAGTGTAGGGGAGGGTTGCCTGGAAGGCAATTCTATCGAGGGATAGGTAATCAAAGGATACAAGGACACAATCCACAAGTCGTCCAAAGAATCACCAAATTTCAACTGTTGTATCTTTGTTGATTGAGTCCTTCGTTTTTACGCTCTCTTGAGCGTCGTTCCCGCCCGCAGCATTTTTCCGGTCAGATCAATACCTTTCAGGACGCATCCGTCATCGATGACACAATCGCGCAGAACGCAGTCTTCAATCACGCAATCCTCAAATATGACGGTGTTTTCCAGTTCGCTCTGCCGTACCTGCGATCGTGCGCCAATCACCGCACTGCCAATACGTTCACAGTTCTCCACTGTCGCTGTCTCATCTTGTAAAAAGCGGTCGCCGACAATTGCCCGTGTTGCCTCCAAATACGTCGTAAAGGAGCCGATATCGAACCAAGGATCTTCAAATCGGAAGCAGTGCACGGACTTTCCCAGCCGCAGCAGTTCCTCAAAAATCCCACCCATGTTATCGGGTTTAATCTGTGCGAATGCGAGAAGATCTGGAATGGTCGAGCGGGGGAGAATGGCACAGCCGGTGCTGACCAATGTGCTCTTGGGTTCTTTCGGTTTTTCTTCGAAGGACGTCACATGGCCCGCGGCATCGGCGATGATGGTGCCGAAAGAGCTGGCCTGTTCCAGTGAACCGATGTCATGCGCAGCAATGAGGGCAGATGTGCCATCGAACTGTGCACAAAATTTATTCATATCGAACCCCAGCCAGTTGTCGCCGGTTAGAAGAAGGATGTCATCGTCGATCTTTTCCATCTGAATCCACTGTGCGGTCGCGCCGAGCGTACCGAGCTTCTCATCATCGTTGCGAGTCTGTTCAATCCGCACGGTTACATTCGGGCGATCAATCGTCTTTCTCCAGACGTCGAATGCTTCTTCAAATGCAGAGTTGGTGCTGACGACCACGGGAATATCCGCAGGGATCTTCTCGATAATCCAGCTGAGCATTGGCTTACCGGCAACCGGCAGCAACGGTTTTGCCCGGTGTTCGGTTAATGGCCAGAGCCGCGTCGCGAAGCCGCCAGCCAAAATAAAACTTTTCATACTCCTTTATTCTATATGGGAAGAAGCGCAAACGTCCTGCATACCATCAAGAGAGAATTGTTCTATTGTTAAATTGTTATGAGCGTTTTCACAATAAGGCAATACAGCAATATAACAATCCATTTTTACCGGAAAAACCAGCCCAGGAATGAATCTTTTGGACGGACGGTCGTCACCTGTTGTCCTTCAATCACGTCGATCCGTTCGTCGCCTTCAATAATCCCGAAGACCGACGGGAGAATGATGTAGCTGATACCGCGATTGCGGCATGCAGAGAGCAGATTGAGCGCCTGTTCCGGTTCATCGCATTGAATGAGGTGTGTGATCTTGTGCTTGGTAATCGTCTCTTCCAGCTTGTTCAGTTTTCCCTCCACCGATACGCCACCGATTTCTTTCTCCTTTGCGCCGCGACCGTCGAGAATTGCAACCGGGGTCAGTGGGCTATGGTTCTTCTGCAGACGTTCAATCAGTCGCGTTGCCTCTCGTGTTGTTCCAATGATCAACGTCGGATAGGTCGGATGCTTCCCGCGCATCATTAATCGAGACAAAAAACCGAACAGTAGATGCCATGCCCAAGGAAGGATAATGCTGAGGACGAATGCCTGAATCAGCAGCAGACGGCTGAAGAAGAGTCCGTAGATAAAGTAGTAGGACAGCGTGAACAGCGAGAGAGCAGCGATAGCTGCAACGCCAATGTACGCGAGTGTGCGCAGGCTGAGTTGCTTGCGAAGTAGCGCGAACGTGCGTGTGCCGATCAGTAGCGCGAGCCACACAGGGCTCACGAGCAGGGTGATCAGCAAGTATCGATCAATCGGAAAGTCCGTCGAGAAGATGAATCCGACGCGCAGAAAATAGGCGAGTGCGTAAGATCCGACGAAGACAGCGAGATCGCTGATCAGCCACAGTGTAAGGAGGAGCGGGCGGCGCATGAGTAAAGCTTATAGCTTATAGCTTTCAGCTTCTAGGCTCTCTTCTGCGAGCTTGCTAGAGGCTGGTAGCTTTGAATGTGTAGGGCAATTTTGTGATGTCCCACGGGACCGTCTTCTCCCATGTGTAGCGACTTGTTCCGAGGAGATTGTCACTGGTCGGCAAATTCGTCTTCATCCACTCAAGTTTGGCGGCGATTGCTTTGTTGGTTTGCGCGCGCTCTTCAAATGCATCGCGGTGGAGAATGTACAGTGCGAAGCTCTCGGCAAAGTCTTCAAATGCATCGCTCATTGCGTAACCGGAGACGAAATCTGCTTTCTTCGCTTCGCGCTTGAGCAAGTCCGCTTCGGTCCAGCTGATAGAGAAGAAGGCGGCAATCGGTGAGTCGTTGTAGAACGGGTCAGCACCGTCGACGAAGGCGCTCTTGCCGGAGAGAGGGGATCCCGGCAGGTTGCTGTGAATGACGTGGGCACACTCGTGGATGAGCAGACCGGCAAATTCTTCATTGCCGACGTTACCGGTCAGGATGATGGTCGTTTTGCCGCCAAGACCGCGATTCTTCGGGTTGTTGTATTGGACGTAGAAGTTGCGCAGATGATCGCGGCAGCCCTTCGGGAGGGCACGAAGCACCGTATCGGCGAGTTTCTGGTGCGCGGGGGTAATATCGGATTGTGCAACGGCAGGAAGAAGACGCTCCTGCTCATCCCTCAGAAGCGTGGCAGCCAGTCGCTTCCGTTTCTGGCTGGATGCTACTTTCTTGGTCGATGCAACCGCATGATCGGCGTCCGTCTGCGGTATCTCCGCTTCCGAACTTGTCAGAATCGCGTTGTACGCTATACTTCCCGTCAGAGCGAGTGCCCCCGAGAACATGATCGTAATCCCGATAATCGCCGTTTTACGGAACATTTGAGTGCGCGAGAGGGGAAGATAAAGGAGTAATTTATATACTATTATCGTTTAAATGTCAAATACTACCGATCGCCCGGTCCATAACGGGCAGCAATACACGGTGACCATTGAAAAAGTCACCCACGGGGGCTCTGGAATGGCCCAAATCGACGGTTTCCCTGTTTTTGTGCCTGGGTCCATTCCCGGGCAGCAAGTCCAGATCGTCATTACGAAAAACAAGGATCGCTATGCCGAAGGCAAGGTCCTGAAGGTGGTTCGCAAGGCATTTGATGAAATTCAGCCTCGCTGCCCCCATTTTGGCGAATGTGGCTGTTGTACGTGGCAGAATCTGCCGTATAACAAGCAATTGGTCTATAAGGAGGATATCGTCCGCGAGACACTGGAACACCTGACACCGGGTGATGAAGTGGTCCGCAAGCAGCTCCCCGGCCGCGTGCTGAAAATTATCCCCAGCCCGCAGGTCTTCTACTATCGGAACAAGCTGGAAATGAGCTTCGGCTACACGTCGATGCGGACGGAGGAGAAGAACGGCAAGCGTGTCTACATCGACGAAGGTCCTACAATCGGCTTTCATCGTCCGAATGACTGGTCCACGGTTCTGCCGATGTCCGACTGTCATCTGTATGACGAGACACTTCCATCGCTGCTGCTCGACGTAAAACGCTTTATGGAAGAAACGAAGTTCCCCGTGCACAACCCAAAGACGCATAAAGGACTCCTTCGCACGTTGCTGCTGCGCCGGGGGGTTCACACCGGAGAGAACATGATTTGTTTCTTGGTAAATGCGCGAAAGAAAGAGTTGGAGCCGATGTTCCAGCAGTTCATGCGGTTTGCCGGGCGACCGGGACTCGCGTCGCTGATGCTCATTGAAAATACCGGACTCAATGACAAGCCCGATGCTCCGATCATTCATCCGTTGGTCGGTAAGCAGACAATCACCGAGCGCTTGTTCGATCTTGAATTCGATATCTCGCCGTTCTCGTTCTTCCAGACGAACACGCTGGCAGCCGAAAAGTTGTATCAGGCAATCAGTGACGGTGCCGAACTGACGCAGCGCGACACCGTGCTCGACGCGTACTGCGGCATGGGAACCATCGGCCAGTACCTCGCGCGCTTCTGTCAGAAGGTGGTCGGTATCGAGAGTCATCCGTCGGCGGTGGAAGATGCGTTAAAGTCCGCAGGCAAGAACCGGATCGGCAACATCAGTTTCTACAAAGGCCGTGCGGAGCAGATTTTGAATGATCAGCTAAAGGCAGGAGGGAAGTATCACTTTGATGCGATTGTCGTCGATCCGCCGCGGGCCGGTATGCATCCCGATGCGTTGCGCGCATTGATTGCGCACGATGCCCCCAAGCTGGTCTATGTCTCGTGCAACACCGCGACCTTCGCGCGTGACCTGGGCGAGTTACTGAAAGCAGGATACGAACTGCGCACGGTACAGCCGGTCGACATGTTCCCGCACACGCCGCATATTGAGACGGTGTCGGTACTTCAAAAGAAATAAGATTGTGCTCCGCAGGCACCATTTCTTTTGCTCGTCCAAAAGAAATGGCGAAAAGAAAAGGACGCCGCTACCAAAGCTCCTCCGCCAGCCCCAACACCCCCCGTGGTAGCGGGGCCACGCCACGAACATCTTCTATACTAAGTGAATGCATAAAGTTTCATTAATCTGTATCGGCAATCTCCGTGAATCTTGGACGAAAGAGGCATCCAAGTTGTACGTGGATCGCCTGAAGCACGTGTTTGATGTTCGCGTCACCGAACTGGTTCCCAGTCATCAGCCCAATGCATCGGGACAGAAGGTGGAAGAGTCCGAGCGCCTGCTCATCTCCGCGCAGAAAAACGGCGGTGTACTCTGGGTGCTCGATGAAACAGGTGAAGAAATGACCTCGCAGGAATTCGCGAAGGAGATCGAAACACTGCGTGATCGCGGCGAACCGATCACGTTTATCCTCGGTGGCAGCTACGGCCTGACGGACAACGTGCGCAGCGCGGGGCGGAAAGTGATCAGCCTCAGTAAGATGACGCTACCCCACGAGCTCTGTCGCATTCTGTTCTTGGAGCAGTTGTATCGCGCGTCAGAAATCATGAAGGGGAGCGGGTATCATCACTAAACAAACAACCCCCCGCTGTGAGGCGGAGGGCTGTTCGCACCGTGCATCGACTCTTCTCAGCTTCTGTATCCTGTTGATTGTACGGTGTTTTCGGGTAAATCGAGCCAGTAGAAGTCCGTTGACGATTGGTCTCTGTCTACCCAGTGGATCCTGCTTCCATTCAGGCCGAATCCATTCTCTGTCAGAGATCTCGTGGCGATATTTTCCAGCGATACTTGCAATGTGGATCTTCCCGTACTCGAAGTGTTCGGGCTGATCACGGTACCTTCCAGCACCAAAACAATGTCTCGGCCCGAGGAAATTCCCGTGTTCACCTCCGATTCGACCAGCTCCATGCAGTGCACGTAGAACATACCGGTGACGGATCCTGTCATCGTGTCCCCATTTATGTCTGTTACCGTACAGACTTGCCGCGCTGAGGCGTCACCCTTGTTATATAGGCGGAACGATGAACCGTTGAGTTCGACATTTGTAGCGCTGACCGTGAAGATGATACCGGAGAGCGTCGCCTCGTTCAGTCCGCCGCGGGAATTCGTGTTAGTCGCTGCGGTAAAGCGGAACTGTCCCATCGGCACTGTGCCGACCGGCACGTTTGATCCTGTTGAATCAGGATTCGCGTTGGAGACCGATGTGATTTTTGAGAGAACAGTATCGTGCGGATTACTGACTATATCCCTGTTTGCACCGCCCGATGTTCCGATGAACACTTCCCCTTCTGCGTCGCTGTCTCCATCGTTGGCTGCAAGCGCGCCGTTCGACTGGAGGCCGTATCCGCGTACAGCACCCGAGCCTGTTGCATCGTTCGCGACCGGTTGTCCGGTTAGGAAGAACTGCACATATTCGCCTGATACTGCACCGTCATTGTCAGTTTTCATGCGTGCTCGGATCGCCACATCAATCTCTGCTCTCGCCGGTACGACAAGTTGCTGGTTGCGCATTTTGGCGCAGAAAGTCCGTACAGCGGATCCCTGCCATTCGGTTAGGACATCGTCGCTGCCGCATGCACCGGTTGTCGCTGTCGCGAACGGAGATGATTCACCGTCGCGGTAGAGCTCAAGGCGGTCAACCGACACCGCAGATGATCCGGAAGACGTGATCTGGAGATCGGTGACCGTGATCGGCTCGTTGTCCGCACGGAATTCGAGTCGCATCACTGTTTCCGTTGATCCTCCCAATAACTGGCGTGGACGGATGGTCGAAGAATCGAGTCGGACGAACAGATTGCCTTGTGTTACGATTTTCCAGAGTTTAGACTGATCGGTGCGCACGAGAATGTCGCACAGATTCGGAGCCGTACAGCTACCATCCGTCTGTATACCAGAGAGCGTACTTCCACGGTCTCCTTCTTCAGCTTCGATGTATCCTGTCAGTGCCGTCGCGAAGCGCAACTGGATTCTGTCACTGATGACAGACGTAGCTATATCCGCACGTACCTCGAAGAGCACGTTTTCTTCTCGGTGGATCATATATCCCCCGCCTGTGAGTTGTGAGAAGGTGACGGTAGCATTCTGCGATCTGACGCCGCGTTCGAGCGCTGTATCGACTGTACCGTCATTGTCGGTATCGACCCACAGGGAGTAGTTCTGGGCATTCAGGAGTGATCCCGATTCTGCAGCGAACACCGCTTTGGTCAGTAGTATATCCGTTGCCTCGCCGGCTCTCGCTTCGAAGCGCATGAGAGGGATGTCTTTTGCACCGCGAACGGTCATTTCCGATGATCCCGTATTCTGTACTGCTATAACCAGTTCCGGCACGGAAATTCTGTGGAATGGACCGGACACAGTGCCGCGTGGTCGGATATCGGCGACGCGGTCTCCGGTTGATCTGCTCTCAACCTGCATCTGGTATGTGGTCGATGCTGATCCAAGAAGACCTCCGAAGTCGCATCCGGTCGTATTGATCACGAGCTGTGATCCCTGCTGCAGATGCGTCGGTTCGGTGCAGATACTTACCGCGAAACGATCACCTTTCAGCGGATGCCGTCCACTGCCGTTGTCGCGGAAATCGACCATGAGCTGCCACGTTTCGTTGCCGTTGATCGTAAGATCGTCGAAGCGGTAGATCTGGTAAGTTCTGTTTACATCCGTCATTGCGTCATCTGTACCGCGGAGACGGGTAGCGCGCACTGATCGTCCCGTGGCGGTATTGCGAATGCTTACATCGTTGATAAGTTCGGCGATGTCATCCGCACCCGTGTCTCCGCTCCCGCCGAGTCCAGCGCCTTCCGATGTTTCCGCCATGACAGCGACGTACATTGAGCGGATCTCGAGCGGATCGCCCTCGTTACTGAATCGCACATTGCCCAGTACCGCGTCACGTGTGTCGCGGGTATAGGCACGTTGCAGCGGGCCGTCAATTTCGACTGTCAGGCGTCCCGCATCTATTACGACGGTATCCGGAGTCGAGGATGTGTCGATCTCGACGCGTGAACCGAAGGTTTGGTCACGTACTGAGCCATATCTTGATCCGATTGCGAAGAGGTCCGACGGCTCAGAGAGACGGAACATAATTGTTTCCGATGCGCCGCCTTCGATGTCCGCAATAATCTCGAACGTCAGGCGGTCACCCTCTCTCAGAACGAAAGGGGGATCAAAGAAGAGTGTCACGAAATCGCGCGACGTTGTCTGCGCGCTGCGCGTGACCACGGTGCCGTCGCTGCGGCGAATGCGGATATTTGTCAGGTCTCCGTCTGAGGCAGATCCGTCCTGCTCAAGAGTGATCGAGTAGATTGTCTGGTTCTCGGCCGAGTCGGCTGACAACTGGAAGCGGCCGACGACAGCAGCGGTGTCACCGACTTTTACCTGGTTTCCGGTCACGGTCCTGTAGGCAAAGGAGACGGTGCCGCTTGTCACTGATCCGACCCGGAACGTGTTACCGTTCAGCGGGAACTGTCCGCGTATGTCCGTCGCGCTCGCTGCAATGTCAATCGCACGGTCGATGCGGAAGCGGTGTTCGGATCCGGCTGTGGCGTCCGTCGCAATATCCGCGAAGACATCGACACGCTCGCTTTTACACGCCGGAATCACGAGAGGCCGGGTGAAGCGCAAGTCCACAGTTCCATTTCCAGATCTGACTGTGCGGATGCGTGAACGCCGCTCACCGTCAATAACTGCGTATAAGCCCTCGATGTCGGATTGGCTGCCGAGTCCCGAGTGCGATACGGTCAGATGATCGACGCTGATATCGGCGTCGCAGGATGCTTTCAGGTCGACGGAGAGAACCGTCACTTTCGATCCGCGCGGGATTGTCGCTCCACTGGGGTTGTTTGCAGACAATGAAGCGGACAGAGCGCCGCCTTCTACGGCCGGTGTGAATCCTGTAAAGGAAACGCTCGCAGAGAAGATACGCCCGTCAGCGGTGCGCAAATCACGCACGGATAGCGTGTAACGCTCTCCCGCTTCGAGCTCGCGGTCAAGATCGAGCCGCACTGCCCGGTTGGAAATCAGTGTCACCGACTCTATCGGGATATGGCCGTCTTCACCTCTGATTGCGTAATGATTGATCCGGTCAGCGGTATCGGCGTCTATTTCGACGGTGAAATCGATTTCCACTTCTCGCGGGCCGACTGCTCGAGCCTCTTCAACAGCGGGACTCTCCGGATGTTGAGCGCGGCAGTCGCTGCCGTACTGCAGTCCTTCCATTGCACGCTGGAGCATAACCGTCATTTCCGCACGGTTCATGCTGTCCCCTGGGCGAACCCGCCGGGTTGATGAATCTCCCTGCAGAATGCAGTAATCAGCGGCGGTCTGGATAACCGTGTTGTACCATTGGCCGTTTCCGTTATCACCGAAGCGCGGAGCAGCACCAGTCGGCTCGAGTTCAAACGCGCGAACAATGAGTGCAGCTGCTTCGGCACGGCTGATATCGGCTGCCGGGCGGGCATAGCACGGTCGGGTACCGTAACAATCGCCGTCTCCGCGGATCCATCCCTTCTGGGCTGCGGTTTCGATTGCCCGGAAGTACCATGCCGACTGGGGTACGTCGTTAAAATTCCCGTTTTGCGGGTTGATAAGAGATTCACCGCGCACCCGGATCAGGAGCGTGGCGAATTCCGCACGGTTCGCGTTGTCTGCAGCACGGAACCGCGTTTGCGAGGTGTCTAGAAATCCTCGCGATACAAATTCATCGACTGCTTCCCGGTACCAGGCGTTCGAGGGAACGTCGGTATAGGCAGCTGCCGCAGTGATGCCCGTCAGTAATGCCGCCAGAGCGGCCAGCGTGACGGTCAGCTGTCGTAATCGGTACGTCATGATAAAAAAGAGGAAGGGGAAAAACAGGACATAGACGACCTCTTTCCTCATTTCTTAACACAGTGTTTGCTCATTCTTTTAATAATCCGTTTTTGCGTCACTAGAAGATCTTTCCGGGAGAATCGTATCTCCCTCGTTTACAAGGTTTTCGACAAGATCGATGTTGTTAATCAGATGGTCGGCCTCTTCCGTCAAACGGAGAGCCGATTCCAAACGAAGCAGCGCTTCTTCCATTTTCTCTTTTCCCATAAGATTCTCGGCGTCATCGAGAGATTTTTCTGCAGCAATTGCCAGTGCGGATATATCTTCCTGCAGAACATCCATATCGTTTTGCTCCAGAGATTGTCCGATATCTACAAGCGAGGTCTTCAATAATTCAGCGCGCTCCTCGGCTTCTTGTTTCAGATCTTCACGAACCGACTCGATAAAGAGCTGTTCGGTTTCACGCCGTTCCCGCGCAATATCCCGCTTTTTCCGTCGGATAATATCGCGGATCGGCTCCGAATCGGTATCGGTATGCTGGTGCAGAATCTCGTATGCATCGAGGGTCGCTTCAATATCAGCCTGCAAATCGAGGGCGGTTTCCGCTTCTCCTTGAAGTGCCACCGCTTCTGCAAGATCGTTTGCATTGTCTATTTCTTGTTCGATGGCGGCAGTTGCAAATTGATGTGTTTGTTCATCGGCATCGGGATCGCTCGATAGCAGAACCGACTCTTTCAAGCGCCTCTGTACTTTCTGTCCGGCCCACTCCGTTCTCGATTTCGGCGTAAATTGCATTGATCCGATCATTGTTTCGATTATGCCTGTTTTGATGGGGTACAACGGATCTCCCGGGAGAGAGACTTCCGCGGCTGCAGCGAGGGTTGCAGTGCTTGCAACAAACACGGTGAGTATGCCGGCAGCAAGACGGAACCCGAATGGTCGGATCATACATGCCATATCAGCAGATTCAGCGGCGTGCCGCCTTTTTCCTTCGTCGATGATCTCCCGGAGGAGGATGCGCTTTCGATCGGGCGACAGCATATCGTGATCTTTCTGAATACCTGAGAAAGCGGTAGATGGGTCATTCATGTCGGTCATTAGACGCTGCGTCTCTGCCAATCTTAACGACGCATCGGTGAGTCGTCTGCGGACGGCCTTGAGTCGTGCGGATTCTCCCGGTGCAGGGGTATCATGCAAAAGCTGCAAAAATCGTTTAGTCGTTAGCATGGTTCAGGAGGGAGCGCAGAGCGCGCATGGCACGATGCAATTGCACCGAGACAACGGGAGCGGAACGGCCGGTAATGCGCGCGATTTCGGCAACCGAAAATCCATCTAGATGGCGCATAATAAGCAGGTCTCTGTAGGGCTGCTTAAGTGAAGCAAGAATATCATGTAGTTTCTGCTGTGATTCGCGGTGAATGATGCTCTCTTCTACAGACGATTCACCTGGCTCCCTTCCTATTTCCGTGAGCTTCTCGACAGACATTAGGGGTCGGCGCTTCCGCTGTCGCGCCATGTCGATGATCAGCCGGTTAGCTGTCGTGTAGAGGAACGCCCGGGGGTTTTCCACGCTCTTTCCACCTGCGAGATAGGTCCATAGCCGGATAAACGCTTCTTGCATCACATCTTCCGCCGTTTGCTGATCCAGCATGCGATAATAGCAGTGCCGATAGACTGCCGACGCATGTTCATCATAGATGCGTGTGAATGCAGCCTCGAAATCGCGTCCGTTGTCGTTCATCCGTAAGACTATAACGGGGGAATGCGACGGGTGTAACAGCGTTGGCTGATTTTGGTGCGTAAATTCTGAAGGGGAGCGGGTATCATCATTAAAAGAACGGTCGCCCAGGTGGGCGACCGTTAGTCGTTGCGGCCTATGTCAGGTGGCCGGATTTTTTGTGCGCAGCACATCGAGGATCCCTTCTTCTGTGATTGTGAGATCGTTCGAAAGCGATAGATGATTGAGAGACGCCGATTGGCGAATCTCTTCAATAATCTCGGCAGCTTCCTCCCGCGTCTTTGCGTGACATGCATCGTTCCACCGACGCCGCAGTCGATCGATCCTCTCCAAACGTCGGTGACGATCCTTGTCACGCTGCATCATGGCCCGTCCTGCCCGCTCCATCGAACTTAACCGTCCCATCTTGCTTCTCCGCAACAACTGAGAGTGACTGCATTCACAACGCGTGAGTGCAGAGTTCTCTCCGCTAAAATCTTGTTGAAAGATCTTTTATATTTTAAAATATTAAATTAATAATGTCAATGGCAGCCCCACGGAGAATCGAACTCCGATTTGCAGGATGAGAACCTGCTGTCCTAACCGTTAGACGATAGGGCCAAAAGAGCCGGGCTAGTATAAACGAGGTTTTCTGCTCCGCAACTGGCAAAAATGATGTTTTCAGCTATGCGGCGGGTGCAGCGCCCTCTCAATACACTGGTCCGGCACCATCCACATCAGCGCGACAGCGACGTACATCCCCAAGGCGATCCACGGACTCCAGAACGATGCGGGAATACCCAGCAGATACAGTCCGATTGAGATCTCCTCTTTTTTGGAATGGATAATTGCATCGCGCAGTTGCTGGTTTGCGTCGCAGTGCGCAAGAATCGTTTTCTGCAGGACGTAGTAGGCGACGGCACCAAGAAGCAGAATGCCGCCGTAGATGGCGGTCGGGAGCATCGCGAAACCGCTCTCGGACATCCAGCCGGTGCTGAACAGAATCAATGACAGCCAGAACAGCAGATGCAGGTTCGCCCACATGATGGCTCCGTCGATGTGATCGGTTACCGCAAGCATGTGATGATGATTGTTCCAGTAGATCGCCAGATAAATGTAGCTTAGGACGTAGGCGAGGAACGTCGGAATCAACGGTCGGAGATCGGCCCATGTTTCACCATGCGGAATCTGCAATTCCAAAACCATGATGGTCATCGCGATGGCGATGACGGCGTCGGAGAAGATTTCAAGGCGGGCGGTGTTCATGCCGGCAGTATAACACCGGTTTATCTGTGTGTAATACGATAGGTCTTGTCCATCGCCAACCAGAATACACGATTATCGATGCAGAGTGGATTCTCGCCGGCATCTCTACAGTCACCGTTTTCAATAATATTTCCGTGCTTCACGAAGCCGCTGTTGGGGTTATCTTCGTACGGATTCTCCTTCACATTCTGGACGGTTGCAGCATGGATTTGCTCGGCAGTCCAATCGGGATGTGCCTGTGAGATGCTGTCTCGCTGGCGGTTATAGGCCGCCGCAAGGCCGATGAACATCTCCTGCTGCGCCGCGTCTTTAAAGGATGACAGCGCGTTGTCGACAATGCCGACCACGACGAATGCATCGCCGGCAACGGTCTTGGCGATGTCCTCAACCGACTCCTTCAATTTTCCAGATGCTTCATCTTTCGCTTTGCCAACCAGTGTCTCCGTTACGCGATCGAGCCGTCCCTGCTGCATGAAGTCGTTGTCTTTTTGCTGCTCAAGCATCGCAGTGTAGACCGTCAGCGCGTCCTCGGCCTTTGATCGTTCCGTCGGCGCATCCTCACCGACCAGCTTATCCTTCAGGCGGTCAAAAAATCCCTTACTGAGAATATCTTCGGCAGACATGTTTTCGACTGCGTCTTTCGGGTCGTAGCTGTCGATGAAGAGTTTTTTCAGCTCTTGCAGTTGGTCGAATGTCGTCGTCACGTCTTCCAATTTCTCCCCGGCGTTCTCCAAAAACTCTTTATAGTTCTGAAGTCCCGCCAATCGATCGGGGTCTGTTTCATGTTCGATGTCCCAATCCAGCAATTGCATGTAGCCGCTTCTTCCCGCGTCGCCGATCGTATTCAGATCCTCTTTCACCTTGTCGTTCTCAAACGGATTTTCGGTGAGGCTCGTCTCGGGTTTTGGCTCCGGCTTCACGCATGCGCCATCCTTGAACTCATAGCCATCACCGCACCCCCTTCCGTTACGTGCCCACGCAGCACGGCACGCAGCTTCATCGGGAGCGTTCACACAATCTTCAACCGTGTGATTGCGGAATGCATTCTCGAGACATTCCTCCTTCGAATAACTCATGAAGCCACCCTCCACCTCGTCGCATGCTGTCGGGTCACCGGTATTGCCGGCAATTTGGAGGAAGCATTTGTCGCGCGGCGGGTTACTGCCGGTAAATCCTTCGCCGGCAATCTTGTCGCAATTGTCCGGTTCACTCTCCTGCACGGCTGCCGCCTGATAGCAGTGGTCTGGATCTGGGCCGACCTCGCAGAAAATCTCCATGATGTCACCCAGACAGGAGCTCAGCAGAAGCGAACTTGGAAGAACGGCCAGCAGAGCAACACGACGCATCATTTCTTCGTCGGGAAGAGAAGGGGAATACTAAGTACAATTGTCAGAAGAATGGCAACCAGCGATCCCCACAGCAGCTCGCGTGCGGCAAAGTCGATCACTGCGCGGGCGATCGGCGTGTAGCGCGGTTCGCCGGTCACCTGCCAGCCGAAGACGAACCAGGGGGCAATGCTCGCAATGACCACAAGCGGATCGAGCAGGGCAACGCGACGTAGTTGAACAATCCGGCGAATCAGATTCAAAATGCCCGCCATGAATAAGGAGAGCAGACTTGCAACAGGCCCGACGCCCCACGCAGCCAGTTTCGCGATCTCCTGAATTTGTCCGTTGCCGATGTCATCGCCGGTCGGCATCAGCAATGCATACGCCGCTACTGTGACTGCGGCGAAGGTGAAGCAGATCAAGAAGGGGAACAAGGCCGTGGAGAGGAAGCGGCGCATAGGTCGCTTGCAAGTGTGATCCTGCCGTGCAACCTCTGCAAGGTGTTCCAGAGCCTTAGGCAGTCATTCATATGTCCCATCTGTGTCGCTGCCTGAAATCGACAATCGCATCGGCAGTGTCGTCCGCATGCTGCATGAAAAAATCATGGCCGCCGGGAATGCATTCTCTTTCAAGTTGAGGGTATGATTTTTCCATGTTGTCGTAGGATGATGCGGGGAAGAGACCGTCGGTCTCACTGGTCAAAAGCATCGTTGATTTGCCGGTTGCCCGAATGCGTT
>CAYXNG010000015.1:0-20383 GCA_964466635.1 uncultured Candidatus Peribacteria bacterium | reverse complement strand
GTCTGTAGATGAGACGTCTGTAGATGAGACTCCTGTGGTTGAGACGCCGGTGACGCAAGAAGGAACCGACGAGCCAGTCGAAGGATAATGGAACGAGCGCTCGAGTTAGATGACCAGCGCAAAAACGTTCAACACGGTATTCATGATGCCATGCACCCACGCGCTAAGGAGCGGGAACGGCAGCAGTGATTCACCGAAAATCAGAAAAAGAAGAATCCACTGCCCATACGGCATCAGGTCTTCATATTTGTAACGAACGTTTGACGGCAGAAAGAACGGGAGAATTTTACTGCCGTCGAGCGGCGCAATCGGGAACAGGTTGAAGGCCATGAGAGCGAGATTCACGTACACCGACGCGCCGAGAATCTGCGTGAGAATGGCAAGTGACGGAGAGAGGTCGCTCCCGGCATAGAGCAATGCGGACATTCCCGCGCCGTGTGCAACACCAATCAACGTCAGCAAAGCGTATGCAATGAATGCGAGCACAAGATTACTGAATGGTCCGGCAAGCGCCGTGATTGCCGTGTCGCGCAGAACATGACGAAAATTCAGCGGATTGACCGGTACCGGCTTCGCCCATCCGAATCCGACAAGAAGAAACATCAACGCACCGATCGGATCGAGATGGGAAATAGGATTGATGGTCAGGCGGCCTTGGTAGCGCGCCGTATCATCGCCTAGCTTCCATGCGGCAAACGCATGAGCCCATTCGTGAATCGATAAGGCTATCAGTACCGCGATGATGAAGGTCGGCTGGATAAACTGCATATCAAAAGGATATCAAAGCAACCGAAGAAACCGAAGAAATAGAGGAGCATAGACGTTATCTTCGGAATCATCGGTTCCCTCGGAATCCTCAAAGATCCGTTGACTCTCACTCTGGATCCCATTACTCTGCCGCAACCTTATGGCACGCATCTGCGCTAAAACCGGCAAAAAGACTGCTTTCGGTAACACCCGAAGCCACTCGCTGCGTCACACACGCCGTGCCTGGAAAGTGAACCTGATCAAAAAGCGCGTATTTGACCCTGCAACGGGCGAATACAAGACAATGAAGATCTCCGCCGCTGCTCTGCGCACGCTCGCAAAGCGACTGCAGGCTGGAAAGGCATTCTAATGGCCTTCTCGCCACTGCTCCCACGCATCCTGCCGGGCTTCTTTGATAGTGCCGCGATGATGTTTTTCACCGAGCATCTTCTCTTTTGCCCGTTTTGATCGCTTCTGTTTCTGTTTCTGTAATTTGAAAATCTCCTGTTGCAGGCGTGACGCCTCCCCTTTTTCCTTCTCTTCGATCTTCAAAATCAGCATTTTCCATGCTTCCAAGCGGTTTTTACTCTGCTCACGAAACCGCTGCGTGCGGAATTCAATGCCGGTCGGACCATGTCGCAACTGCACCGTTGAGGATGTTTTATTGATTTTTTGCCCTCCATGGCCGCCACCACGAATGAAATTCTCCTCAACATCCTTCGGATCGAGCTGTAATTCCTGTGCAAGTGCGAGAAGGTCCGGCGGGAGGTCGACGGGAAAGGCCATGAGTGAGAAGAGGAGGAATCGCCTTGGAGTATAAAGCAAATTGCCTATACTATGCCGCACCCAAGGAGAGGTCGCATAGATAGCGCCTTGTGCGCTATCGCACTATCCTGTGGTTTGTTTCTTCTCGTCATCGTTTTCCCAAGGAGAGGTCGCATAGTGGCCTAGTGCGCACGCTTGGAAAGCGTGTAGATCCGCAAGGGTCTCGGGAGTTCGAATCTCCCCCTCTCCGCCATTCACTCGCCAAACATGTTCGCCCACATAAAAACGGCGCCTAAGCACCGTTTTCGCATTTTCAATTATCAATTTTCAATTTCGTCTATTTCTTCTTCGACATCAAAACGTCGCACTGACACGGACAAGCCTCGCTCGCTTTCTTCAAAAGCATCAAGCTGACAACCAGCGCAACAATCGACAATGATCCGGTCGACGTGCCGAACGTGAATCCGCTGGAGAGCACGTGCGCCTTGTAGAGACCGACCAGCGATGCGAGCGTTGCGACAACGGCAAGGACCATTGTGATGAGTGATGTAGCGGAACAGACGTTGCAGAGTCCGCCTTTCTTCTTTTTGGACCAGAACATGAAATACAGGGGGAAAGGACGGCAGTCATTCTACGCTCAGCGATACCTGGTCAACAATTCCGTACATACGAAACGGATTGACGGCATGGCATTTCCTGACGTCTGTATCTCCTTACGTCCCCCATCGCTTCCCTGTATTATCTCGCGTGCATGAAGATTTCCCTGAACTGGCTCGGCGAATTTGTAACATGGACCGAAAAGGATCCGCAGGTCATTGCCGATCGTCTGACATTGTCGACGGCGGAAGTGGAGGAAGTGGAAACACAGGGTGAATTTCTGGATCACTGCTGCGTCGGTGAAGTACTGACGATCGCAAAGCATCCATCGGCTGACCGCTTGCTCCTCGTCGATGTAAAAACTGACAAGGGCACCAAGCGCGTTGTCTGCGGCGGAACAAATGTGAAAGAAGGAATGCACGTCGCGTTCGCGCACATCGGCGCAACGGTGAAGTGGCACGGCGGAGAAGTGGTGAAGCTGGAACCGGTGAAGATCCGCGGCGAAAAGAGTGAGGGCATGATCTGCGCTGCGGAAGAGTTAGGCATTGACTCAATGTTCCCGGCAAAGCCGGAAGACGGTGAACGGCCAATTGTCGATCTCGGAAAGCTGAAAGTTGGCCAGACGCTGCGCGAGGCACTGGGTCTGCACGACATCGTTCTCCACTTCAGTAACACCGCTATTACCGCGCGCCCCGACCTGTTCTCGCACATCGGATTCGCCCGCGAGTGTGTCGCACTCGGACTCGCAAAGTGGAAGAAGCAGGAACATAGCCACAAGAAAGTCAGCGGCAAAGGTGACGGATTAACAATCGATATTAATACTCCCGATCTTGTTCCGCGCTACCTCGCATGCACCCTGGAGATTGAAAGCTTGGGCACCACACCGGACTGGATGAAGACGCGGCTCGAAGCAGTCGGCATCCGCAGTATCAACCTGCCAGTGGATATCACAAACTATGTCATGATGGAGATCGGCGTGCCGATGCACAGCTTCGACGCAGACGACATCAACGGCAGCGTCCACATGCGTCTCAGCAAGAAAGGTGAACACATAACAACGCTCGACGATGAAAAGCGTGCACTGCCAGCAGACTGTCTGGTGCTTAGCGATGACGACGGGATTTTCGATCTGGTCGGCATCATGGGGGGCTTGCGCAGCAGTACCAAAGAATCGACGCAAACGATTTATCTCCATGCTCTCTCGCTGGATTCTGCAACAGTCCGCCGCGCGATAATTGGAACGAACGTGCGCACCGATGCTGCAACCATGTACGAAAAAGGTGTGCCACCTGTCACCACAGAGCGAGGATTCTTCCGCGCGTTGGAGTTATTCCTGGAACTGGTACCGGGAGCAAAACTGATTTCCGCGATTGAAGACAAAGGATCAAATGGTAAAGCTCCAATGATCAACATCTCTGCCGATGAGATTCGTGCAACGCTCGGACTGGAGATCAAAGATACGGAGATTATGAAAATTCTCGAAGCGCTGGAATGCGAGGTGAAGAAGGAGAAGAAAACACTGACAATCACGCCACCGCTCCATCGCCTCCGCGACATCAACGGCGCGCACGACATTGTCGAAGAAGTCGGCCGCATTCACGGCTTCAACCAGGTGCCAAGTGTCATGCCTGTTGCACCGTTGCAACTGCCTCCGCGCGACCGTCGTGTACATGACATTCGCGAAGGACTGCGCAACGCGGGGTTCTTCGAAGCCGTCCCGCTCTCGTTTGTCAGTCCGGGCTTGATGCAGAAATGCAATCTCGATCCATCGACTGCCGTTCATGTGAAGAATCCGATCGGTGAAGAAACGTCGCTTCTTCAGACAGATCCCATTCCGGGATTACTCGCGCATGCAGAGGCCATGCTCCCACGCGTGTCCGATGCACTCAGCACCTTCCAGATCGGGAATGTGTTTGATACGCAGGGGCATGAGAAACGTATGCTCGGACTGCTTCTCTGTGCCAAGCACGAAACAACGCTAACCGACGATCCGTTCCTCCAACTGAAAGCGGACCTGCTATCTGCGCTACGCCGAGCCGGATACGACGCACATGTCGAAGATGAATCCGCCGCACTGCCGATGGCTCATCCCGGACGCACGGCGGCAATCATGATCGAGAAGCAGTTGATCGGCGCATGTTACGAAGTGCACCCGCTGGTACGCAGTGCATTCGATCTGCCGCACCGCGCAGCGGCAGCATCGATCGATCTGACTGCATTGCTCAAATTCCCCGTGACACCGGTGCAACTCCAGCCGCTCTCCCCCTTCCCCGCCATCACGTATGACGTCACGGTAAAGCGCACCGTAAACGATCATCTTGGGAAACTGATGAAGCAGCTCCGGACAGGAAGTGAGCTGCTTGAAGATGTATCGGTGCATGACTTGTACGCAGGCCAGCCGCTGCAGAACGGCGAATACAATCTGACGCTGCGCTTCATCTACCGCGCAGCAGACCGGACCCTGACCGAAGAAGAGGCGAAGAAAGAGCACGATAAGGTCGTGTCCGTGCTATAATCGTCATCCATGTCGATTGTCACCAAGACCGGGGATAAGGGTGAAACTGGACTCTTCGGCGGACAGCGCGTCCGCAAAGATGACGTGCGCATTGAAGCAATCGGTACGATTGATGAATTAAATGCCTTACTGAGCATGCCGACCGATGAAATCGACCTGCCGCTGTCGATTGTGGAGCACATCGGCCGTATTCAGAACCTACTGTTTACCGTCGGAGCTGATCTTGCAACGCCGCGACAGGACAATAAAGCGGTCGTTCCGCGAATCGAACCGCATCATATAGCCGAAGTGGAGAGCTGGATTGCCGAGCTGGAGGCCACTCCTCTCCCCCCGTACTTCATTCTCCCCGGAGGCAGCCGGGCAGCATCGTACCTGCATACGGCACGCGCCGTCTGCCGCCGCGCGGAGCGCCTGACCGTCAGTCTTGCGAGTCGCACAGACATTGGATCGGATATCCAAACATTCCTTAATCGCCTCAGCGATTTCCTGTTTCTGGCCGCTTTAGAGGCCAATCGGGCAGCGGGAATTCGCGATATTCGAGTTTCGTACGGCTGACCGTGTCACATCCGCTTGACGGGTATCCCATCTGTTCTGTAGCCTTCACCGGCTTTTTTCCTGTTATCTATCATGCTCGGTAAGCTCAAGTGGCGTCGGCGTCTCCGAAAACACGGTTTCCTGTCCCGTATGGCGACAAAGGATGGCCGCCGCGTGCTGTCACGCCGCCGTTCTGCCGGAAGAAAGCGCCTAACGGTCCAGAAGAAGACGAAGTAAGCCTTTATAGCCCTAGAAGCTAGCAGCTAAAAGCTATAAGCTATTTCCCGATGCTTCGCTATCTCCACACCCTCTCGGCCGCACTGTTCTACATTCTGGCCGGACTGTTTTTTCTCTTGCTCGTTCTGGCCCGCAACAACGTACTGTCTGCCGCAAATACCCTGCTGAACATCACCGATCTGCCGCTACTGCTTGCCGGACTGCTTTTTGGAGGCCTCAGCCTGTATCGCAGCATTCGCAAAGATGAGGACTTGTCTCACGGGTTGCTTGCGGGTATCGCTATCCCTCTCGTTATCCTGTTTGTCCTGCTGCTGATCGCCAACTTCATGCCTATCTCTTAAGAGCTGATTCCTGACTCCTGATTCCTCCCTTTCGTCTATGTACACCCTCGACACTCTCCCCTCCGGCCTCCGCGTGCTCACTGCCCCCGTGCAGGGCACGTCGGCCGTCACCGTGATGCTCTTTGCCGGCGCAGGTTCACGCTATGAAAAACAGAACGAGCGCGGCATCAGCCACTTTTTGGAGCACATGTTCTTCAAGGGAGGCATCAAGTACAAGACGACGGAGGAAGTCAGTGCGGCGATCGACGGTGTCGGCGGCGACTTCAACGCCTTTACGGGCAAAGAGTATGCGGGGTACTACGTGAAGCTGGCGGCGGAGAAGAAAGAACTCGCATGCGATGTCCTCAGTGACATGATGCTCCACGCAAGTTTCCCCGCGGAGGAGATCGATAAGGAGCGTGGGGTGATTATGGAAGAGGAGCGCATGTATCAGGACACGCCGATGTACCGTGCAGGATGGGATTTTGAGGAAGTACTCTTCGGCGATCACCCGCTCGGTTGGGACACCATCGGAACCGAGCAGGTAATTATGAGTGTGCAGCAGAGCGATTTCAAAAAGCACCGTGATGCCCTCTACACCGCAGCAAATACGGTCCTCGTGTTCTCTGGTAACATCACCCGCGAAGAAGCGATGGATCTTGCTCACCGATACTTTGAAGGGCTGACAGGATCGCAGAAGCAGACGTTCGAAAAACTCGATGCCTATGGCGACAAGAAGATATTTCTGCGCGACAAAAACACCGAGCAGGCTCACCTCGTCATCGGTGTTCCCGGCGTTTCATCACAGGACGTTGATCACTTCCCGCACAAGCTGCTGTCCATCATCCTCGGTGGAAACATGAGCTCACGCATGTTCCTCCGCATTCGTGAAGCACGCGGCCTGTGTTATTACATCTCGACCGAAACTGACAGTTATCTTGATGCAGGCGCTCTCTCGACACGCGCAGGTATCGATCAGAACCGTCTGGACGTTGCCATTGAAGCCATTATCCACGAGTACGACGAGATCGCGAAAGGCGGTATTACCGACATCGAGCTTGTCCGTGCCAAGGAATATCTGAAGGGCAAAATCACACTCGACATGGAAGACAGTGAAGAGCGCGCGCACTTCTACGGCAAGCAATGCCTGCTCTACCCTGCCGTCCGCGATGTGCCCGAGTACTTCGGCAAGATCGACAATGTCACAAAAGATCAGGTTGATTCCCTGGCGAAAAAACTGCTGACCCGCGACGCATTGCGCCTTGTTGTGATCGGTAAGAATCTCAACGAAGCTCACTTGTCCGGACTAATGCAGAAATAATCCGGCGCATCATTCTTGCCTAATGCGAGTCGGTCGCGGAGAATAGGGTCAACATTCCTCCATTTCTCATGCATCTTTCACGAATCATTGCCTCCGCATCCGTCGCAGCTGTCTGTCTGACGTCGGCTGCTCCCGCGCTGGCCGCCACATCCGATGACATTCTCGCCGAACAGAAAGCTTTCAAAGCAGCCGATCTCTGCACGGGTCGCAATGAGCGCGATCAAGGACGCTGCATCGGCGATGCAATCAAACGCATGAAAACGCTGCTGAAAGATTTCAATGACGCACTGAGCGAAGAGCGCGCAGCTTGGTACAAAGAAAACGCGGCATTGGGTACGGGCAGCGAATATCAGACCGCTTTGCGGGCGTATCTGGATTCAATCAATACGAAGCGCAAGCAGTTCCGCCAGCAACAGCAGGAGATCGAAAAGATGTTCTATGCAGAGCGTAAGACCGTCCGCGAAAACGCTCCGGCCGAGAAGAAGACGTACACCCGCAAAATCACATCAGCTGATATGGAGGAAGCAAAGAAAAAGTGTGCCAAGCAGTCTGATGCAAGCGGCTTGCGCATCTGTCTGCGCCAGCAATTGAAACTGATCGATCCGACGACCCGCCAGCTGAATATCAGCCCTACGGGCGTCCGTAGATAATTTGATATTGCCTTTAGAAAGCCTTTTGCGCACAATGCGCCCCCTCTAGCTCCTAGATCCCACTTCCTCGCTCCTATCCTATGGAACAGACTCTCATCCTCCTGAAGCCCGACGCTGTTACCAAGCGCGTATGCGGTAAGGTCATCAACCGTTTCGAAGAAGCGGGATTCACCATCCGCGGCTGCAAGATGATGCATCTTTCGCCGGACATTCTGCGCGAACACTATGCACACATCGCCGATAAGCCGTTCTATCCGTCGGTCGAGGAGTTCATGCGCAGCGCACCGGTCATCGCGATGGTGTTGGAGGGAGAGAATATCATTTCGACCATGCGCGATATGCTTGGCGTCACCGATTCTCTGCAGGCCGCACCGGGGACCATCCGCGCGGAGTTCGGCAGCAAAGAAGAGGGTTTGAGCAAAATGGTGAACATTGCTCATGCGTCCGATTCGCCGGAAGCTGCAGCTGCAGAAGTGAAGCGGTTCTTCAAAGAGGACGAGCTCTTCGACTACTAAGCGCATTCACACTGTCCCCCGTCACAGGAACATACGCCTCCATTCGTGCAAGCGCATGATTTTTTGCCGCCTGATGGAAGATCTAATTTAAATCGCCCGTCACGGTAATCAACCGTCGATCCGCCGATCGCTTTGAGCGTCAGCGGTGAAGCGCTGACCGTCAGTCCGTGTTCCGTGAATACGTGATGATCGACAACGGGCTGTTCGACAATATCCAGACTGAATCCTCCTGCATCATCGAGGCCGACTTGAAGCGTCCAACCGGTTTTATTCTCTGCTGTGAGAATCGACGCGAGTGCGTCGGCTGCTGGTTTGGTAACCGCGATTGTCTGAGGACGATTGGGTCTTCGCGACAGAAGAATATTGAGGTCGGTCACAAGATCGGCCAAATCACCATCATCCATACTGTGCATGCCAGCCGCTTCTTCCAGCGTCTCCGCTCCCCCGACACCGCATCCGCCGCAGTGCAAACCGTTCTGCGCAAACAACGCTTCCGCTTCCGGCAAAATAGTCAGAATATCCGCCACCCGCATTGAGGAGTGAATGGCAGGATCGTCAACCTGTTGATTCGTTTGAATCGTCTGATTCTTCTGCTTCTTTTTACCCGATGTTACTGGCGCATTCGTCATACGTGGCTTATTGTAGGGCAGAATTATCCCTTTTCTCATACCGATGTCGAGCACAAACCGCCTGATTCTCTCGATCGCCCTCCCCGTCGTCACCCTGATCATTGGGTGGCAGGCAGGCACGATTGCCGCAGGCCAAGAGGTCTATACCCTGCAGCACAAGATCGACGCACTCTCGAACGGTGGGACAATGGTCGACCCCGAGGAAAATGTCGACATTTCTCTGCTCTGGAACGTCTGGCGACTGCTTCAGACGAAGTACATCGAACCGGGCGACCTCAAAACGAGAGAAATGGTGTTGGGTGCCATCAGCGGCATGGTGCAGGCCGTTGGTGATCCATACACCGTGTTTATGACACCGAAAGAGAACACCGATTTTCGGGAAAGCCTGAGCGGCCATCTTCAGGGAATCGGCGCGCAGCTGAGCCAAAGCGGAAGTGAAATCGTCATCGTGACACCTCTGAAGGGATCGCCCGCCGAAGCCGCAGGGCTGCTGCCGGAGGACATCATCCTCGGCGTGAATGACGAGGATATTGCCGGCCAGCCGCTGGAAGATGTGGTTGCAAAAGTCCGCGGGCCGAAAGGGACGACGGTCAAGCTCACGATCGGCCGTGAGAGCACGCGCGAGGTGTTGACCATGAACATTAAACGTGACGACATCACGGTCCCGAGCGCGGAATACGAAGTGAAAAACGGAACGGGAGGAGCCGTCGGGTATCTGGCAATCAATCAATTCGGCGACGAGACAATCGCGGAAATCCGCGATCTTCTGTCCGGCGTCGACGCATCGGCACTGAAAGGATTCATTATCGATCTGCGCTACAACGGCGGAGGGTACCTGGACGGTGCGGTCGCGCTGGTATCAATGTTCCAGAAGGAAGGAATGGTCGTCGAGGTGGCGGGACGTGGAAGTCAGCCGCAGCGCCATTACG
Organism: uncultured Candidatus Peribacteria bacterium; assembly: GCA_964466635.1. Classification (GTDB taxonomy): domain Bacteria; phylum Patescibacteriota; class Gracilibacteria; order Peribacterales; family Peribacteraceae; genus JAKQEM01. The sequence goes on along the minus strand of CAYXNG010000015.1, from coordinate 10,624 downwards.
TCACCGGCCGCGCGATCATCCCCGATCTTCCCCTGGTTGTGCTTGTGAACGAGGGATCGGCGAGCGCATCGGAGATCAGCGCAGGCGCCCTGCAAGATAGCGATCGCGCGACAATCGTCGGCATGAAGAGCTTCGGTAAAGGCACGGTTCAGGAAGTGATCGACTTGTCCGATGGTACGAGTCTCCGTGTGACTGTCGCGCACTGGCTGACGCCGAAGGGGCGTAATCTGAGCACCGAAGGTGTCATGCCGGACATCGTCGTTGACCGCACCCGCGAGCAGATTTTGGCTGGTCAGGATCCGCAGCTGGACGCGGCCATGCAAGTCCTTCTGAAGTAGCATCTAGAAGCTATCAGCTAAAAGCTATAAGCTAGTAGTCGTGCTCCGCATCCCCTCTTCTCTCGAACGCCGTCTCGCCGAGATCTTTCCCAAGATCAAAGATCGCGAGCAGTTTGTGAAAGAAACCATCGAGGAGGCTCTGCAGAAATATGAGCCGGCAACACAAGAAGGTCCCGATGGAGAGGAAATGACGGTTGGCGGAACCCTCCACTTGTTTTCCGATGGAGGTTCACGCGGCAATCCCGGACAGGCAGCCATTGCGTGGATCATTGAAGATCCCGTCCGCGGCGAAGTGTTGAAAGAAGGAAAAATGCGAATCGGCATCGAGACCAACAATGTCGCCGAGTATCGGGCGTTGATTGAAGGGCTGAAAGCGGCCGAGCAGTTTCATCCGAATCGCCTGATCTGCCATCTCGATTCCGAGCTGGTGGTAAAGCAGCTGAACGGCGAATACCGGGTGAAGATGGAAACGCTGCAGCCGTTCTTTGAAGAGATTAAAAAAATCGCCGACGAGTTACCGGACGTCGTCTTTGTGCACATTCCCCGTGAAGATAATTATCGAGCGGATGCACTGGTGAACCGTGCACTCGATGAGTTGCCGCCTCCGCCCGCGCTGGATGCCAATCGTCCGACTCTTCCACAACAAAACTTATTTAACCAGCGCCCAGTCGAACGGCCGGGTGATGTCTACCGCGATAGTGTGCGCGGATCGGGATTCTAAAACCGTGTCATACTGAGGAGTCCCGCAGAGTGACACAAAGTTTCCCTATTTTTTCATTTTCCATTCGTCACTTCCTTCTGCACACTAGAGTCGTGGGATTTCAGCGATCCATCCTCGGCATCCTCGGACTCTTCGGGTTCCTCGGTTTCTTCCCGTTCAAGGCCGAAGCGGCGCTGCCAAACCTGACGTACCGCTACAAGCATCATATTTTCACAATCGGCGCGACGCAGATGACAGGCTGGCAAGGCGAACGGGAGACGTGGACCTACAACGGCCAGTCCGTGGTTCCACCGGCCGAACTTCGTGTGGACGGCGACACGGTCGATCCCCTGCCGCAGGGATTCGCCAAAGGCATCCAGCCATCTTGGAACGAGGAGGCGATTGCCGCAACCATCAGCGCCCGCATTGCCTCCGTTCTCGATCGGCAAGCGGGTAGTGTCACCATCAGCCGTAATGCCTCCGGATCGATTGTCTTTGAAGGAGAGGGATTCCCCGGACGCAACGTTGATGTCCGCGGCGCGGCGCGCCTGACCGCCGAGGCTCTCACCAACGGCGTCACCGACATCATGCTGCCGATGATCGAAACACAACCACAGGTCACAGTGCTCGACGAAGAACTGCGATCGAAAGGCATCGCTGAGCTCGTCACAATCGGCGAGTCCGATTTCAGTGGATCGACCAGAAACCGCATTCACAACGTGACAGTCGGCCTCAATAGATTCAACGGACACTTGATTGAACAGGGTGAAACATTCTCGTTCGTCAAAACACTGGGTCCCGTCGATGCGAGCGCGGGATACCTGAAAGAGCTGACGATTATTGGAGACAAGACGATTCCCGACTACGGCGGAGGGTTGTGCCAGGTAAGCTCCACGGCCTATCGTGGAGTATGGGAATACGGCTTCCCGATCGTGCAACGCAAGAACCACAGTTACGCCGTACACTACTATGCTCCCCAGGGCACCGATGCGACGGTGTATCCGCCGAACATCGATATTAAATTTCTGAACGACAGCCCCGGTGCGCTGCTGATACAAACCGTCATCGATGTCCCCAATACCAAAGCATACTTCCTGTACTACGGCACAAAGGACGATCGGACGTCGCAGGTAATCGGACCGTTCAGTTGGGATTTCCGCGCGGCTCCGCCGCCGAAAACCGAGGAAACGCTGGAAATCGCTCCGGGCACGCGGCGAAAGGTCGGTGAAGCGGTAAACGGCATGCGCACGGCTTGGTTCCGCACGGTACAGAAAGACGGCAAAGAAACGGTGCAGGGCACCTATTCCGTCTACGAAGCGCGCCCGCTCTTCTATCAGATTGGAGTGGATAAGCTGACAGCCGGAAGTGGATCACTGACCAATGCCGAGGCTGGAGAGAGTATTATTTCCGATTAAGTCATTAGTCATTAGTCATTATTTGGTAGTTGATAGAGCTAATGACTAAAGACGATGTCCCGTGATTTTAGAGGACGCGTCGCATGTTCATCGACAATCCGGTTCAGGAAGAGCGACAGTTCGGCATAGGACGGAATCAGTTCAGCCAGCGCCGAGAACGGCAGCGGCGATGCAGCGGCACGGATAAATCCCTGGGCTGCAATCGGCAGACGGGCGACGCGCTGATCCGACACATTGGACGGAAGAAGCCCGAGCAAGTGCAATAACCGCGCCTGAAACGCCATAAGTACACCGTTATCATCATCGGTAGATGACAGGAATGAACAGAGCAGATCGAACACCGCAGGCAGCGGTTCATTATCTTCAATCAGTGACAGCAAGACATCGATGCCCTGTGTCGACCGCATGAATGATCCGAAAGAGAAACCGGTAACATCTGCCTGCTGACGGTCCGCCGCCCCGACAATAAGCAGATGATGATCACTCTCATGAATCTCAACATTCACCCGCCGCAGAGGCAGAAGACATCCGCCCATCCGGCTGCCGGGTTTACGAACGGCCTTGGCACGTGCCGCAAGCCGCCCGCGCTCCCGCGTCAGAAGAATGCAGAATCGATCGGCTTCGCCGATATCGATCACGCGCAGTACCACCGCATCAACGGTTTCGCGTCGGGGCATCAGGAAAACAAGGAAAACGACTGCGGCAGCTTATGCCGGACACCGACGGCTACTCCCGCCAACGAGAGTACGGGAATGACAACGATTTGAATGAGGAGGAATACCGGCAGCACTACCATGAGCAGCGGTAGCAACTCCGACTGCAGCAGCGCAAACGGCGTTTCGAGCGCGAAGGCCGGCATGAAGAGCGGCAACAGGAAAAGCAGCGTCACCATGACAACGGTACCGATGACCGCCGCGCCGATGAGCAACAGTGTCATTTCGCAGCTGAGCGGCAGCAATACCGCCAGTGGCCGCGCGCCGAGCATGTGCGCCAAATGCAACTCATGCCCCCTGCGGGCAGCGGTCCTGACCGTCCATTCGAACACCGCGCTGCAGAGCAGCACGAACGCGAGTGCCATGAATATGATGCTAAGGGTATACAGACCGTCTGTTACCTGCAGAAGCGAACGCACTTCCTGCTCATGATCGGCCGATGTCGCAAGGAAGGAAGGGTCGACCACACTCTTCCAGCGGTCGGTTTGCAGCGTTCCTGCAAGTGCATCGTATGCATCAAGCGACGTCAGGGTAAGGGAAAAAATATCGGGAAACGGATTATCGAAATCGTACTGTTCCAGAAACGCGATGTCGTCAGGGTTTAACTGCTTCTGCCGTTCGTAGACCTGCTCCTTGGACAGAAACTCAACCGAACGGACTGATGGATGATCACCCAGAAGTACATATAATTCCTGGATATCCTGTTCACTGGCGGTACCGGTTACTTCCAGCTGCACGGCGGAGCGTTCGGTCAGCAGATTGCCGACTCCGCGCACGCCGAGCAGAAACGTGAAGAGCATCTGCACCAGCAACATCACGCACGACAGAAGAAGGAGCGTCATCCCCCATGTCCGGTCACGCGTGATCTGTCGCACTGCACGCTTGAATGCGTGCGATATCGAACCCATGGAGTCGCTGAAGCTGACCATGGATCACAGTGTATCAAAAAAAAGACGGAGCTTATAGCTGTTAGCTTTTGGCTGATAGAAAAAACGGATGCCCTAACAGCTATCAGCTAAAACCTAAAAACTAAACGATCTTCGTCTTCACCTCTTTCTCCTGTTTCTCCAAACGATCGAGCATCGAAATACATTCACTTGCACGCTGGTTCGTCGGGTCTAAATCAAGCACGCGAAGCAGCAGCGCTCGTGCCTTCGAGACATTGTTAAATTCCAAATATCCCACACCAAGATCGCAGAGTGTCAGCGGATTATCGCTATCGAGGTTGAGCGCGCGTTCAAGGGTGACAATCCCCTGGGGCTTCTGTCCGCCACGCAGTAATGCCCATCCCAGACAGCGGAGTATTTCTGGGTTATTCGACTTCAGCCTGTTGGCTTCCTTCAATCGCTTGAGTGCCTCATCCCACTTGCCCTCGCGTGAACGCAAAAATCCAAGAATATAGTGACCGGTGTAACTGGACGGATCGAGTGCGACCGCCTGGCTTGCCGCAACTTCGGCACGTGGATACCGCTCCAACGACAATTCGTTGTCTGCAATTTCTTCCAATGCCGCGACGTTGCTGGGGTCGTCCAAGACCAAATCCTCCAGAATCATCAATGCACTGACGTAATCGCCGGACAGCTTCAACTGCTCGGCTTTTTCAAGTCGCTCCAGTACATCGGGTGGAAGATGTCCATGATCGGCCATATACGCCAGTATACGCGGAAAAAGGCCTGTGCAACAGCACTTTAGGACTTTCTTACGAGGTCAAGAAGAAGTCGACCGTTCTCAAAATCGCATATGCCCCCAGAACGACGGCAAGACTGATAAGCGAGCCGAAAATAAGATCTTTGCCCTTTTGACGATAATCCTCTTTGGCGCCGGATAACGTGATAAAAAACGCTCCGACGACGAACATCGTCATGGCAACAGCGGAAATAGCCCCCGCCAAGTACATAATGATACGGTTGATAACCTCCCAGAACGTGTAGGACGTCCCCGTTCCTACGACCAAATATGCCCCTTGCTGTGCCAAAGCAACGGCAGGAACAGCCAGCATGGCAGCCGATGAGCCGATAATCCGGATAAAACGGGCGTTCATCGGATGACAGAATACCCGCCCAAGTCCGTTGCAGAAAGGGAAGGCATGCCCCTACACTGGATGTCTCATGGAGAACACACCCTTCTCGTCGCGTTCGCTGAACCGTGACATGCCGGAAGATACACCCCGCGTATCCGCGCCTGTTCGCGTACATCTTGGCAACAACAACGGCATGCCGCCGAGGAAACGACCAGTTCTGCGTCAACCGCGCGGCGGACAATCGTGGAGCGAACGATTGGGTGCATGGATTGCATTTCTTCGCGCTCGCGGATGGAAGAAATTATTGCGCGATGCAGTGTTGTTCGGCGGCGGTTTCGGCGTTCTTTATAGCGCATTCCTCTGGCTGACATTGCCGGATATCTCCGACCCGCGAAGCCTCATCGCTTCACAGAGTTCGGTGATTGTCGATCGGCAGGGAACGGAACTCTACCGATTGTATGGAGAGGAGAACCGCGCCTTCGTCGAAGCCGATCAACTGCCTCTTCATCTGCAACATGCGATTGTTGCGATTGAAGACGAGCGCTACTACACGCGCGGCTGTCTGGATATCCGCGCCATCGCCCGTGTCTTCATCCGCTTCGGTCAGGCCGGAGGAGCATCGACGCTAACGCGCCAGCTTGCGCGTAACGCGCTCGATATCAAGAAGGACAACATCATCAACCGCAAGCTGAAGGAGATCATCCTGGGATGCCAGTTGGAATCGACCTACAGTAAAGACGAGCTCCTCTCGTTGTATCTGAACTGGATCCCGTTCGGTCAGAACGTCTACGGCGCGGAACTCGCTAGCCGCACGTATTTCAATCTGCCGGTGAAAGATCTGACGCTCGCGCAGTCCGCGGTTCTTGCGGCACTCCCCCAGCGCCCGTCGTACTTCAGCCCATACGGATCTCATCTGCGCACGACCGTCAGCGAATCGATTGAGGCGGATGTTATTGCGGGACGCATCACCGATTCGAACGACATTCCGGAGGAAGACGTGACCATCGGCCTGTTGGGCAACCGTATCGGCACAGGAGCGACAACGGTCTACATCGGCGGCCGCACGGACCAGGTGCTGCGCAACATGCAGGATCTCGAATACATCACCGAGGCCGAGCGTCTCGCCGCACTGAAAGACTTGGAAACGATCACCTTCTCACCGCACCGCGAAAACATCCGGGCTCCGCACTTCGTGCTGTGGGTGAAATCACAGGTTGAAGAACTCCTCGGCGGAGATGCCGATGAAGGCATCCTTAATCAGGGCGGCTTAACCATTGAGACAACGCTCGACTGGGATCTGCAACAGATCGCGGAGAATCTCGTCACCGCCAAGAAAGATGACATCGGCAACGTGTACGAGGCGCGCAACATTGCCCTGCTGTCGGTGAAGGCAGGAACGAACGAAATTCTGGCATACGTCGGAAACAGCGATTACAACGACGAAGAATTCGACGGCAAAGTCGATATGGCCAGAGCCCCGCGTCAGCCAGGCTCCAGCTTCAAACCATTCATCTATGCAGCCGCCTTCGAGAAGGGATACAGTCCCGCAACCGTCCTCTACGACGTGCCGACCAAATTCGGAGAAGACCAGCCGCAGAACTTCGACGGGAGCTTCTGGGGCCTGACGAATATCCGTCGCGCGCTCGGCGCATCGCGCAACATCCCCGCCATCAAAGCCTACTTCCTCGGCGGTGAAGAGAAAGACATCCTGCCTCTTGTGTCTCGGATGGGTATTCCCACGCCGCTGGAACAGAAGCAGCAATTTGTTCAGAACAATCCAGATTTCCAGTACGGATGGCCTCTCGCACTCGGTGCAGGCGAGGCGCCTCTAAGCGAAATGGTCCAGGGATACGCAACGTTTGCGAACGGCGGCATCAGCAGGTCGCTGGTCAGTATCCGCAAGATCACCGATCGCCGCGGCAACATTTTGTATGAGGCGCCGGAGAACGAGGGGTCGCAAGCGATCGATCCGGAAATCGCTTATCAGATCACATCGATTCTGAGCGATGTCAGTGCACGACCCAATGAATACTGGCAGAACGTCCTGTCGGTTCCGGGCTTCCAGGCCGCTGCAAAAACCGGTACCAGCAACAAGTGTTTGGATCGCGGAGAGACCGGAGGATGCACCGAGCGTCGACCGTCGGATCTATGGACGATGGGCTTCACGCCCAATCTCATCACCGGCGTGTGGATCGGCAATGCGGACTCTTCCCCACTCGCTGCAAAAGCGGAGTCACTCTCGCAGGCTTCGCCGATCTGGAAAGACTTCATGGTGCAGGCACACAAGAAGCTGGAAAATCCCATCGCAGCGTTCACGGTTCCGTCAGGCATCGTCCAGCCGCAGATCTCGACGCTGTCCGGACAGCTGCCAACCGAATGTACGCCGGTTGACCGGCGTGTCTCCGACGTCTTCCGCACTGAGCGTGCACCGAGCGAATCGGACCCGGCATGTGTGCAACTGGAAGTTGATCGCGTGACAGGCCTGCTTGCATCGGATGAATGCCCCGCGGAAGCAGTGGAGGAGCGCAGCTTCTTCAAGCCTCAGGAAGTGCTGAGCTCACGCTTCCCTCAATGGCAAGCAGCGGTGATCTCGTGGGCGGAAAATGCGATGAAGTCGTACGACACGCTAACCGGCACCTTTTCTTCGGGTACGGTGCTGCCCCTCCCTCTCGCACCAACCGAATCCTGTCGCTTGAGTCTGACTCCGGGTCGCCAGTTGAAGCCGACCGTGCAGATTGAATATCCGCGCGATAACGGCACGGCATCCTATCCGTCCTTCCAGCCGGAACTCGATATGGCCGCCGGTTCCGGCATCCGTGAAATCCGATTTGAGATTGATGGTAAGCCGGTCGGCTCTGTAGCTGCCGAACCATTCACAATGGCCATCCAAGTGCCCCGCTCCATTAAGGAATCCGGTGAGCACGTGTTGAAAGTGACCGTCGTCGACGAGTACTACAACGAGGCAACCGATGAGGTGACCTTCCGCTTCGAAGAAGATCGCAGTGATCCGTCGGTCGCATTCACCTCCCCCCGCGGAGACATTTCCGCTAAGTCCGGTGAAACGTTGGTGCTGCAGGCCGATGCTGACGATAACGGCGGCATCAAGTACGTGCAGTTCTACCTTGATGGTCGACTCCTCAGTACCAAACCGCAGGCTCCCTACCGCCTCGATTGGGAGCAGGATTTGAACCCCGGCACTTATGAACTGCGTGTTGTTGCGACGGATTTTGCGGGGAATGAGGCAAAGGATTCGATTGAGTTAACGATCGAATAGCTGCTGGCCACTAGCCTCTGGCTACTAGCAAGCAAAAAAGTGCTTTAGTGTACTAAAGCCCTAAAGCACGTCTTTATACAAAAGTTGTTTATGATTTTTACATGCCTCATTCACCTCTCGAAAATCTACGTATCTGGACAGAAGGAATGGCTCTGGCCAAAGCTATCTATCAGTTAACGAGAAATTTTCCAAAAGAAGAAATCTACGGCCTTACTTCTCAAATGCGACGGTGTGCGATTTCGATTCTATCGAATATTGCCGAAGGCAGTCAAAGAGGAACTGATGCAGATTTCGCAAACTTTCTTGTGATCGCTCGAGGTTCTTGGGGTGAGCTAAAGACACAAATCATTCTCGCAAAAGAACTATCGTATATATCAGAAGATTCAGAGCAGAAACTATTGGAAATGATGCAGAATCTAGGAAAGCAACTGGGTGCTTTTCATAAAGCCCTCACAGCAAAACGTGCTAGAGGCTAGTAGCTAGAAGCTAGAGGTCACACTTTCGTCGATCTCCGCATTCGTATGCACCTCAGACACATCATCGTCCTCTTCCACTGCGTCAATCAGATTCATTAATTTCTGCGCGGTCTCTGCATCGTTAATCTCTGACTTCTGTGTCGGGATGTATTTCAAACCGGCACTTTGTACGTCGAATCCTGCAGACTTCAGATAGTCGCGGACCCTGGTCCAATTCGACATATCTGTCGTCACGGTCACCGTTCCATCATCAGATTCAAATTCTTCCGCACCGACATCAATCAACTCCAATTCAAGATCATCGAGAGATTTCGTACTGCCATCTGACATCTGAAAACTGACGACGCCTTTTCTCTCGAACATCCATAGAACAGAACTGCTCTCTGCAAAACTCCCACCATTCTTCGTCAGTGCTACTTTGATATTACTGAGCGTGCGATTCTTGTTGTCCGTCAGACACTCGATAATCAATGCGGTATTGGCGGGACCGTATCCGCCGTAGACAACTTCTTCCATCCGCTCTCCCTTCAATTCTCCACTTCCCTTTTTGATAGCACGGTCGATGTTCGCGTTCGGCACGGAGTCCGCCTTTGCATTGTCGATGGCCGTGCGCAGACTGGGGTTCATGGTCGGATCACCGCCTTTCTGGGCAGCGATTTCGATCAGCTTCGCATGCCGCGTGAAGATCTTGCCGCGTTTGAGATCAGCAGCGCCTTTCTTCACTCTGATGTTATGCCACTTTGAATGTCCTGACATAGGACACTCAGTTTATCGCTTTTGATAGACAGAAAAAAGGCGGCCTGTGGCCGCCAATTCTCAATTCTACATTCTGAATTTTCAATTACTTGCGGTACGCCAGCATCGCCATGAAGCGAGCCTTCTCAATCGCCATCTTCAACATCTTCTGGTGGCGGAGGCAGACGCCGCTGTAGTAGCGCGCGCGGATATTCCCGAAGTAATCGGTGAACGGCTTCATTGCGCTGTAGTCTTTATAGTCGATGTAGAGCGCCTGCTTCTCGCAGAACGCACACTTCTTCTGACGCGGATCGCCGCGGTTCTGATTTTGATTGTTGTGACGTCGGGGGGCTGGCATGGGAGGGATGGGAATCAAAGAGAGAAATAAATGTCACCCTGAGGAGGTCCAAAGGGCCGTCTTGAAGGATTACAGTTCGAGGTCTTTATCGGAAATAAGCTTGTCGAGCTGCTTGCTGAGGTCAGCCTCGGTCATCGGCTTTGCTTCTGCTTCGACCTTCTTCGACTCCGCGACCTTGCTCGAACGCTTGGCCTTTTCGACGACCTGCTTCAGCTTCTTTTCTTCACGCTCCTGATGCTTGCGCTCGCCTTCCAATCGGCTTGCCTCTTTCCACTTCTTCTCACTGTCGGCATAGGATGCGATCTGATAGTGCTTCGGCGGCTTCACGATCATGTGGCGCAGCATGCCCTTCAGAATGCGCAGCGCCTCATCGATCTCGGTGATCTTGGACGGATCGAGTTCGAGGTAATAGATGATAAATGTCCCTTCGTCGTAGCCTCCAATCTTGTAGGCGAGACCGCGGCGGCCCCAGACATCTTTGAAGATCTCTTTGGCACCGGCTTCGTCGAAAATCGCCTGAATGCCTTTGAGCAGTTCAGACTCTTCTTTCTGGTTCATCGGGTACGGATACAGGACGGCGATCTCGTAGAGACGG
>CAYXNG010000014.1:0-20583 GCA_964466635.1 uncultured Candidatus Peribacteria bacterium | reverse complement strand
TGAGCTACGCAGTGTAAAAGGGTTATTGGTCGGGGCGGCGGGACTTGAACTCGCGACCTCCTGCTCCCAAAGCAGGCGCTCTAGCCAACTGAGCTACGCCCCGATGATGACGGGGATGATCTCATTTTAAAGGGATTTTCACAACATTTGCTCTTTTCAACGAAAAATTGTCATATATACTGTACATCCTGTTCTTCTCCATACCTTTTATGAAGTCAGTTCGTATCCTTTCAGCTCTTGCCCTCCTGCTGCCAGCAATCGCTCAGGCGCAGTACTATGCGCCCGTATACGGCGACTACAGCCGCGCGATGTTCACGCAGACAGTCATGGATCGTCTCGGCGGCGCCCGCGACGGCTACAACTGCTTTCCCGATGTTCGCAATCAGTCGTACGCTCCTGCCGTTTGCGCCGCAAAACTTCAGGGCATTGTGAAAGGAGGAGCAGACGGCTATTTCCGTCCCGACACGCCGGTTACGTTTATTGAAGCCGCGACTATCGCGCTCCGTGCAGACGGATACGTCGCTCAGTCTGGCAGCCCGTGGTATCGCCCGTATCTGGAGGAGATGTCCCGGCGCGATGCCATTCCTTCTTCCGTTGTAAACATTCTCAATCCGATCACATCCGCTCAGGCCAATGAGATTATCACCGAAGTATTCGACGGAGCTGAGCATGATGACGATGATGACGACGACGAGAAAGACGACAATGATGACGACGATCTCTACCTGTACATCACGGCATCCGATGAAAGAGTCGATGTCGATGATACTGTGACATTCCGGATTAAAATCCGTAACGATGATAATGATGATCTCGATGATCTGGACGTCCGCGTGACGTTCGACGAGGATGAATTCGAATACGTATCTTCGTCCGACAGCGGTGATTTGGAAGACGACGAAGAGGTGACATGGGAGAACATCGACGTCGACGAAGATGAGACGTATACCTTGCTTCTGACCCTGCGCGTGTCCGATGACAATGACGAAGACGACCGCATCGGTATCGAAGCCGAAGTGGAGGATAGCGAAGCAAGCAAGTACATCACCGTCGAGGATGATGATAATGACGACGACGATGAAGCGGTAAGGCTCACAGTGACCGATTCACCGGATCCGGTCGAACCTGGTGATACGATTCGCTACACGATCAAGATCGAGAATCGGGAAGACGATGACATCCGCGTCGATATCCGCGCAGTATTGGATCCGCAGGTTGAATTCGTTTCCGCGTCCGATGACGGCGATGAAGAGCGGGACGAAGTCGTCTGGGATGATATCCGTCTCGATGAAGATGAAGAGGAGACTGTGACGCTGACCGTCCGTGTCGATGACGATGCCGATGATGGCGATACCATCCGCATCGAGTTCACTGCAAATGACGACGAGGAGACCGAAACGACGCGCGTCGACGATGACGGAGATGATGACGATGACGACGACACGGGCGATGAAGATATTGATGTGTCCATCACCGACTCTCGCGATCCCGCCCGCGTCGGTGACGAAGTTGAGTACCGCATCACGCTTCAGAATGACGAAGACGACGATGTTGAGATCAAAGTGATCGCCGAACTCGACGAAGGCATGTCTTTCCTTGATGCATCAAACGGCGGCGATGAGGAGGAGGATGACGAGATTCATTGGGACGACATCGAGATCGACGAAGACGATGACCGTACCATCACTTTGCGCGTTCGTATCAACAACGATGCGGATGACGGCGACACGCTTCGTCTCAAGGTCCGCGCCGGAGACGGCGACGACGAAGAGACGACGAGAATCGACGACTAATCGCGAAATCCAAATCCGAGACTTGCCAATGCAACCGCCGCGTGGACGTAACTGTCCGCGCGGTTTGTCGTCAGAAGTCCGAAAATATCGCCGTTATTGACGAAGCCGATAATCGCGATAAGCGCCCATAGAATGCCGAAGACAATCAGGAACAATCGGGCGTATGACTTGCCCGCAACCGATGCACCCAATCCGAGTGCGCCCGAAAGAATAAGCGCTGCCGAATGCGATACATTCACATCGAATAGTCCGAACAGTGGATTCTGGAATAACCCGGCCAAAGCGAAGAGGATAAGAGCGATGCCGAGCGTGCGGGCGAACAATGTCATAGAAAGAATGGAAAAACTGATACGAATATACTGCGTGTGCGCTCCGGCTGCTATACTCGGTCATCCGTTATGACCCAGATGACCGCCGAACCGTTGGCATTCAGACTCCGACCGACCAAGCTCGAGGAATTTGCCGGCCAGGAACACATTGTCGGGCCCGGAACGGCTCTCAGAGTCGCGATCGAGCACGATGCGCTGACGTCTGTCATTCTGTCTGGACCGCCCGGAACCGGCAAAACGACGCTTGCACGCATTATTGCCAATACAACTAATGCGCATTTCGTCCAGTTGAATGCGGTGATGAGCGGCGTAAAGGATTTGAAGGATGTTTGCGGAGAGGCAGAGCGAATGAAAACGACATTCGGACAGAAGACAGTGTTGTTCATCGACGAGATTCATCGTTTCAATAAATCGCAGCAGGATGCCTTATTGCCATACGTTGAGAACGGAGCGGTGATTCTCATCGGTGCGACGACCGAGAATCCGTACTTCGAGGTGAATGCAGCGCTCGTCTCACGTTCGCATGTCTACCTTCTGAAGCCGCTCGATGTGCCAGATTTGATCGCGATTCTGAAGCGCGCACTCACATCATCGACCGGTTATGCGAATAAAGTAACCATCGCCGACGAGGCATTAGAACGCATTGCGTCGATTGCCAATGGGGATGCTCGAATTGCACTCAATGCTCTCGAGCTAGCGGTCATGACTGCGGGCAATCGCATTACGCTTGAGCAGGCGGAGAAGCTCTTCAGAGAGCGAAGCATGAGATACGACCGTTCAGGAGAAGATCACTACAACACGATTTCCGCGTTCATTAAAACGTTGCGCGGGTCAGACCCGGATGCGGCGCTGATCTGGATGTACAAGATGCTGAACAGCGGTGAGCCGCCGCGATTTATATTTAGACGGATGGCGATCTTCGCGTCTGAAGATATCGGTAACGCCGATCCTCAGGCGTTGCATTTGGTGATGTCCGCGCAGCAGGCGTTCGAGTTTGTCGGACTGCCGGAAGGGGAGTATTTCCTTGCTCATGCATGCGTGTATCTGGCACAGGCGCCGAAGAGCAATGCGGTGACGCGAGCAATGGGTGCGGTGAAGCGGATCATCAACACGGCGCCGTCTCTGGAAGTGCCCAATCATCTGCGCAATGCGCCGGTGAAAGGGATGAAGCAGCAGGGGTACGGTGAGGGATACGAGTATCCGCATGATCATCCGGGAGCGGTGGTACAGGCGAATTACTTTCCCATCGGGGTTCAGCCCCAGGATTTCTATGAGCCGTCAGACAGGGGATTTGAGGCTGAAATAAGGGATAGGATGGCAAAGGTGAAAAAGGAGGTAAGACTGTGATATTATTGCTAAAATATGAATAAAGTGTTAAAATATACATAACACACATGAAATCCTCCAGCGCCTTCACGTTCAGGTCGATTCGCAGTTTTGCCCATGAGCATGACGATTTACCCGCGTTCCATGCGGCGTATCTGGTGCTGACGTTTCTTGCAGCTGCGCTCTTTAACCTGGGATTTTTTGCTGTGCTGATCGTGCTGCACATGGCGCTGGATATCTACAAGTATCGTGACGTGCATCGTTTGAGTTGGAAAAGGACAGTTGAGGGAATGCTGCGCGAAAGTCTGCTCGATGTGTCGCTTCTGCTGATGGGTGCGACGGTCGCCGTGTACCTCCATCCGTCGCTTCCGCTGTACGCGGGAATCCAGGGGGTGATGCTTGCGGAAATCACGTTGCTCCGCGCCGTCGGTGTCATTACGCCGAAATTAAAAATTCTCTACGACTTTCTGAAAATTTTCGCACATGTCGATCGCTATCTTGGCAAGAAGCACGTGCGCCTCGGCAAGAATGTGTCGACTATCGAGCTTGTCTCACTGCTCAGCCTGTGCGTATCAGCGGGACTCCTGATTGCCGCTCCGACACTGCTGGGCGTCGATATGACGCAGTATCTCTCCATTATGCTCGATGAGATGATGCCGTGGACGCATTGATAGGATGGCCCCTCGGCAGGCTCGGGGTGACGGTCGTATGTATCATAAAAGCGGTTCGACAGGCTCACCGCACTGAGCTTGTCGAAGTGCATTATTTTGAAAAACTGTTGTCATGGTGAGCTTGCCGAACCATTACTCGAGGAACAACAGCGCAGCCATTGCTCCAATACCTGCAAGGATACCGAGCAGCTGCTGGAACGATTTTCCAACGTTCGTTTCCTTGTGCAGTTCGGGGATAAGATCGGAGCCGGCAATGTAGAGGAAGTTACCCGCGGCGAATGGAACAAGCACCGATGCGATATTTTCTGCCGGCGCATCAAGCATCAGCACGACAACCGCGCCGATGACGGCCGATAAGGCTGTTCCGACGTTAAACAGGATCGTGCGCATCTTGGAGAATCCGCTGTACAGCAGAACGCCGACGTCGCCGATTTCTTGGGGAATCTCATGGAGAAGAACGGCGATCGTCGTTGCGATTCCGAGTTCCGTGCTGACCATGAAACTTCCGGCAATCAGAATGCCATCGAGTGCATTGTGCAAAAAATCTCCAACCAAATTCATCACTCCGAGCGGGTGACGATGGTCCACGCATTCGACATGGTGACAGTGATGCCAGTGGATGAATTTCTCCAGAATGAATGACGCAAGAATGCCCCCCAGAACCATCAGCCAGGACCATTCGGCGATTCCTTCTTCCGTCATTTCCGGCAATATGTGTAGAAAAACGTCACCGAGTAATGCGCCGGCCGATATGCTGACCAGAATCGGTAGCACGATTTTCATCATGCGCTCATGCAACAGAAGAATAATGACACCCGAAAGTGAAATGGCGCTGACGCCCAGAACGCTGATGATGGTGAGAACGGCGGGGGAGAAGGTCATGATGAACAGGGAAAAGTTAATGAGCAGAACAGGTACGGCACACGCCGGGAATTTCGAGCAGCGGGCGGTGCGCGTTGAAGGAGAATTTCATCGTTTGTTTCTGAACGGCGCCGGCAAGTTCATTGCTGACAAACTCTTCCGATGTGCCGCAGTCATGACAATGCATATAGCCGTGCAGGCCGCCGGATGAAGGATCGGTGCACAGCACGAAGCCGCCACCGCATGGATGCTTATGCACGAGTCCCAGTTTGGTGAACAGATCGATCACGCGGTAGGCGGTGACCGGGCTGATGTTCAGGTTGTGGTGTTTCTTAATCCATTCCTGAATATCGTACGGGGATGCCGGATGCTTGAGGGTGTGGAGCGCCTCCAGCACCAGACGACGCGGTTGCGTGTCTCTGTAGCCGTTTTTGCGGAGCATATGGACGAACTCATCAAATTGCATGTGGGTACTCTAATAGATCCTTTTTGCTAATGCAATAGTATTTCATTAATAGGCAGTTGATGGTCAGTAGTCATGAGAAACGCACGAAACGTTCGTTCTATCAACTAATGACCGATGACTACTGACCTTTTAATGATGATGACTTCCATGCTGGACCAGTCTTGATGCATCAGTCTTTATGGCCATGGAACTCGCAATCCACGTCGTCAGCGGTACCGCCGCCAGTAATCCGATCGATCCAACCAGCGTACGGACGATTTCCGTCGCAATCGCTTCGCGGTTTAAGAATGTCCAGATCGATTCTCCCGATTGCACACCGGCCAACAGCAGGAGCAACGGTAAGGCGGTTCCCGCATAGGCGAGAATCAGCGTGTTTACCGCGGCGGCGATGTGATCGGAGCCGATGCGCAGCGCACTTTTGTATAACTGACGTGCGTTCCAGCGGGGGTTTGCATGGCGGAGTTCGAACACCGCGGATGACTGGGAAATGGTCACATCATCCAGAACGCCGAGCGTACCGATGATGATTGCGGCAAGAAGGATGCCCGTCGTGTTCAGATCCGGATAATTGGAGAGGAGACAGAAAATCTCTTCATCCGCCGTACCTGCAAGTTTTGCATAGATCGATGCGAGCCATGCAAGAACTGCCGTCAGAATTAAACTGACACATGTTCCCGCGAGTGCGGCGATGCTCTTTCTATTCCAACCGTGACTGAGCCAGAACGTGACAACCATGATGATCGCCGATCCGACAAGCGCGACAGCCACCGGCGAATCCCCGGCGAGAATCCGCGGCAGCATGAATAGAAGCAGTATCGCCAGGCTGACAGCCATCCCGATAAACGATCGCAACGCACGCAATCCTCCAAACAGACAGACGACACCGATGAATGCCGCAAGGAGCCACGCCATCGGTCCGCGTCTCACGATATCCGACAGGAAGTACTGTCGTTCTCCGTCAATCACTTGCGTCTGCACAATCACACGATCACCGATTTCGTACGCCGGTGCTCGTCCACCAAGCGCATCAAGCGGGGTAATTTGGACTGTAAACGGTTCTCCGTCGAAGTCGCCGCTTGTGCCTGTCAGCAATACGTCACTGCATCCGTTCGATCCGTCAAAACAGAGCGTCGGTGTCATGCGTTCAATCTGCGCTTCGAACGATTGCTCATCTGTCGCTTCCTGCGCCGCGCTTATCATCGGCATACACAAGAGGCCCAGTACAAGAATGAATTGTTTCATAACTGAATGTTAACACAGCGGATCTTTGGAGCGTGCATCTTCGATCCTTCTAGAAGGGCGGTCCGTCCGGGAACAGCTCTTGTTCCAGTCTGACCGCTTCCTGATACCAGACGATCGATTCCGGCGAGGTGTCGCCTTTGTCGTACCGTTGGCGGAAATCTTCAAAGCGCTCCTTAATGCTTACGACTTTGTCTATGGCTACGCGCTTGTCGGCGTAAAACAGAATTTTTTGCTCCAATGTCACGCGCTCCGGAGACGGCAGACGCAGACCGTGGACTTCGACGATCGATGCTAGCGCATCATATTTGTGCCGACGCAAGAATGCTGCACACGCTTCCTCGTGGCGCATGTCCGGGTATTCTTGTTTTACAGCATTCCATCGTGCGTGATCCTCCGGTGTATCGTTGAACCCCTGTGCGGGACTTCTGCTGAAATCGACGAATCGCAGGAGGTCATGGACCAGCGCGGCGCGTTCAAGTGCTGCTGGTCGAACGACGAGCCCTTGGTCGGCAAAATGCAGTGCGGCCCGTCGCGCAATGTCGGCCACGCCATGACAATGTGCGATGATGTGCGCGGGCAGCCGCACATCCGCTTGCCATTCGGCGATCTGCTCGGTCGAGGGTAGGGGAATATCATCAAACGTTACATCGCACGTTCGACCTGCATCCTGCTCGCCCATGTGCACGGTTATTCGCGGTATGTCATGCGACGTCTTGCCGAGCCTATCCGCCCACTCAATGCAGCGGATTCCATCGTGGTGATCGCTTGCCGCCAACAGTTCCTCGCATCGCGAGGGATCGATCCGGTACAGATCGATATGAATGAATGGAATATCCCTCTTGGTTGTGTAACGCTGTTCCAGCGCGTACGTCGGACTGAGGATCGGGTCGACGATACCGAGGCCTTTTGCCAGCCCTTGGACGAATGTTGTCTTCCCCGCACCCAGTGGTCCGGACAGATGGATATCGAGCGGGACGGTGTACAGACTCGATGCCAGAGAATTGCCGCAAGAAGCGGTTTTTTTGGCATCTATAAGCGGAATTTGAACGCGGTCTATCATTGACAAAAACTAGTAAAAATGATACTATAGTTAGTGAACATCCACACTCACACCCGTATGAAGCGTATGCGTCTGCAGTCGGCAAGGAAAGCCGGATTTGCCCGGAAAGCGATCCGTCGCCGGAAGGATCCGCCGAAACAGGCGATCAAGTTTATGAAGCAGAAATCCTCTTTTCTGATTGCTGTTTTCTCGCTGACGGCGTTCGTTTCGGGGAACATGATGGGGCAGCACGGATGGTATGCGTTCTGGAAAGCCGCTCTCGGTCAGTACGATGACAGTCTGGTGACCTATACCGGAACTGTTCCGCCTATCGCGTTCGTTCCCGATTACACGCGTTGGTCTACATATGGCGGCAACGGCGAGGCGAATACCTATCGTCAGGTACCCAAAGATCTGCTGATTCCGCTGCCGGCATATAAGCAGAGTGAACAGAAGAAGCATTACGATCACGCTCCCGCAGGAGATGTATACTCGGTCGGGCATATGGGCTCATATGAAACCGGTGCCGAAGGTGATGGAAGCCACATCGGTACCGATATCCGTGTGCCCGAAGGTACGCCGGTGCGCGCGATCGCCAACGGTATCGTGACACGTGTCGACAACGACAAGGGAGGCTTCGGACTCTTTATCGTGATCCGCCATCCACACATGCCCGACCCCGATACGCCGCAGATGGAAACTGTTCTCCACTCCGGATACGCTCACTTGAGCGCGCAGTTTGTGGAAGTCGGTGACGTTGTGCAGAAGGGTCAGGAAATCGGTCTCTCCGGTAAAACTGGTTCCGCTTCCGGCCCGCACCTGCACTTCCAGATCGACCGCGACACCGCACCGTGGCATCCGTATTGGGCATTCAGTTACAGCGAAGCGCTGAATGCCGGACTCAATTCATATACAGCAATCAATAAGGGGCTCAATCAGAGTCAGGCATCACAGTTGACCGTCAATCCGATGCTGTACATTCAGGCGAATTATCCTAAGCCCACGCTGAAGGAGGGCACGGGGAAAACCGTCACGCAGGCATCCTCTCGAGCGCGTCGTACGGTTCTGACGGTTGCCGAGCGCCGCGCACAGCGTGTTGCCGCTCGTAGAACCACCGTTGCCGCTGCATCGCGCTCATACGTTGCACCCGCGCCTGTCGCCGTCGCATCGAGCTCTTCTGTCGCGCCGGTTGTCGTTCAGCAGACACAGACCGTTGCCACCGATACACCGACAGCTCCAAAAGAGAATGCACCCGTGCTTGTTGTGCCTTCATCTGAAGCGGTCGCCAGTGTCGAATTGCAGCATGCCGCACGTTTTGACGGTCGCACATGGATGACTCTGCGCATCACATTGCTCGACAAGGACGGTCGTACCGCCAGCGAATCAGGACTGAAGAAAGATGTGTACCTTCGCACGGCCTACGGCGAAGCGGAATTCGATCCGCCGGTATTGTCATCACTCGACTTTAAGAACGGCGTTGCCGAAGTGAAGATGCTGCCCCGCGGTCGACGCACGGTCGTGATTCAGGTTGAGCCATTCCGTGTTATGGGTAGCCCGATTGAGTTTACGGGGAATTAAGATGTCAGATGGGAGATCACAGATATCAGAAAAGGGCGCCCCAGGCGCCCTTTTTACTGATGACCGAAAACTGATATCTGAAATCTGTTTTAGCCTTTCGGCGTTACCGACGAGCGAGTCGACTTCGGTAACGACGTGCGGGAGCCGATGTCGAAGGTCAGATTGAGCGTCGTGGTGGCATCAACCTTGTTTGTCTCGGGGTCGTAGGTGCTGTAACCGTCAGCCCAGGTATAGAGTGAAGCGCTGATCACGCGTGTCAATTTTTTGCCGAGCAGCTTCTCGAAGACAGCCTTGCGCTTGTTGACGCGCGACGTCAGCTCGTCGAGGATATCCATCTCGAAGCTCTGAGGGTCAAGAAGGCGCACATCCCAGTTCAGGCTGCATCCTTCGTTCTCGACCAAGTCACTGATGCGCTGAGCGGCGTTCATGTTCAAGATGCGGATCATGATGCTGACGTTGGCCATGAACAATCCGGTGTCTTTGCCGGTGCCGTCATAGTACGGATACACCGAGACCGGGCCGGATCGGCGGACACGACCGTCCTTGCCGACACCGTTTTTGATATCGGTGAAGATCTGATCGGCGATTCTCTTCGCCTCGTCGCGGTCAGCCGTGCGGCCGATGTCGCAGTAGGCGTTGAGTGCAACGAAGTCCGGCGTCACTTCCTTGGTGATGGATGCATCGACAACGACGCCTCCGCCGTAGTAGGGCATCGAAATGCCATATCCGCCGCCTCCGCGGTCCATCATTGCATCCTGAGGAATGATTGCATTCATGACATCTTCCTCGGTTATTTCGATTGTTGCCGCGGCTTCAGCCGTAGCAGTCGCCGCAAATGCTGCGGCTGGTGACAGCATCATGCTGCCGGAAATGATTGAAGCGAGCAGTCTGTAGCTCATAGAGAAGAGGGGTAAAGAGAAGAAATACGTCCGGTTTCTTGAACGTACAAGAGTATACGGTGTTACGGGGGAAAAGTAACAATGCTTAGAGTTTAGATTGTTAGAGCATTCGGATTTTGTGGCGTGCTGTACTTCCACAACCCGCCCATTACCACTAGAAGAACTACACCGGCAATCACTTTTTCCGTCGTATCAAGAAACAGTGCCGTCACGCCGAAAGCCGTTCCCAGACTTGCCGTCAGTCCGATGATCGCACGCGGGTGCCATCCTTTTGCTAACAGGCGGTGATGCAAATGCTCGCCGCTCATGCTTCCCGTCCATGGCGACCGTCCCTCGCTGATCCGTTTAACGACCACGAAAACGAGATCGATGATCGGTACGCCGAGTGCAAGGAATGCAGTCGCTACTTTGCCGCCTGCATAGACGGTAAGAATGCCAAGCATCAAACCGAAGAACATCGATCCACTGTCACCGAGGACGAATTTCGGAGGGGGGACATCGAACAGAAAACAGCCGAAGGCGATTGCAGCCAGCACAAAAGCGATCATCGCGATCTGCGGCTGGTCGACGCGATCGCTGAGAGATAAAAATCCGATGGTTGTAAAACCGATCGTGCTCAGTGCGGTGGTTTGACCTGGAATGCCGTCAAACCAGTTGAGCGCGTTGGTCGTCAGCATCAGCCAGAAAATCGTGACGGCAATACTGAGCGCTGGAAGAAGGCCGTTCAGGTCGAGCACTGCTTCTCCTATCCATCCTTCAAGGGGATTGGTTACGGAGCAGATCCGTCCGCCGACGCAATCTCCCGCAAATACGACGATGCCTGCCGCGCATGCCTGTACAACCAGACGCAGCAGAGGAGACAGCTGACGACGGTCATCGATGAATGTCGTGATTGCAAGAAGTATCACCGACGACATGACCGCGATGGATCTTCCGTTTATGGCTTGCAGAAGAGGAAAAACAAGTAAAAAAGTCAACGGCGCGATGCTGCCGCCGGGGTAGGGGAGTCTGCGACGCTTCAGCCCGTATCGGTCGGGGAAGTCCAGCAGATTCCAGCGCGGGAAAAGATGCAATACCGCCAGTCCAAGCAGGGCAGTCAGTCCGAACGCGAGCAGGGGAATGGTCGAAAGGGGAGACACCTTGCTAGTTTATAGCTGTTAGCTGTTAGCTTCTAGGTTTAGTCGGTAGTTGACGTATTGCAATTAGTGTTCGACATTTTCATTGGGGCGAATCCCTGCATCCTTTACACTGGCTCCATGCATTCTTACCGCTCACTTGCAGATGCCGACCTTCAAGGAAAGCGCGTGCTGCTGCGGGCAGGTTTTGACATACCGATGGAAGAGGGGCATATCACCGATGAGTCCCGCATTGTGTCGGTCATTCCGACTATTCGTTTTATTCTCGATCACGGCGGCTCCGTCGTGATCATTGCGCACCAAGATAGACCGAAGGGAAAAGTGGTGGCGGAGATGAGTCAGAAGCCGTTGGTGCCAGTACTGGAGCGATTACTTGGTCAGCCGGTACTCTTTGCCGCGTCGTGCGTTGGAGAGCAGACAAAACAGATGGTGGACGGTCTGGCACCCGGTCAGGTCATCCTTCTGGAGAATCTCCGTTTTGATGCGCGCGAAGAGGCGAATGATGAATCGTTCGCGAAGGAGCTTTCTTCGTATGCGGATCTCTACGTCAACGAAGCGTTCACCAACTGCCACCGTGCGCATGCGAGCATGACCGGTATTCCGCGGTTTCTTCCGTCCTACATGGGTCTTGGGTTGGAACAAGAAGTGCTGCACTTGTCGTCGGTGATTGATGCGCCGAAGCGGCCTCTCACACTGATTGTCAGCGGAGCGAAAATTGAAACGAAACTGCCGGTCATTACCGCGTTCATGGAGCGCGGCGATCATGTGCTGGTCGGTGGTGCGATTGCGAATACGTTCCTGCTCGCACAGGGGGTCGATACCGGTTCATCGCTCGTCGAGCGCGACTTCGTACCGCAAGCACAGGCTATGCTCGCCTCATCCGGACGCAACGGTCAGGCGGTTCTTCATGTGCCGATCGATGCCGTCGTCGCGCCCGGTCCCGATGCTTCCGCGCAGGCTCAGGCTGTCGAGCTATCTGCCATCGGTTCCAATAAAGCGATATTCGATCTCGGCCCGAAAACGGTCGATGTGTACTCGCGCATCATTGAAGACTCAGCGTGCATCGTCTGGAACGGCCCACTCGGCATGTACGAGGAACAAGAATTCGCTGCTGCCAGTATCCGCATGGCCGAACTGTTGCGCGCAGCCGCCGGGCGCGGTGCAACCGTGATTGTCGGTGGCGGAGACACGATCGATTTTCACACGCGCTACGGACTGGATATGAGCGCCTATACGTTTGTCAGTACCGGCGGAGGAGCCATGCTCGATTTTGTCGCCGGTTCACAGCTTCCCGCACTCGAGGCCCTAAAGATTCGCTGAGATTGCTTTCCCCGATCAGACTTCATGCCGAAATCCGGCACAACATCGGTTCACGTGCTCTTCCCGCAGTCGGAAGAGGCATGGTCCGCGCTCGCCGAGCGATTACGGGAAACCGACGGAGATGTCCTGCTGATCATTTCCGGTCGTGAGCTCGAGCTGTTGGCGCAGCCAGAAGTCCGAAAGCAGTTTCTCGCGAGTTGCAAAAAAATCCAGCAGCGTCTGCGTATTGCGACCAAGCACCCTGCCATCGCTGCCGAGGCACGTTCGGCCGGCATCCGCGTCCTCGACAGGACCAAGCACATCCGTACGCTTCTGGCGGGCAATCCCAAGCTGAATGAAGCGTTGCGCGTGTTCTCGCCGCAGCTGTGGCGTCAGCAGCTTAAGTCGCAGCTTCAGGCAATGGGCCTTCTCTCGGTTCCAAAACTGCGCATCTTTTCGTTGGTCGGTTTGAGCGGCATTCTGTTTTTCTTCGTCGTCTTCCGCCTCCTTCCGTCCGCGGAAATCCGCGTTCGCCCCCGCCAGGAAACCATCAGCCAGACGGTGAATATCTTCCTTGTCCAAACGGGTTCAACGGCCGATATTTCCGCTGGCGTCCGGCGTGTCCCTCTCGTTCCGGTAACGGTGACCATCCGCAAGGCCGTGACTTTTGATCATATCAGCAAGGAATTCATCGGCACGTCTTCTCAGACCCAGATGACCGTTGTGAATAAATCGAAGGAAACATACGAGCTGCGAGCCGGAACGCGCTTCACCAATCAGGCGGGCATGATCTTCCGCATTCTCGATCATGCGATCGTCGAGCCGGGTCAGGAGCTTGCGGTTCGTGCCAAAGCAGATGATGTTGATCTGTACGGTCAGATCATCGGCGAACGCGGTAACGTGCCCGCAGGACTTAAATGGGAAATACCGGGACTTGCCGTCGAAGAGCGTGCGCTGGTGTACGGTGAAAACAGACAGGCGGCGACCGGCGGGAAAACCGCTTACCGAACCATTCTCCGTCCCGAAGACCTGGAGCTTGCGCGCAAGCGTCTGGAAACCGAATTGCTGGCCGATGCCAAGCTGTCGATCCAAGAGGAAGTCGAAGAGCGCAATCTTGCCGATCGATCAAAATTCCTCGTGCTGCTCAGCGCTTCGAATTATGCCCACCTGACCAAGACGACCTACAGCGGATTTGTCCTTCCGACACAACTTCAAGGGCAGGAAGTGTCGTCGATTCCGATCGAGGGATCGATCACTCACACGATTTTCGCCTACGATGCCGACTACATTCTGCATACCCTGCGTGATGAACTTGCAACGCACGTTCGCGAGGGGAGCAGGCTGCTCGACGCGGAGATCGGCCGTGAAGATCTTATCGCCCACGTGATTGCGTATGACGATAATCTTTCGTGGATCAAGCTGACCGTCGACCTCACTGCGCGCCAGGAATTCGTCCTCGATCCGCTGTCGCCGACCGGTGCATTGTTCGGCAAGGAAGTGCGCGAGAAGGTAACCGGATTGCCCGAGGAGGAAGCATTGCGGATTATTCGCAACATGACCGAGGTTGACCGGGTCGAGATCCGTCAATGGCCACCGTGGAACAATACGCTGCCGCCGATCGCCTCACATATTTCCATCGTTCCGTACTGACAGCATGGTCGGACACTCGTGGTATCACCGGACGATGAAAGTGTTTGTCGGATGCTGCCTGTCGGCACTACTGTTGTATCTGACGGCGTATACGTACGTTCATGAGTCGTTCGAGGGTAATGCGCAGTTCCCCGTCGATTGCGCGGTTGTCTTCGGCGCTGCGGTGTATCGCGGGTCGTATCCCGGTCCGGCGATTGTTCGCAGAGTGGCCGCTGCAGCGAATTTATACCGTAGCGGCAGCGTGAATCGCCTGATCCTCAGCGGGGGGAGAGGGGAGGGCAATGCTCAGAGTGAGGCATTTGTGATGCGCCGCGAAGCGCTGAAACAAGGAGTGGATATGCAGGACATTGTGATGGAAGAACAGTCACGGTCAACATTGGAAAATCTGCGCTACGCGCGAAACTTGACATCTGACTGTTCAAGTGTGGTAGCAATTAGCGACCAGTATCATCTGGGGCGGATCCGCTTGCTGGCTTGGCGGCAGGGCTGGTTCGGGCTGCAGATCTATCCGGCACAGAACAGGGAACCGTCAACCGGCGCTGAACGATGGTCGTTTCAACGCGAAGTATTTGGCGTGCTGTACTACGGACTGTTGTTGGATTATCTGTGGCCATTGGACGCCGATGGATCAATGGAGGGTCAGGAGCAAGCGGACACCGATGCACTGTGAGAGCCTGAAAATGCTCTTGCGCGTTCTAATTGGTTAACATAAACTTCATTATGTTAATTACTCTAGATCGATGAATTCTTCCCCCACCCCGCTCTCTCAGGCGATCAAACGCTATCTGCAATTTCTACAAACAGAAGAGAATAAATCGAAGCTTACCGTGACGAATTACCAGCAATCCCTCGATCTCCTCGTCAGACTACTTCCTCTCACTTCTGTCAAAGAATTTGATAAGCAGACCATAAGAGACTACAAGCAGGCTTTGGCGGAGTTCCGCACACGGCAGAACGGGGAAATGGCTCTACGAACACGAAATCATCACCTTACTGTTCTACGCGCCTTCCTTCGCTACCTCATTCAGGAAGAAGAGCTGGAAGTGTACCCCCCCGACCGAATTAAGCTCTTCAAAGAGGAAAAGAGGCAGGTTCAGATCCTAACAGGGGAGGAGCTTGACCGACTCCTCTCGGCACCCGATCTCGAAAAGAGAGAGGGAAAACGGGACAAGGCGATTCTCGAAATGTTTTTCTCCACCGGGTTGCGTTTGGCGGAGCTGCGTTCCCTCAACGTGAAGGATCTGAATTTTCAGACACGGGAAATTTCGGTCCGGGGAAAGCGGTCCAAGGTCCGCGTGGTGTTTCTATCGGACAGAGCCGTTGATGCGCTTCGGGACTACATGAGCACAAGGGTCGATCACCTCTCCCCTCTCTTTATACGCAATCCTGACAGAGCTGCGAACATTATGCCGCCCGGTGAAGAATTCAGATTATCTCGCATTAGTATTTACGAAATTGTGAAGAAACATGCGCGAGCAGCCGGCATCGTCACAAACCCCAGCCCGCACACGCTGCGCCACTCGTTTGCGACAGATTTGTTGCGTAATGGAGCAGATTTAAGGGCCGTACAGGAGATGCTCGGGCATAAAGATCTATCTACAACACAAATTTACACACACGTCACGAGTCCTCAATTACGAGATATACACCAAAAATTTCATGGCAAAGATCGTTCCTAGGTAATGTGACGTGGCCTGTCCTGAGCGAAGCCGAAGGATCACGAGTCCTCAGCTGAAAGAGATTCATCAGCAATTGATGCATGACGAGTAAACACTGTATGATTTGACAGTATTCCTTTCCCGTTTTTTCCATGTCTCCTACAAATAATCCGTGGTTCGGCGCGACGCTCGCTCTCGGCGGTCTGATTGTCGGCTACGTTATTGCGAACGGTATGAACGGCGTTGCCGTAAACTTGCCGAATGCTCCTCAGGCTCCGACAGCAGTCGATAACACGGTTCCGATGCCCGAGCCGACCAACGACACGCCGGCCGATGCCGACGATGACGCGTTCATTGGCCAAGCCGATGCCCCGGTCACGATCATCGAGTTCACCGATTATCAGTGTCCCTTCTGTGCTCGTCATTTCAATGACACGTACGGAAAGATCAAAGAGAACTACATTGATACTGGCAAAGTAAAATACGTGTCCCGCGACTTCCCGCTCAGTTTCCACCCGCTCGCCCAGAAGGCGTCTGAGGCAGCCGAGTGTGCCGATGATCAGGGTAAGTTCTGGGAAATGCACGCCAAGCTCTTCACCATGCAGTCGACATGGAGCGGCGTATCAGATGTCATTCCGGTGCTTAAGCAGTACGCAAAGGATCTTGGGATGAATGCTGGCACATTTGACTCCTGTCTTGATGCCGGCACCTACGCACAGGAAGTGAAGGATGATATGGCCGACGGTTCCGCATCGGGTATCGACGGAACACCGGGCTTCTGGATTCTTGGACCGAATGGAGAGAGCCAGAAAATCAGCGGTGCGTATCCGTACGAGACATTCGCTGCAGCAGTTGATGGAATGATTGAGTAAGCATTCAGGAATCAGCTTCAGAAGGCGACCTCTTCCGGGGTCGCTTTTTGTTGGTGTGCGATCACGACAAACTTTTGAAAAAATTTCTCGCACAATGCTCTTGCTTTTATGGGTGTACGAACGTACACTCTGTTCCGTGACCTCACTCCCCTCTCCCGCTCTCGGCCACTCCCCCACTGCGGTGATCGACTGGTCCGAGATGCTGCGCACGGTCGAGACGGTCGATGTCGAACAGCTGATTGCGTGGGTCGGCAATTTCCCACGGACCAGCGGTATCCGGGTGTACCTCCCGTCAGTCGCTCATCGTGCGTCGATGTCTCGTTTGCAGCGGTCATTGCAGTCGATGGGATGTACGGTGACCCTTCGTGTCCGATCTGTGTAATTTCTTCTCCTTTCTATGCACTCATCGTTTCAGGTTCTGGTTGTTCTGACACTTTCCGTTTACGGCATCACTTCCCTCTTTTAGTTCTATGATGTTCTTCTCTTTTATTCTCGGATCCGTCACCTGCCTCTGGATGCTGCGCAGGGCGATGGTGTAAATCAAAATAGGCTGATCTGGAGTGTCTTCATTTGATACTATCAGCTCGAATGTATTCCGGTTATTCCAACCGGCATCACGGAGTACCTCGCTCTTACACGGGGAGCAATGATGATTGCAATCTTTCTGAGATTGATCCGATAGATGAACATATTGGATTTCACAGATTATTCGGGCATTTTCTGCCGTGCTCTTTTGGGCGCGAGCTTGATCTTGCATCTATGGATTGGACCAGCTCGTCGGGAGGCAGTCTTCCGGTCGCATACATACGAGATAAGATTCATCAGCTCATGCCATATGATTGGAAGATGAATTATGCACCAGGAGTCATCCGTCCCGCCGATCATCACATAAATGAAACAGGATATTGGGCTCGTGCATCCGCACATTTGAACAATGCATTGGTTAATCAAACATATATGACTGCTGATGCCTTGGAATGGTTGAAAAAAGGACAGCACTTGAAACCGGCAAGCCATGGATTAAGAGAGGATGCTCATGATTTTTTCGGCGGGTCGACTCCTGCCGAATCATTCTATTATTTCTTGCAGGCTCGAAATGGAAAAGGAGACCATAAATGGTCGAAAGCATTTGATCCGAGTATTCGGGCACAATTGATTCGCATAAGCCGTCATGTAAAGCCCGAACCGATGCGGCAGCGACATCGAAATGAATTAATTGATCTACTCGAGCAGCATCGAGATGATCTCTATCGCTGTGTGCAATCATGGGAGCCCAACCCCAGACGATATGCGATGGCACTTCCGCCGGACATGAATGTGCGGGAGTTCCCACGGCATTTGTTACGCGGTGGCGTTGCCTGATATTAGACAATTTTCACAAACTTCCTCTTCCCGACTTTCACCACACCTTCCGTTGCAGGTTGATCGTGTGAAGTAACCGGAGTTCCATCGATTGATACCGCGTTCTGATCAATCAGTCTTCGTGCTTCGGATTTGCTGGCGACAATCTTCTCGCGGACAAGAAGATCGATCAGCGACTCCCCTTTTTTGGCTTTGGCTTCAGGCATATCTTCCGGCATTCCACCTTTCGCAAAGACGGCATTGAATTCTTCCTCCGCTTGCAACGCCGCGTCTTCATCGTGGTACATCGTGACAAGTTCGCGGGCCAAACGCATTTTAAATTCTTTCGGATTGGCACCGTCCCGCATCTTCTTTTCGATGCTCTGGATTTCTTTCATCGGGATATCTGTGCAGCATTCCATGTACGTTGCAATCAGATCATCTTTGATCGACAGCGTTTTTCCGTACATATCCTTAGGTGAGTCGTCGAGGTAGATGCAGTTGTCGTACGATTTACTCATCTTCCGGCCATCCGTTCCTTCCAGGAGGCGCGTCGTTACAATGAACTTGTCCTTTTTTCCAAGTCTCGTTTGCAATGTGCGGCCGGCAAGCATGTTGAACTCCTGATCGGTACCGCCAAGCTCAAAATCAACATCAAGCATAACGGAATCGTAACCAACCATCAGTGGGTACAAAAATTCATGAACACCGACGATTGCACCTTCCTTTAATCGTTTCTCGAACATGTCACGTTGGATCATCTGTTGCACGGTGAAATTGCTCGCGAGTTTGATTATTTCGTCGAATCCGAGTTTGCTCAACCATTCATGGTTGTAACGAACAGTTATCTTGGAAAAATCGAGAATCTTCCCAGCTTGCTCTTTGTATGTTTGAAAATTTTTCTCTACCTGTTCTTTTGTTAGCTGGACGCGCATTGCATCTTTTCCTGTTGGGTCACCTATCATCGCAGTAAAGCTGCCGATGACTAAAATCACTTCATGTCCGGCATTAGCTAGCGCCTTCATAAGGCGAAGGGAAATAGCGTGTCCAATATGAATTCGTCCTGTGGGATCGATGCCCCAGTACATGCGGAGTTTTTCACCGCTTCGTAATTTTTTCTCAGCTAGCTTCTGAGGAATCATTTTTACGACGCCGCGGGTCAGGAGCTCTTCGTTGGACATAGCAGCAGTGTAGCGGAGGCGGACATAAAAAAAGAGAGTGGCTGTCGGATGATCCGACAGCCACTCAGCGGAGGAAGCAGTCAAGGCCGCACAGCCCTGACAAAGTCAATCGTACACTAATGTCGCACTAAAAAAAGAGGCCGGAGAGCCCCTATCTCAGTTTTTAGGAACTCTCCGGCCGAGCCACACGCAAATGGAAAGGTACATCTGCGGGCTCTCCAAGAGTTTTTCTGCCTTGGATTAGTGCGAATATAGACCAATGATTTTTGGTGTCAATGCTCTATGATAGGCTGGTGAAGTCCTTCTCCCCTCTCAAATCCGGCCGGCTTGATAGTGCCATTACCGTGGATGGCGGTGTCATCAGCCGCATTAAAGCGCGCGATCTCATTAAAGGAGGGGCGGTGATGGTCAATGGTCGTATTGCGCGCAAAGCTGCGGCTATTGTCGGCCCGGAGGATGTGATCGAAATTTCCGCGACCGGTGAACCTGTCACTGAAACACGGATACAAGCTGCTGATCTGAAGCTCGAAGTGTTGTACGAAGATGATGCATGTCTCGTGATTAACAAGCCTGCGGGCATCCCCGTGCATCCCGGCGCCGGTATCCCCCGAGATGCCGTCACTATTTTGCACGGCATCGTCCACCTGTTCGCAGAGCGCGGTATCCCCTTCTCCAGTGCGTCTGTGTTGGTGCATCGGCTCGATAAAGACACGACCGGTTGTCTGTTGATTGCGAAAACCCCCGCTGCGCACAAAGCACTGCAGATGCAGTTTGAACATCGGACGGTGAAGAAGTTCTACCTCGCTCTCGTTGCAGGTATTCCGCAGCCTCCTGCCGCAACCATCGATGCATCGATCGGCCGTTCAACCGGCGACAGAACCAAGATGACGATTTTAGGATCCAGCAAAACACGCGAAGCGCAGACAACGTATCGCACCCTTGCAACCGGCGGTAACAATGCTGCGCTCCTTTCCTGCGAATTGCACACCGGTCGCACACATCAAATCCGCGTGCATCTCCATGGCATCGGTCATCCCATTCTCGGTGATCCGACATATCGCACGGCAGGCAGTGAGAAATTGAGTCTTGCGAGTGGCATCGACTTTCTCTGTCTGCATGCGTGGAAGCTGACCTTCGTTTCTCCGGCCGATCAACAAGAGCATGAGGTCATGGCTCCGGTATCGCAGAGAATGAAAGAAGCGATGGAGCGGGCCTCTATTAGCTTTTAGCTGATAGCTGTTA
>CAYXNG010000013.1:0-20782 GCA_964466635.1 uncultured Candidatus Peribacteria bacterium | reverse complement strand
ACGATGCGGCGATTGCGTACGCAGGGGCAAAACCCTGTACGGCAATAAGTGCGTATGTAAGAAGAGAACGGATACGGGCAACCATGGAGTGACGGGGGAAATGTCGCCCAAATGCTACAGGTGAACACATTCGTTACTCAATATCTATGCGTCTATCTTCTATTGAAAAGCGGGGAATTCGTGATCATTCGTACAATCTAGTGTAGAGTATTCAGTTGTATGTTCGACTCCGACTCTTCGATGCAGTGGTATGCGCAGCTAGAGAAGCCCTTTTTCGCTCCGCCTGCGTGGCTGTTTGGTCCCGCATGGACGTTCCTCTATATTCTCATCGCCATCTCCTTCAGCTTTGCGTTCTATAAAGTCCTGAAAAAAGAATGGCCAGCAGTCATCGCCGTTCCATTTATCATCAACCTTATCAGCAACGCCATCTATTCCCCCATTCAGTTCGGACTACGCAGCAACCTGCTCGCATCGGTCGATATTCTGATTGTCCTTGCATCTATCGTATGGCTGATGATTGCCGCATGGCCGCGGGCAAAATGGGTAACGTACATGCAAATTCCGTACCTGTTGTGGGTCAGCTTTGCGACAGTGTTGCAGCTGACGATTACGGGGATGAATTGGTAGTTAATTCGTCCACTCCTTCGCAATAGCCTCTGCCTGTTCCAAGACCATATGAAGAGCTTCTTCCTGCCTTTCAGGAGGATAGCTGTATTTTTTAAGCAGTCTCTTCACCATTACACGCAATTTTGCCCGGGCTGACTCCTTCAGGCTCCAGTCAATCGTTGCATTTTCACGAACTACTTTTACCAAATCTTGAGCAATGAGTTTAAGAGTTGCATCACCCATCACAGCTGCAGCATCTTTCTGTTCTGCAAGAGCATCATAAAAAGCAACTTCTTCAATCGATAGACCAAGATCTTCATGGCGCTGCATGGCCTGTTTCATTTCATCGGCAATGGCAACAAGTTCAGCAATCACTTGAGCGGCTTCAATTGTACGATTCTGATATTTAAGAATGGTTTGCTCAAGCATTTCAGAAAACTTTCGTGCTTCAACAACGTTCTGTTTTTGACGTACTTTCACTCCTTCTTTTAATAATCTTCGCAACATTTCGATAGCAAGATTCTTCTGAGGAAGAGCACGTACCTCCGCCATAAACTCATCGGAGAGGATGGAAATATCCGGTTTTTTGAGCCCTGCAACAGAGAAAATATCGATCACTTCGTCACTCGCAACTGCATGGGAAATAATCTGCCGGACAGCTGTATCCAATGTCTCTTCCGTCTTTTGCCCCTCGATAGTAGATTTAGCGAGAGCTGCTCGTACAGCCTGGAAAAATCCTACATGATCTCGAATGGCGATGGCGTGTTCATTAGGCACAGCTAATGCAAATGCATGCGAAAGATCGGATACCGATTGCAAGAGGCGCGTTTTGCCGTCTTCTTGTCCCAGAATATGTTCCGTTGCCCCCTTGACTACTGAAAGCTGATCTCCGGCTCTGCCGCCAATAAATTTCTTGTAATCGAAGCCGTGGAACATTGCAGAGACAATCTCAAATTTCTCCATCATAACAGCAACAGCCTGCTCCTGCGGTATGGCAGTTTCTTGTCGGTCTTGTTCCGTATATTCCGAAAGTGCATGTTTTAGTGATTCTGCAATGCCAAGGTAATCGACAATAAGGCCGCCGGGCTTATCTTTATAGACACGATTCACACGGGCAATTGCTTGCATGAGTCCATGGCCTCGCATCGGCTTATCGAAATACATGGTATGCAGGCAGGGAACGTCAAATCCCGTCAGCCACATATCGCGAACGATCGCCAACTTAAACGTTGTACGTGGATCTTTGAAGGTGTCCGCCAAATCTTTTCGGCGTTGCTTGCTGCGGATGTGCTGCTGCCACGACGGCGCATCGGATGCTGAACCAGTCATCACGACTTTCAACACCCCTTTTTCGTCATCCGTATTTCCCCAACTGGGACGCAGCTTGATGATTGCATCGTATAACTCGACACAAATACGACGGCTCATGCAGACGATCATGCCTTTACCTTCCATTGCACTTTGGCGTGCTTCAAAATGTTCCACAATGTCTTTGGCAATCAAGCTGATACGCTCCTCCGAACCGACAAGTGCTTCAAGCTTTGCCCATTTACTCTTCAATTGCTCTTTCACTGCTTCCTCCTCCCCTTCGGTTACATCCTCGAAATCAGGATCTATCTTTGGCTTTTGATCATCTTTCAACAAAATTTTTGCCAATCGTCCTTCATAATAAATGGGCACTGTCGCCTTGTCCTCCACTGCACGCTCCACATCGTAAATGTCGATATAGTCCCCAAACACAGCAGGGGTACTTGCATCGCTTTTCTCAATGGGTGTACCCGTAAATCCAATGAACGATGCGTTTGGCAATGCATCGCGCATGTTCCGTGCAAAGCCATCAATAAAGTCGTACTGACTGCGATGCGCTTCGTCGGCGATGAAGATGATATTTCTGCGATCTGATAGAAGTGGATGACTTGATTCACCATGTTCCGGAGCAAATTTTTGAATGGTCGTGAAAATAACACCACCTGCTGCTACTTTTAACAATTCTTTCAAATGGGTCCTGCTTTCGGCCTGGACGGGCTCTTGACGAAGCAAATCTTTTGCCAGCGAGAATGTACCGAACAACTGATCATCCAGATCATTACGATCCGTCAGCATCACAATTGTCGGGTTTTCCATCGCCGGAATCTGAATAATTTTCCCGGCATAAAACGCCATTGTCAGACTCTTTCCGCTGCCCTGCGTATGCCAAATGACACCGACGCGCCTATCTCCCTTCGGAGATGATGCATCAAGCGTGCAGCCGATTGCCTTATTCACCGCATGATACTGGTGATATCCGGCCATTTTTTTAATGATGGACGGTCCATCAACTTCATAGACGACGAAGTATCGAAGTAAATCCAAAAAACGCCGCGGGGAACAGACACCTTTCATAAGAACCTCAAGTTCTGGCGTACTTTTGGATGCAAGCATCTCTCCATCCATTGTTCGCCACGGCATAAATCGTTCCCAATCGGCAGTCACCGTCCCTAGTCTTGCTTCAAGACCATCTGAAATAACCAAGAAGAAGTTATAGGGAAAAAGTGTTTGCAGTTCGTGTTTATACGTCTGTAATTGGTTAAATGCGGTTTTTGTCGTTGCGCTTTCATCCGCCGGATTTTTCATTTCTATAACCACCAGCGGAATACCATTCACAAACAACACGATGTCTGGGCGACGATTGATTTTATTTTCGATAATCGTGAACTGATTTACCGCCAACCAGTCATTGAGTTCCGGATTTTCGTAATCGATTAGCTGTACTGTGTCATACACAATACTTCCCTCTTTTGACTGATACTCAACGGGCAAACCTTCAATGAGAATTGTATGAAACCTCCGGTTATTTTCTAGCATATTCGGCGTATCGGTGTGCAGCACTTTCCGGATCGCCTCTTCAAGTTCTTCACTCGGAATATCACGATTGATACGTCCAAGGGCTGAACGCAATCGTCCTTCCAGCACTACTTGAGAATAATTACTACGCTCCGCCGCAGGTTCACCAGGGGCAATGTCCGGGCCGTAGACTATTTGGTAGCCAAGGTCCGAGAGCCAATCGAGCGCAGCTTGTTCGGCGGTGGATTCGGTAAAGCTGCTCATGTGGTTGTAGGTAAGGAGATTTGGCCGGAGAGGAGTTTAGGAAGAAGAACATCACGAATTTTTGCCAAGATGCCTAACTCAGCATTATTTTTATCAATCTTTTTAAAAATACCTTCCACATGAGAACTGAAAAGATTAACAATCTTAATCGAAGGTATAATTACTCTTTGATTATTAAGATCTGTTTGTGTGAGTAATGGCTGCGTCGATCCTCTATTTAAAATTAAAATATTAATATCTTTAAAAAGAAAATAGAGAAAGTTGAGAAAAGAATCGCTTTTTGGACTAATTATTAAAGTATTATCAGATGGCCAGATTGGCGTAAGAATTTTATGAATGATACCCAAGGTTCCCACCCTACCTGTAAGTAAGATTGGCCTATCAATTAATGCTCTTTTCGCAAAACCCATTTGTCCAGCTCCACCAAAAATTGGAATAATATTCTCAGCATCTTGCACATCTACTTTTGACTCAGGGCGTTTACCGCTCGATATCGTACAAAATTCATCAATATTACCAACCCCCCACCCCTTCGGAATCATTCCCAGCTCCGACTCCTCAAATGAATCGGGAAATAATGCTGCTGTTTCGCTATTCATCCCAAACGGCTGGCGACCTTCGGCTTTTGCGTGAACAGGATCGAAATCAATAAACCATGATTTGAAAATCGCACGAGCGGTTGCCTCGAGTGTTTCGTTCATGCGGCGATTAAGTTCGATTTTGTCGTCGAGGGTACTTAGTATCTTTCCGATAAGTATCTGTTCTTGGTATTCAGGAAAACTTAGACTGATATTTTTAAGGACTGACCCTGAAACTTCTAAAAAAGTTGTGCCCGTTGCATGGGCCTTCAGCAGATCAACATTATTTTTTAATAAGTAATACACAAAGTCTGGATCATATCCTTCATGTAATACTAAACTTTTAAAACCTTGATTAGTTGCAATGGGATTGTCTGCGATCGCTAAATATCCAATTGGAGCTCGAGATGTTAACAATATTGAATTTTTAGGCAAAAGTCGCGCTGAGCTATTTTTTAATCCCTTCTCTGAAATATTCCGCTCCCCATGAGAGATTCGGCGATATTGATATCCTGAGAGATCTTTTGGCGTTAGCCAAGGAATATCTCCCTGAAAATTTTCATCATCTTGAGTCGAAGGAGTACCACCTGCAATAATATCCGCAACATCCCCCAATTGTTTCATTCGCCAGCCTCTAGATTGCTGAGGCAGCTTCAAGATAACTTTCTGTTCCTCAATTATTTTTCTAAAATTTTCGCTTGTTGTTGCCCAATCCACAATATCAACCTTAATAGGGAGACCCGACTCACTCAAATCGTCATTTAGTTTTACCAATGTAGAGGTGCCTAAAGGTATATTACCTATGATCGCTATATCCAAGTCGGACGCATCCTTTGCTGTCCATTTTGCACGCGAACCGAAGGCCCAGACTTCTCGGTCCGGCACGTGTTTTTGCAGAATGTTTTGAACAATCTTTAAATAATCGGGCTGAAGATCAATGATTGGCTTGTTCAAGTTTGGTAAGGAAAAATCGAACTTCAGGAAGAAATAGTTTTGCCGTTTCAAATACTGCTGCGGCAATATTTTCATCATATGCATGAGATGTTTTATTGCGCTCTTCACGGAAATCAAACCACTTACTTGCATCACTAATTAATTGATGCTCCGCTGCGGTTCTCAAAATATCCTTAAAAACCATGCCGTCAACATTCTCACTAAACTGAACTTCTAATGAACGCTTCATCATCTTTAAGGACAATTCATAGCAGTATTCAAAGCGTTGAATTACACCATCACGACGAAGTTCATCACTTGGGGCTTCATCGGCTTGTTTTAAGCCTTTTTCCAATTGATCTACGGCACTTATTAATAAAGAAATATCCAAAACACTCATACTTTCAAAGGAAAACCAATAGAAGAAAGATTCTTGGCGATTTCTTTTTCCAGTCTATGACTCTCTTCAAATTGTTTTTCAAGCTCTGCCGTCAACCGCTTCATTTTGTCCTCAAATACTTCTCCATCATCTTCGACAGCTTCCGCACCCACATATCGTCCCGGTGTTAGCACATACTCATGCTTGGCTACGTCAGCAATCTTCACGCTCTTGCAGAAACCTGCTTTGTCTTCATATTTTCCTGCTTCTTTTTCCCCTCTCCACGCATGATACGTTTTTGTAATACGCGCAATTTCCTCTTCCGATAATTCGCGATGCGTACGGTCAACCAATGTTCCCATATTGCGCGCATCGATAAACAAAATCTCACCGCGTCGATCGCGGAATGAGTGATTTTTCTTATCACGCGCTAAAAACCATAAACAGACGGGGATTTGCGTTGTATAAAAGAGCTGCCCCGGAAGCGCCACCATACAATCAACCAAATCGGCTTCAATGATATTCTTGCGAATTTCGCCTTCGCCGGACTGCTGTGAACTCATGGAGCCATTCGCCAACACAAACCCTGCAACACCGGTTGGCGCTAAGTGATGGATGATATGTTGAACCCATCCAAAGTTTGCGTTTCCCTTTGGAGGATTGCCGTACTTCCAGCGCACATCATCCTGTAAACTTTCCCATCCCCAATCACTGATGTTAAACGGCGGGTTGGCCAAAATGTAATCTGCCTTCAAATCTTTGTGCAGATCATTGCGGAACGTATCAGCATTATGCGGACCGATGTTGTTATCGATTCCGCGAATCGCAAGGTTCATTTTACACAGTCTCCACGTTGTCGGATTGCTCTCCTGGCCGTAAATCGCAAGATCTTGCGTACTACCACCATGCGCCTCCACAAACTTTTCACTCTGCACAAACATTCCGCCTGAGCCACAGCAGGGATCATAGATGCGACCTTTATATGGTTCGATCATCTCGACCAACAACTGAACGACTGAACGCGGGGTGTAAAATTCTCCACCTCCTTTTCCTTCTGCGCTAGCAAAACGACCAAGAAAATATTCATAGACACGTCCAAGAACATCTTGCGCACGATGCTCTTCTGTACCCAATGTAATCGTACCAATCAGATCAATGAGTTCTCCCAGTTTGGTTTTATCGAGAGAGGGACGTGCATAATCTTTAGCAAGAACACCTTTTAGGGTTGGGTTTTCTTTTTCGATTGCCACCATCGCATCATCAACAATCTTTCCAATTGTCGGTTGCTTCGCATTATTTTGTACATACAACCACCGTGCTTCTTTGGGTACCCAGAAGATATTTTCCGAAAGATATTCATCCTTATCTTCAGGGTTTGTATGCTCCCGCTCCTCTTGCGCCTTCAAAAAGTCATACCGCTCTTCAAACGCATCGGAAATATACTTCAAGAAAATAAGACCAAGAACCACATGCTTGTATTCAGATGCATCCATATGACCTCGAAGCTTGTCGGCTGTCGCCCATAGCTTCTCTTCGAAGCCCAACTTAGCGCCGTTGGAAGTTTGAGATGATTTTCGAGCGCCCATAAGCAATAGATTGAATATCTGAATAGTACCCAAGCTTCGTAAGCTTTTAAATGGCTCTTCTGCACAAACAGCCATCGAATAGAAACACCATAATGCCTATTTCCGCCGTATGACCTCCATCCACCGCTTCGTTTCAATGTACGCCGATACGCCGGCAAGCATCATTGTAAACACGCCGGCCAGAAACATCGCGAATGGTTGATACGGAAACGGCAACGGATCGAATCCTTCGGGAAACGGATGAACCGAGACGATCATAATGGCCGCGCCGAAGATGGCGATGACAATGCTCAGCATAGCGGTTTGAGGGTTTTGCCCCCTTCAATGACATGTCGCCACCACTTGGTTTCATACCTGGCGACAAAGCCGGCAATAATGATAATCACAAAGCCCGCTACATGAAGAAGAACGTTCTGGTGCGGATATTCGAATGTTTCGAATCCTTCCGGAAAGGGAATCTTGGAAGAAATAATGACTGCTGCGCCGAAAATGGCGATGATAATGGAGTACATAGGACTTTTTACTGTACCCCTCTCGCCGCATTCGTGAAGCAGATGGACTTGCACCACATTCACCATGTGACTGTACACATAAATTGCACAATAAGTCTTACATCTCCACCCCCGCACTAACCCGGTAAATCATCCCCGCGCGATCATCGGTGACATAGAGCGTTCCTCCGGGTTCGATCAGTAATCCAACCGGGCGTCCGCGAACCGTATCGCCGTCGATGAACCCTGTGAGAAAGTCGACCGGTTCCCCTTCCGGGTTGCCGTTTGCATCCAACGGAATACGGACGATCTTATACCCGACTTTCACGCTGCTGTTCCACGAACCGTGTTCTGCAACGAGCATGTCGTACCACCACGCTTCCGGCCATCCTTCTTCCGGCACGAACGCGAGATCGAGCGGTGCGATGTGCGCGGGCAGTTCGATGTGTGGAGGCACGGTCGTTGCGCAATCAAACTCTCCGGGGAAGCGCTCATCGCGAATACGATCGCCATAGCAATACGGCCAGCCGTAGTGCGACCCTTCGGTGATAATGTTTACTTCTTCGGGCGGCAGATTGTCTCCTAATTGATCACGACCCATGTCGGTCGCGTACATCTTGCCGTCGACGTAACTCCAATCGAAGAACACCGCGTTGCGCAGTCCGCGTGCGATGATTGTCTGATCGGATCCGTCCGGATTCATCGAGATGATGGTGCCGTGCAATTCGTTCTCTTCCACACACACATCACACGTCGAACCGATCGAGACATACAAACGATTATCGGGACCCCATGCGATGGTACGGCTCGTGTGACGACCGCCAGCGGGGAGTGTCGCGATTGTTTGGACCGGTGCATCGCTGTAGACGACGTACTTTTTAA
This sequence comes from uncultured Candidatus Peribacteria bacterium, assembly GCA_964466635.1. Taxonomy (GTDB): domain Bacteria; phylum Patescibacteriota; class Gracilibacteria; order Peribacterales; family Peribacteraceae; genus JAKQEM01. The sequence goes on along the minus strand of CAYXNG010000013.1, from coordinate 12,240 downwards.
TCGACGTTTCTTCGGCGACGTACAACTGCGTGCCTTCGGGATTGAATGCGAGGCCATGGGGATTGCGCAGTCCTCTGATTGCATCATACTGATTGGTCACTGTGCCGCCACTGCCGACCTCGAGCACCGTCACGACCCCGGCTGATGGCCTGCTGACCCAGAAGTTGCCGAATCCGTCGCGAGCCATCACACGCACCCCGGAAAGGTTCTCGGCGAATACGGCGACCTCATGAGAATCGAGCGTTAGAGGACCGGGAGTACCCGGTGCCACGGATGATGTAATAGAGGATGTCGATGATGATCCATTGGAATCCGGCGGAACTGTCGGCTGTGTGCAACCGGCAACAAGAAGGCTCAGGATGGTCAGTGGGAGAAGGATGCGCATGACTCTAAGACTACCACAGAGAAGAACTATGACAGGAATTCCCCTTCTTTTCCTGACCTAGACCCTGGACAGAACGCCAAAAAATCACTAAGCTGAGGCGTCGCCTCGCACCGCGGGGCAGAATTGATAATGGAAAATGAAAAATTGAAAATGATGAATTTTTCATTGAATTATCAATTTTCAATTTTCAATTGCTTCATATGGATCATATCGTGGTTAAAGGCGCCCGGATGCATAACTTAAAAAACATCGATGTGGTGATTCCGCGCAACAAACTGACGGTGATTACCGGCGTGTCAGGATCCGGTAAATCAACCCTCGCGTTCGATACGATTTTCGCCGAGGGGCAGAGGCGCTACGTCGAAAGCCTGTCCGCCTACGCGCGTCAGTTCATCGCGCAGATGGAAAAGCCGGAGGTCGACTCGATTGAAGGGCTATCCCCTGCCATTTCAATTGATCAAAAAACTGCGCCAAGAAACCCACGCTCGACCGTCGGAACGGTGACGGAAGTGTACGATTACATGCGTCTCCTCTGGGCGAAAATCGGCAAGGTGCACTGCACCGAATGCGGACGGCTGCTGGAGCGCCAGACTGCATCACAGATGGTTGAAACGATCGCGGGTCTTCCCGAAGGAAAAAAGATCTACCTGCTCGCGCCGCTCGTTGAAGGACGAAAGGGAGAGCATGTGAAAATACTCGAGGCGGTAAAGCGTGAGGGATTCGTCCGCGTGCGCATTGACGGGCAAATCATGACGACCGATGAAGAAATCAAACTTGATCCGAAGAAGGCGCACGACATCGCGATCGTCGTCGACCGTATGGTGATTCGTGATCTTCAAACCAAGGCCGGTGAAATCAATCCTCACCGCACTCGTCTGGCGGACTCCGTCGAGCTGTGTTTAAAGAAGAGCGAGGGAACCATTGTCGTGCTTGATGCCGACAGCGACGAGGAGCTCCGATTTTCCGAAAGTTTCGTCTGCCCCGATCATCCGGAACAGCAGATTCCCGACTTGGAGCCGCGCAGCTTCTCCTTTAACTCACCGCATGGCGCCTGTGACACGTGCCACGGCATCGGTTCCATTCTGCAGATCGACGAGCCGTCGATTGTGCCGAACACGAACCTGACGCTGGCCGAGGGCGCTATTCATCCGTGGGCAACGTCGGCAAGCCGCATGGGCTTTATGAGCAACATACTGGAGGCACTCTCCAAGAAAGTCGGATTCCGCATGAACACACCATGGAAAAACCTGACAGACGAACAGCGCACCATCATCATGCGCGGATACGAAGAACCGCTCGAAGTTCCGATGGACACCCGCACGCTGGGCGGCGTGTACCGTACGACGTACGAGGGAGTCATTCCCAACCTTGAGCGCCGGCATGCCGAAACCGACAGCAACTACGTCCGCCAGCAGATTGAGGAGTATATGCTTGAACTTCCGTGTCCGGACTGTAAAGGCCAGCGCCTAAAAAAAGAGATTCTCGGCGTGACGGTCGGCGGACAGAACATCGTGTCTGCGACAGATTTGAGCGTGGAAGAAGCAGAAAAATTCTTTATGGGTCTGATGCCAGCAGCTAGTAGCCAGAAGCCAGTGGCTAAAAGTAAACAAAAAAACGAAGGAGAGCCTGCGGCCTCCGGCCTGCAGCTAAGCAACTATGAATTCACCATCGTCAAAAAGGTTCTGACCGAGATCGTCGCCCGCCTCAGCTTCCTGCAGAACGTCGGACTCACCTATCTCACGTTATCGCGATCGGCTTCGACCCTTTCCGGCGGAGAGGCACAGCGCATTCGCCTTGCAACGCAAATCGGATCGGCGCTCGAGGGAGTGTTGTACGTCCTCGACGAGCCATCGATCGGACTGCATCAGCGCGACAACACGCGGCTGATCGAAACCATCACGCGCCTGCGTGACCTGGGTAACACCGTCATCGTCGTCGAGCACGATGAAGAGACGATCGAAGCGGCGGACTATCTGCTTGAAATCGGCCCCGGCGCGGGAAAGTACGGCGGATCGGTGGTCGCACAAGGCTTGCCGGAAGAGTTGATCAACAACCCGAACTCCGTGACGGGTCAGTATCTCAGCGGCAAAAAGGTGATCGAGATTCCCAAGAAGCGCCGCCCCGGCAACGGCAAGTTCATCACCATCAAAGATGCACATCATCACAACCTTCGCCATGTCGACGCCGAAATCCCTCTGGGAACATTCGTCGGTATCGCGGGCGTATCCGGCTCCGGAAAATCCAGTCTGATTCACGGCATCCTGGGCCCTGAATTGCTGCGCGTACTGAACAAGGCGCATGCCCGACCGCAGAATGTCGGATCGATTGAGGGATTACAGCATCTGGACAAAGCGATCGTCATCGACCAGTCCCCCATCGGACGAACGCCGCGCAGTAACCCCGCGACTTATACCGGTATCTTCACCGATATCCGCGATCTCTTCGCGACGACACCGGAAGCAAAGCTCCGCGGCTACCAACCCGGACGCTTCAGCTTCAACGTGAAAGGCGGCCGCTGCGAGGAATGCGAAGGCGACGGTATGAAGCGAATCGAAATGCACTTCCTCCCCGACGTCTTCGTCACCTGCGAAGTCTGCCGCGGCCAGCGTTACAACCGGGAGACGCTGGAAATCACGTATAAAGGAAAGAATATCGCCGACGCGATCGACATGACGGTTACCGAAGCCATCGAGTTCTTTAAAGCGATTCCCGTGCTCTTTAAAAAACTTCAGACATTGGAAGATGTCGGACTCGGCTATCTGCGCCTCGGACAGAGCGCAACGACACTCTCCGGCGGTGAAGCGCAGCGCGTCAAACTCGCCACCGAACTGCTGCGCCGCTCGACGGGCCAGACATTCTACATTCTCGATGAGCCGACGACCGGCCTGCATTTCGATGATATTCGCAAGCTGCTGATCGTCCTGCAGCGCCTGGTCGACAAAGGCAATACCGTGCTAGTGATTGAACACAACCTCGATGTGCTGAAATCCGTCGATCATGTCATCGACCTGGGACCGGACGGCGGTACCGGCGGCGGATACATTGTCGCAACCGGAACGCCGGAGGAAGTGGCGAAGGTGAAAGAGAGTTACACCGGACACTACCTCGCGAAGATTTTCGAGAAGCAGAAGGCAGCGAAATAATTATGAAGATCGCCCCTCAACCATCACAGACCACCGACACGCGATTCCGTCCTGGGCACTCGCCGGTCATGTGGGACATCGCGATTGTCGCGTTGATCATCATCGGCATCGGATCTGTGATTGTTGCGCTGCAAACTCAATCGATCATTGCTGATGTCATCGGCTTCGTCGGATTCATCGGCTTCCTTCTCGTGTTTTGGGGATCGTTCATTGAGCCTCGATTGATTGCTGTGAATAAAAAAAGTGTACAAATAAAAGGTCTACAGGATCTGACAATTGCGGTTATCGCAGATTTTCATGTGGGACCGTACAAACGCGCAGGATACGTTCGCAGAATTGTTGATCGTGTGAATGCACTCAAGCCCGATCTCATTCTTCTGCCCGGTGACTTTATCTATGATCGCGATTCCGATGCATCGCATGTACATCCGCTGAAAGATCTCCGCGCACCTCTGGGTGTATTTGCCGTGCTCGGCAATCACGATACGGGCCACATGCTCGACCGCACATCAGATCATTTCATTCCCTATCGCACACCGGACCACAGCGCCGATGTCTGTGCAACATTGACCCAACTCAATGTGCAGGTCTTGCGGAACGATCTGATTCCGCTGCATCACCAAGGCCAGAAGTTCACTCTCGCAGGTTCTGATCATCGCTGGATGGATACGTACGACATCGATACGCTGATGAATGGTGCAGATGAAACTCTGCCGCTGATTCTCCTCACGCACATTCCTGATGTGATCGAGGATAAAGCGAGTGTGAAAGCAAATTTGATTGTGTGCGGACACACGCACGGCGGTCAGATCCGCCTGCCGTTCATCGGCTCGCTGTACCCGATTCCCGACGAACTAGGACGTGCGTACGATCAGGGTATTTTCACATTGAAAAGCGGGGGTCTGTTGGCCATTACCCATGGAATAGGGGAAACGATGGCGAGGGCACGATTATTCTGTCCTCCTGAGATTCTACTGTTAAAAGTCGAGTCAAAGTGAATTGATAATTGATAATTGATAATTGATAATGAAAAAGGAAATTTTCAATTCTCAATTTTTCATTTTCAATTTCGTGCTACGTCATTTCACCGCCACCGCTTTTGTCACCGATTCACAGAATCGAGTACTTCTCTTGTGGCACAAGCGCATGCAGAAGTGGATGCCGCCGGGCGGACATATTGATCCTAACGAGACACCGGAAGAATGCGCACGACGCGAGTGCAAAGAGGAGACCGGATTGGATGTCGAGATCATCGGATCAGAACAACCCGATCTGTTTACTGATGCGGCGGACGAAGGAGAGATGCTCAAAAAACCGTTTGCGATGCTCTTGGAAAATATTCCTGCGAGCGAGGCACGCGGCGAACCGGCTCATCAACATATGGATTTTTTGTTTCATGCAAAACCGCTCGATGAATCACAGGCATTAACTATCGCAGAGCGGGAAGCGGATCACCTGAAGTGGTTTACAAAAGAGGAAGTTGGGGCAATTCCGCGGGAAGCGATTTTTGGGAATGTACTGACTTATCTCAGCTTTATTCAATAAGTTAAAGAGGCCTGAGGAACTACACTACTTCTTGAGGTGAACTGGAGCTCGTAAATTCCGCCTCTTCCTGAGGGATACTATCTTGGTGCGTCCTGAATGGATGCAATGAAAAAGAAGATTGAACAAAATTATGTAATGCGCGGGGTTCCCTGATTTTACGTTCCTCTGCTTCCGCAAGAAGAGACGAAAGATAAATACGTGTTTCCGTGACAGTCATAGCTCCTGCGGACGTAAACATATTGAAGAACGTTGAATCACCTTCGTAGCGATCAAGAAGGGAAGAGACAGGCAGCGCATCCTCGGAATTGTAAATTGCCCTTCCCACAACGACAACCGGTCCTCTTGCCTGAACTGCGGCTTGCTTCAAATACTCAACACTCTTTCTGTCGGTACGCAAGTTACCGTTTCCAAGTGCCACCAATACCGTACCTCTATTGTTGCGTATCAAATACGGCACACTCTCGTACGATGATGTCGGAGTTAGAGGCAGCTCCTCGACTCCGCTAACAAGCTTGAAAGAGCTTCTGATATTACCGCGTACACTGTCCCATTTTTGTTTGTCATCACGATACAACCACTTCCCCTCATCAGGATAAAATTTGGCCATGCGATGGAAGCGGGCAGCAAAGGGGTGATCTTTTCCGAGCTGAACTTTTTCAATACCGAACGGCGAATGGAAGCGCTCGCCGAACATCAGCCCGAGCCTTCCTATTGTATGGGGATCATCAAATAGTTTTAAACTGCGTCTAATGTTCGTCATGGCATCGGAAGTTTCACATCCAAGATGTTGCATAGCACAGGTAACAACTACAGACTTGTCTTCCATGTATTTAGCAGGAATGCCATATGCAAGAGATGCCATAAGATCAGCCATTGAATCCGTGCCAGACAAAATAAGAAAATCGTCGCGTCCGGAATGCTGTAATTGATCACGAACCATTTTTACAATTGCTGTAAGAGTTCTAGCGGTCGCTTGCGAACTATCGATAAGCGGTTCCATGACCTGAATATCAATATCCGAAAACCGGTTGGTTATCCGCTGATCGAGGGAAGACATGATGTAACTGGTAGCATCTCTTGTCGGCATTACAGCTCCCGTTGCAGATCCTGTATCACCTCCTGGCAAAGACATGATAGTCCCGCCCAGCCCGATAATTCTGGCTTTTCGAAGTCCTGCCGGCAAAGTATCGCTTGGCGAATTCATATTAAAACAACTCGGTCACTGAGTATAATTGCAAAATATAGAAAAATAAATGCAATATCAGTATACTCGGTGCCATGACTGCCATGAAAGCTTCAGAAAGGAAAATTCTTGAAAAAGCTCTATCCTTTGCTGAAAAGGCACATTCTGGCCAAAAGAGACAGTCAGGAGAACCTTACATAACCCACTTGATAGCCGTACGGGATATGTTAGAAGAAGTTAACGCCGATCCCGAAACATTAACAGCAGCCCTTCTGCACGACACAATTGAGGATACGGGAACATCCTACGAAGAGATACGCAAGCAATTCGGCCCAACCGTTGCAAAGCTTGTTGAGGGTGTAACCAAAGTCCAGCAACTCGAAGGACAGATGGATAAGCGGGAGCGCAATATGCAATCCATTCGGAAAATTTTCCGCACGATGGGAAAAGATATTCGCGTGATGTTTATTAAGCTCGCAGATCGTTTACATAACATGCGAACACTCGGCTACACGGAACCCGAAAAACAGCAACGTATCGCACGCGAAACACAGGATATCTACTGCCCTGTCGCCGATCTTCTGGGAATCGATGTATGGTTCCGCGAGCTTTCCGATATCTGCTTCCGTACATTGGATCCAACGGGCTATGAACTCGTTCGCCGTAAAGCGGACGTTGCATGGGAATCGCAACATGTCTCGCTTGAAAAATGGGCAAACGCATTACAGGCCACACTCCATGCGGATGGATGGAGGAAGGCGAAGGTGCGTATCTTCCGCAGAAACTATGAGGAGATTTATACGAAAACCCACGGTCGTGAATCCGATCTTCAGCATATTGAAACATTCTGCGCCGTACATATCATCATTCCCGATGATCAGGATTGTTACGCATGCATGGGTGCGACCCATCGCCATGTGACACCCATACCCAGTGAACTTCATGATTTCATCGCAGCACCAAAACTTAACGGTTACAGCGCGCTGCATAGCAGTGTGATGACTCCAAGTGGCAATGCAATTGACTTGGTTTTTCAGACTCAAACTATGCTTGACCGCTCGCATCTTGGATCACTGATGATGTATCGCGAGCAGCCGACAAAAAAATCCCAGAAGACGGTGCCGGACTGGGTTTCCGCTATTATCTGGCTAGAGCAAGATGAACAAGATACGGGCGCATTTTTTGACATACTACATTCCGAAATCTTCGGCGAACGCGTGCGTGTGTATATTGGAAATTCCCGCCGGAAACATCTGGAAGTTCCTGTAGGAAGCACTCTGCTTGATGTCGCATTTTACGTGGATGAAGAAACTGGACTGCGAGCAGAAAGCGCAACCGTCAATCACCAAGAAGTAAATCTAAAGTCAATCGTCTCAGATGGTGACATGATTCAGTTCAAGAAAGATGGAAAACGAAGTCAGCGCGATGTCGCTGATTTGCGCTACCTTCGAACGTCACTGGCACGTAAGGTTTTTATGTCGCATTTGTGCGTTCTTCCATTGCGAGAACGTATCCGTCATGGAGCATCTCAGCTTCAACATGCTATCGATATTTCGATGGACCCGTTCTTTGGGATTGAATGGCAGAAACAGATTCGCGCAAACATTATGCAAGATAGTAACGATCTATCGAACATTGGTACGGGTTCACTTAATCCGTTTGTGTACATGCAGGAACATGCAGCCCCTGAAGACTTCTTCCTTCTCGATCCAAAGTGCTTTGTGATGCTATCACGTCTCTCTCCATCGGCGGGAATGCATTATGTTCTGCGCACCACTTTGTCAGAATTGCGTGCAGGAAACATTATCGGTCTGCAGGTAGGGCCTGATGTGATCGACATCATCTCGGCTGATGTACTTGTAAACGAACGCCGTTTCTCTAAAGAGTACGTGCCAATCCGTGCACGGCCCGCATCATTGGAATATCCGTTTCTTTTCGCGCTCCGTTTCCGCTATGAGCAGCATGCCAATCCACTTGCAGGTATTTCGACACTTCAATATATGTTAGATACACCTGTAAATCTCTTGCAGTTCGAGAGCGGTTCCGTCACGCTCGGATTCCACACGGACAACTTACGCACCGTCCAGGTGGCGTATGAGTACCTGTCGGCTCTGCCGTATGTGCACGATATCTTTCGTATCACCCCTCCATGAATCAAAGCACACGCAAACCATCTCTTCTACTACTATACTGCGGAGGAACGATTGGGATGAGACAGGACGTCAAAACGTCTGCACTGAAGCCGCAGTTGACCGCTGAGCAGCTACTGAAACAGAACAAGCAGCTGACAGAGGAGTTTTCGATTCAAACTAGAACAATCACGAATATCGATAGTACGAACATGCAACCTCACCACTGGACGTCCATTGCCAAGGAAATCGCCGATGAATACATGAACTTTGACGGCTTCGTTGTGACTCATGGTACTGACACCATGGCCTATACGGCTTCCGCACTCTCCTTTGCACTGCAAAACCTCGGCAAACCTGTTGTACTCACTGGTTCACAGGTACCACCGGAAATTCTCGGCAGCGATGCAGTCACTAATCTTGTCCATGCCTGCCAGGTGGCAACGATGGATTTCGCCGAAGTATCGATCGTGTTCGGTACGAAAATTTTGCGCGGTAACCGCAGTATGAAAGTAAGTGAAAGTGAGCGTAATGCGTTCATTTCTCCCGTTTTCCCGGAACTCGGCAATATTCGTCTGCAGCCGGAACTTTCTTATGCAAACATCCGCCGACGTCACAGTGGGAACGTGCAGTTGCACAATGATTTTGAGGGGAATGTTGTTGCCATTAAGTGCGTACCGGGCATGTCACCGAAAGTGATTGAATCAATTATTAATGACGGCGCCGAAGGATTGATTCTGGAGTCATTCGGTCCGGGGAATCTCCCTAATGGAGAAAATTCGTTGATTCCCAGCATCAAACTAGCTCATTCGAAAAATATCCCCGTTCTCATCTCGACACAGTGTATCTACGGCACAACGCGCATGTATCTCTACGAGGTAGGACAAGACGTGCTGAAACTCGGTGTCATTCCTACACGTGATATGACCCCGGAAACAGCATTTGTGAAACTGAAATGGGCACTTGCTCGCTCAAAGAAATTGGACAAAATCCGTGCAATTATGGAAGAGGATGTGGCGGGCGAAGTGTCTGGTGATACTTAGGCAAATCGCTCAGCGATCGCCACAAGTTCATCACGAACTGCTCTTCGTGTATTAATAATATCCAATTCTCCTTTTTTTGTACTAGGCGAAAGCAAGCCAGTATCGTCATATTCATGTGATGCTGCCAAATCCAACCGCAATGCGGGATCGAACGTTTGGCTGAGCGTGTTTTCAAGTCTGTCAGCATGATCTGCCTCTAACAAATCATTCAGCCGCAAGGTGATGATTGCGCTCTGCAGAATCACAAGCTTTGAATGGGCACAGCCAAGACACGATTCCTGATCGGCTTCGCTACATTGAGTAGGGTCATTATTATCTGAACACTCGTGTGCGTAATGACAGGGGTCATCGGACAATGACTGGAGCGCTTTAATCGTGGCCAGAACTTGTGCATTTTTTGTCATGAGTAGGCCATTATATCCCCAAAATTGTCCCAGCTAAAATAAAGAAGAAATTTCCAGAAAGAACGCTTTCCTCTACACTTCCCCCATGTTCGACCCCGTCGATCCCCGGCAATCTTTCCCAGACCTTGAGCGTGCCATCCTGCAGTACTGGCGCGAGGAGGATATGTTTCGCCGATCGATCGAAAACCGCAATGGAAGGGAATCTTTCGGCTTCTATGACGGACCGCCGTTTGCGACCGGACTCCCCCACTACGGCCATTTATTGGCAGGAACCATCAAAGACGTCATCCCCCGCTACCAGACGATGCGCGGAAAGCGCGTCGAACGTCGGTTCGGCTGGGATTGTCACGGTCTTCCGGTCGAAAACCTGATTGAGAAAGAGCATGACATCAAGAGTAAGCAGGACATTGAGGCGATGAGCGTCGCCCGTTTTAACGATCTCTGCCGATCATCCGTTCTCCGTTATGCCAAAGAATGGCAGTCGACGGTCGAACGCATGGGCCGCTGGGTCGATATGGACTGGGATTACCGGACCATGGACGCGTCCTACATGGAATCGATCTGGTGGGTGTTTCGCCAGTTATGGGACAAAGGACTGATCTACGAGGGCTACAAGCCGATGCACATCTGTCCGCGCTGTGTCACCCCTCTCAGCAACTTTGAGGTGACGCAGGGATACAAAGACATCACAGACGTCAGTGCCATTGTCCGCTTCGAGTTGGTCGAGGAACCTGGCATGCACCTCCTTGCATGGACAACCACGCCATGGACTCTCCCGGGAAACCTCTTTGTGGCTGTAGGTCCCGATGTCTCCTATATCAAAGTTGAGCACAATAATAATACGTATATTGTCGCAGAAGAAAGGGTTGAATCCGTATTTAAAGATTTAGAATACAAAGTATCCGGAAAGCCCTTTAAAGGGAAAAAGCTGGAGGGCATGTCATACAAGCCGCTCTTCCCGTACTTCACCGACCAGTACCCCGATGCCTTCCGCGTCGTAACCGCGGACTTCGTCTCAACAGGGGATGGAACCGGTCTCGTCCACATCGCTCCGGGCTTCGGAGAAGACGACTTTGCCATCGGCAAACAGGAAGGGGCAAAGATGCTGCAGCATGTAACGATGGAAGGATTGTTCGTTCCGGCGGTCACCGATTTTGCCGGAATGCACGTCAAACCGATCGATGATCCGTCCAAGACCGATCGGAAGGTGGTCGAATGGCTGGAAAAGCACGGCACACTCTTTAAAACGGAGAACTACCGGCACAGCTATCCCCACTGCTGGCGCTGCGATAGTCCGCTGCTGAACTACGCGACCAGTTCGTGGTTTGTGAAGGTCGAATCGATGCGAGAGAAGATGCTCGCTGCCAATGCAAAGACTGAGTGGGTTCCGGCTCACATTCGTGATGGTCGTTTCGGCAATTGGCTCGAGAATGCTCGTGACTGGGCTATTTCCCGCAACCGCTACTGGGGCACCCCCCTTCCGGTCTGGCGGACAAAGGATGGATCGGTCGTCGATGTGATCGCCGGCAGACAGCAGTTGTTCGAGCGCTGCCCCATCCGCTTCTCCAAAGTGTCCATCGTCCGCCATGGAGAAGCCGAACACAATGTCGCAGGCTACTACCAGAGCATCGCGCCTGGAGTGGATTTGACCGAAACAGGACGAAAACAGGCAGAGTCCGCCGGCTCCTTCCTTGCCAATCAGAACGTCAACATCATCTACTGCTCTCCGCTCGCGCGGACGCAACAGACAGCGCAAGCCATCGCCGATGCGACGGGTGCGGAGATCATTGTCGATGAGCGTTTGCGTGAAATTAACGTCGGAGAGTATGAAGGCAAAGCGATCGATCGCAGTGACCTGACGATGATCGCCTTGAAGCGCCAGAAAAAACTCCAGGACGGCGCACCGGAGAGCGTCTTTCACCTCGAAGGAATGGAGAAATGGACCGATGTACAGCAGCGCATCGACGACTTCCTGACCGATATTCTCCCGCAGCACCGCAGCGACCACATCGTGATCGTCACACATGGCGATCCGGTCATCAACATCCGACACTTCTTCACGAAAGAGGATCCGTTCAAGCTCAGCCATCAGCCCTATCCGGAAACCGCCAGCCCCGAGCAGTTCTACTGGGACCACGTGACGAACAGCCCAATGGACCTGCACAAGGAATTCACCGACGGACTCAGCTGGACGTTGCCCGACTGCGGCCCCAGTGTCGAAGCGGTGTTTGTCCGTCACGGTGAAACCGATCTGAACAAGACCGAGACGATGCAGGGAGGCAATGTCGATGCCCCGCTGAATGATACCGGCCGCGCGCAAGCTCGTGATCTGGCAGCCAAACTTAAAGGACAGGTGTTTGACTGTATTATCACATCAGATCTCTCCCGAACCAAAGAAACTGCGGCGA
>CAYXNG010000012.1:0-21092 GCA_964466635.1 uncultured Candidatus Peribacteria bacterium | reverse complement strand
GAAGGGCCACACCGTAGTGCAGCCCTTGAATTCGTCATGAGTCCGTTGGCCGGATTACCGGTCTCCGCCGGTGGCGATCCTCTATCATCTTGAACAGAAAACAGGGAATCGCCACCGAAGAGAAAGGACACTGACGGGCGTATAGTACAGTATTTTTGACATCTGTCAATAAATCCCCCGTCTTTCACCTATCCTCCTTTGCTTTGGCTCATGACGCCGATGCCGGGCATTTCTGCTTTTTATGGCTATACTAGAGGGGATGAAGACGGTCGCATCCAACCGCCGGGCACGTTTTGACTACAAGATCACCGATACGGTGCTGGCCGGCATCATGTTGACCGGGCAGGAGGCGAAGTCCTGCCGCCTCGGCCACGTCGATCTGGCCGGAGCCTATGTCTCGTTCCAGAGTGGCAAGACGATGATCAAACATCTGAAAATCCAGCCATACCCGTTTGCATCAGGGCTCGATGGCTACGACCCGGGTCACGACCGCCCCCTGCTTCTGAATAAGAAAGAGATCGAGCAGCTTCAATCGTCTGCCAACCAAAAGGGCATCACGATTATTCCATTAGAGGTCCAAGCAGGTCGTACCATCAAACTTCTTCTGGGACTGGCCGAAGGGAGGAAGACCATCGACAAGCGACAAGTGATTAAAGAGCGGGATATGAAAAAGCGGCTGAAGAAAGGCGAAGAACTGTAAGCAATATTTGACATTATCTCCTTTTCTGCTTGAATACGCGGGCTCTGACTCAGGTCAGACGTTTTTTGGCATCAACGGGCAGTTATGAAAACGATGCAGGCATTGTGCGCATGACGCGTGCGTAGAGTGCCTGCATCAAAGGGATGTTGGCGGTATATACCTCGGGCTTCAGCTGAGCCCACATTAGGAGTTCTGAGTATGTCGTTCTATGTCGGTGAAGCTCTCGTCGGAGAGGGTAACGAGATCAGCCATATTGATCTCATGATTGGCGACAAGTCGGGGCCGGTCGGTAACGCGTTTGCGAATGCGCTCGCCGACCAGAAGATGGGTCACAGCAACTTGCTCGCGGTTCTCACGCCGAATTTGATGGTGAAGCCCGCGACCGTGATGATCACCAAGGTCACGATCAAGGGCGCGCGCCAGGCGGTCCAGATGTTCGGCCCGGCGCAAGCCGCGGTCGCCAACGCTGTGGCCGACTGCGTGCAAGACGGTACCATCCCAAAAGACCAGGCCGAGAAGTTGTGCATTGTCTGCGGCGTGTTTATTCACTGGGATGCCGCCGACAACAAGAAGATCTATCAGTACAACTACGAAGCGACCAAGCTGGCAATTGCGCGAGCGATGAAGAACGAACCCAGTGCCGATGAAATGCTCGCGAAGAAGGGCGAAGCGAAGCATCCGTTCTACGACCCCGATGCGGCGCCCGCTCCGGCCGCTCCCGCGGCAACGTAGCCACTAACTGCCTCCGATGCTCCACCCCGTGCCCTGTCAGTCTTCGTACTGGCAGGGTGTTTTTTTCATGCCATTCCTGTCATCTATTGTCCCTTTTCTGTATGCTTACTCTCCATGCCCCTCCTCCCTCCGCACATCACCAAAGCGATCGAGGAGTTTAGTAAACTCCCCGGCATCGGTCCCAAGTCCGCTGAGCGGTTGGTGTTTCATTTGCTGCGCAGCACGCGGGCGAACCCGGAGAGTTTGGGCAAGGCACTGCTCGATTTAAAAACCGAACTGCGATACTGCCGTGAGTGCCAGATGGTGACGACTGGCGAAGTGTGCGCCATCTGCGCCGATTCCTCGCGCGATGCGGCGACGATTCTGGTGGTGGAAGAACCGCTCGAAGTGGTCGCGTTCGAGAAGACATCCTACAAAGGCCGTTATCACGTCCTTCACGGTGTTCTGTCTCCCATCGACGGGATGGGTCCGGAACAACTGCGTATTCGCGAGCTGGTCGATCGCTGCAGCGCCGGCGGCATCCGCGAAGTGATTGTCGCGACCGATCCGGACGTCGAAGGCGAGGCAACGGCGACCTACCTGCGCGAACAGCTGAAATACAGCGTTCCGTCGGTGACCCGTCTTGCCCACGGTCTCCCGATGGGAGCGGATATCGAATTTGCGGACCAAGTAACCCTCCGTGAGGCGTTGGCAGGGAGGCGGAGCCTCTAAACCCAGCCGATAAGGCGATCTTGCTCAAAAACGTCATTTTTGCTATACTAAAGAGAAATATCACACAAAAACCGCATGCCCACCAAAAAAGCAGCACCCGCTCCGAAGGCCGAAAAAGCCTCTCCGTCAAAAAAGAACAGAAAGAAGATTCTGGTCATTGAAGACGAGAAGCCGTTGGCACACGCGCTGGAGTTGAAGATGCAACACGAAGGCTACGAGACGGTTGTGTGCAGCACCGGTGAGACCGGCATGAAAGAAGCGATTACCGGGAAATACGATCTGATTTTGCTCGATCTGATTCTCCCCGGTGTTGACGGGTTCACGATTCTGCAGGAAATGAAAAACAAGAAGATCAAAACCGTTGTGATTATTCTCAGTAACCTCGGTCAGGATGAAGATCGCGCGAAGGCGAAGGAGTTCGGTGCCAAAGATTATCTCGTGAAATCAAACGTTCCTCTCGCCGACATTGTCAAAGTCGTGAAGTCGGCAATCTGATTCCTCCTCTTTTTGTATGGCATTGACCGACGCCGAGTTAAAGAAGCTACTGCTCGAACTGAGCTACGTTACGGAAGAAGATATCAAGCGCGCCGAAGAGGTGGCGAAGAAACACGGGACGTCGCTCAAAGAGACGATGAAGGAGATGGATATTCTCAGCCAGGATCTGTACGAAAGTGCGATCGCCGAGTACTACCATTTGCCCTACTACGACCTTGGAAAGAATCCGCCGGTTGCGGACGTTGTCACAAAATTGCCGGAAGACATTGCCCGCAATTACGGCGCGCTCCTCATCAATGATGAGAAAAATACGCTGACCGTTGCGACCAGCGACCCGACAAACAAGTTGCTTGAAGATGCAATCCGCAAGAACTACGGACAGGAGATTGCAATCTTCCCGGATAAAGAAGATGCGGAAAAAAAGCAGACATCACGCAAGGCAGCAGCACATTTCTCCTTCAGCAAAGAAAAGAAAGTCGCACGCACGGAATTCAAAGGAAAGATCAACTTCGTGTACGCTTCGAGAAAAGCAATCGAGGCGTTCTTCGTGCATTACCGCAAGCCGCTTGCAACGCGCTTCCAGCAGATCATTGATGCGAACAAGAAGGTCGCTCCGGAAATTCTCGAAGAGATTTTCAACGACGCGATCGGACTTCGCGCGTCGGACATCCACTTTGAACCGCAGGAAAAAACAGTCGTCGTCCGCTTCCGTGTTGACGGTGTGCTGCATGAAGCCGGCCGCATTCCTCGTGAGTATTACGAAGGTGTGGTGAACCGCATGAAGATTGCCGCCAACCTGCACATCGACGAACACTTCGCCGCGCAGGACGGTGCCATTCGCTATGACACCGGCAACGGAAACATGGATATCCGTGTCTCCATTGTGCCGATTGTCGACGGTGAAAAGATCGTGCTCCGTCTTTTGTCCGAATACGTCCGCACGCTGACACTCGCCGACCTCGGTTTCTCCGAGAAGAATCGCCAGGTGCTGGAGAAGGTCTCACACAAGCCGTTCGGTATGATTCTGACGACCGGACCCACCGGTTCCGGTAAGTCGACGACGCTCTACGCACTTCTCAAACTGCGCAATCACCCCGATGTGAACATCTCGACCATTGAAGATCCGGTGGAATATAAAGTTCCCGGCATCAACCATATTCAGGTGAACGCCGAAACCAATCTGACCTTCGCGAATGGTCTGCGCGCTCTCATGCGTCAGGACCCGAACGTGATTCTTGTCGGTGAGATCCGCGACGGTGAAACAGCAAGTATTGCGGTCAACGCCGCTCTGACCGGACACCTGCTCTTCTCGACGCTCCACGCGAACGACGCGGTGACGTCCGTCCCTCGTCTGTTGGAAATGGGCGTCGAGCCGTTCCTCCTTGCATCAACTCTCGAAGTGGTCATTGCGCAGCGCCTTGTACGCCGCATCTGTCCGCACTGTCGTTACAGTTACACCGTGTCTGCAGCGGAAGCGGCCAAGTTGTTCCCCCACGCCGAACGATTCTTCGGTAAGGGAAGCCAGCTGCTCTACAAAGGTAAAGGATGTGAGTCGTGTGGTGGTATCGGTTTCTCCGGACGCATCGCGATTCACGAACTGCTGATTATGACGCCGGAGGTCGAAGACCTCGTCGTGAAGCGCGCATCAAGCGCCGAAATTCAGGCCGTTGCACGCAAGCAGGGCATGGAATCGTTGTTTGAAGACGGATTCGAAAAGATGAAAGCGGGCGTGACGACCATCGAAGAACTACTCCGTGTTGCTTCTCCTCCAGATTCCCCCGCCTCCAAGCCAGATGGCAAAAAGAAACGCTCCAAGTAAGGCACCATCCGCTCATCCGGGTTCGACGAATCTGATGAAGGTTCTGGAAAAAGTCGCGCCGTTCCTCTTTAAAAAAAGCGGAAAACGGAAAACGGAAAACGCAGCTCGCATTTCGAAGAGTGTTATCCGTGAACCGTTATCCGTTGTCCGAAAGAAGGCATCAAATCATCCTGCAAAAAAGAAGTCAGCAAAGATATCAAAAAAGTCGAAGACAAAACCTGTCCGTCTCCCCGCCGCCACACTCGAAGCGCGTAAGACGGTGAAGGCGCCCGTCACCGTGTCTGCTCCAGTGGAAACATTGGATACACCTGCTCCGATTGCGGATAAGAAGCCAAAAGGCCGCTTCATTCTTGCGCCTGATGAACCGAAGATCGATGCAAAGGCGGTAACGGCGGAGTTGCTTGCGGACGCAAAAGACGATGCCTTCCTCGGTAAGGTCGCGCTGAAACAGGCCGATGGGAAAGAGGTTAAAAAAGTGAGCGCCTGGTCACTGTTGGGCAGCCGATTCTTTGGCGGCAAAGACGAAGCTTCTGCCAAACACAAGGATGCAGCTCCCGCAATGAAACAATCAGAAATTGCTCAGGATTCGTTCCTGCAACGCGTGCAGAAGAAGAATCCGAATGCAGTTGTTGGAACAGCGGTTGATCCGGATGAGATCGAAGCAGCAAAGCTGACCGGCAAAAAGACCGATGCCATTCCCGAGTCGCTCGATGATTTGGCACACGGTGATTCGACCGAACGTGCGCCGGTTGCTGAGCGTCAAAAAGGCCGCATTCTTTCCGCAGCAGATCTCCGCAAGGAAACGAAGGAGGCAAAGGAAGCGGCGTTGCGTCTCGAGAAAGAAGTGAAAGAGATCAAAGAGGAAATGCGCGCTCGCGGTAAAGATGTGAAAGAGGAAAAGCAGTCTATCGAACCGAAGAAGCCGGCCCCCGCTGCAGAGAAGCCCGTAGAGACGCCCCAGCCTCTCAAGGCAAAGCAGCTGCAGAAACCAAAGAGCGGTTTCCAGAAATTCATTGCTGGTGTCGGGTACATCGGGCTCGGCAAGGAGCGCATGGCGTTCGTACAAAACCTCGCGACCATGCTGAATGCGGGTCTGCCGCTCATCGACGCGATCCGCACCATTCAGGCTGAAACAAAGCCGAAGCCGATGAAGAAGCTGCTCCAACGCATTCTGGATGCCGTCGACAACGGAAGCCCACTCTGGCGCGCCATGGAGGCGCAGAGCTTCTTCACGCCCCACGCGATCGCGCTCGTCCGCATCGGCGAAGAAGCGGGAAGCTTGTCGGAAAACATGACGTATCTCGCTGCTCAGGAAGAGAAAGATCATGAACTTAAATCCAAAGTGAAAATGGCGATGATCTATCCGTCCATCGTCATGACCATCATGGTGGTGGTCGTGGTGATTCTGGGTATGTTCGTGTTGCCCAATCTTATCGGCGTGCTGACGTCGCTCAATGTGCCGTTGCCGCTGGTGACGCGCATTGTGATTGCGGTCAGCAACATGTTCACCGAATATGGAACAATCGGCGTTCCCGCTGGCCTTGGAGGATTGGTTGTACTGATGGTTCTGAACAAGTACACCCCGCTGAAGGTGGTGTTTCAGTGGATTACCTTCCGCATTCCCGGCGTCGGTGCGCTCGCTCGTGAAGCAACCATCGCCCGCTTTGGCGTGATTCTCGGCGGTTTGATGAAAGCAGGTGTTCCGGTGACCGAAGCGATGCATTCGATGGTCGAAGTGACGACGATCGTTGCCTACCGCAATCTTTATAGCCGCATGCTCGATCACATCACGATCGGTGACTCGTTCAGCAAAACATTTGAAACCCTCAAAGAGAGTAAAAAGTTGATCCCCCCGTCTGTACAGCAGTTGGTAGTGACCGGCGAGAAGTCCGGCGCTCTGGCGGACATTATGTTGAAGATTGCCGATATCTACGACAAGAAAGCATCCGAGACTGCACAGAAACTCCCGATCATCCTTGAGCCGATGCTGTTGCTCTTCATGGGTGGGCTTGTCGGTACCATCGCATTCGCGATTCTCGTGCCGATCTACTCGATCGTCGGAAACGTCGGACGGTAAAACCAAAAATGAAAAATGGATAATTGATAATGAGATGAGACAATCTCAACTCCTCTTTTCAGCCGCTGTTATATACTGCTTGTGATGTATGCAAAAAAGAAACATCACCAAGCCCCAAGAAAATTATCAGTTCGATCAGCTTTCACGCTCATCGAACTGGTACTCGTCATCGGTATCATCAGCGGTGCTCTGGCATTCGTTGTACCCGCATATCGCGATTATCAGATTCGTAATGATCTCAACATCGCCGCGGAACATGTTAGCCAGGCCCTCGGTCGTGCCCGCATTCTGGCACAGGGCGGAGCACGATCCTCCGCATGGGGGTTTTCGGTATCGCATAGGACTCTCTTTGCAGGCGGGCAATATGACGGGCGCGATATCACCGGAGACGAGCTGTACTATTTTCCCGATACGATTGAAACATCAGGGCTAGACGAAGTCAGTTTTGCCGCATCGACCGGTATACCGAGCGCAACCGGTACGATCATCCTCACATCCCTGCGCGGTGAACGCCGGACGGTTAATATCACGATCGATCGTCAGGGTATCGCCATTGATTTCAGCGATCGCCTGACGATCTGCCACTGCAGTGCGAATCCGCCGCATACACTCCACCTGCCGGAATCGGCTTGGCCGGCACATCGCCGTCACGGAGATCATCTGGGGCCTTGTCAGACACCGAGTATCTGTAAATAGAATTGCGGAACGTCAAGACAAAGTGACACTCATTCATCATCATCGACCGTTAGAATAGCGAACGAGATTTCCTCCCCTTTCTTCTATGCGTCGCACAGATCGCGCCTTGCTCGCTCCTTCGACACCACTCAGGACTACACACAGCGGATTCGCTCTCCTAGAGCTTGTCCTTGTCATCGGTATCGTCGGTATCGTCGGCAGTATGAGCGTGCCTCTTTACCGTGACTATCAGGTACGAAGCGATCTGAACCTCGCAACGGAACAGGTGACGCAGGGTATCGCTCGCGCACGTCTTCTTTCGCAGTCCGCGCAGAACGATTCTGGCTGGGGCTTCTACATTCCTGCCGGCGTCCTCTACAAAGGTGACAGTTACGAGAACCGCGATCCTGGCTATGATGAAGATTATCCGATGCCATCGACGATCATGGTGACCGGTCTGACAGAGGTTTCGTACAGCAAGATTGCCGGCGTACCCAGCAGCACGGGAGCCATTAACCTTATCGCCTTGAATCAGGAACAGCGGACGATTTTCATCAAAGTGGAACATGAATCGATCGCGATCGTGGAAGAGGAAGATCTGACCATCTGTCACTATCCTCCCGGAAACTCCGGCAATCCGCAGACGCTCAACATCAACGAGGCATCATGGCCCGCGCACCGCGATAACCACGGCGACACGCTCGGCCCATGTCCTACAGGGTCATCCGCTGCCGCGTCGGTGGCGGTCTCTTCCGCTACAAATTCCAGCACGCCTTCGTCGGCTGCCGCACAGCCCTCGAGCGCTGGAGGCGGAGCGGGATCATCTGCATCGGCAACATGTCAGGACCGCTTCAGCGTTGCCGCTGACGGAACCATCACCACAACCGGACCGCTGAGCGTCCGCTTCGATTCGCTCGGAGCGCAGTTCGGATACGGCAACGGTGGACCGGATGTGCCGGTGAAGGTCGCGTATCGTAAGAAGAACAGCGGCAGCTGGACAAATTTGTTCAGTGGCAATGCTATCAACGGCAACGGTGGTGCCACTCAGACAGTCTCCGGATTCAAGAACGGCGACAAGGTGATTCTGCGCTTCTGGGGTAAGTACAACCAGAGCGGCTGGCTCTCATACGATCGTCAGATTTTCAGCAATGACGGCAGCAAGGACATCATGGTTCTGCGCAATGGGGATCCTGCCCCGACGATTGCCGGTTCTAACAGCCAAACCGCAGTTTCCGTCCTGCTCGAGGATATTACGGTTAACGGCAATATCAGTATCGGACAATACGATGCGGTGCTGATTGGTGACTTCAACCGTCAGGATTGTAACTCTTGCAGCAATAACTACTGCTCTAACTGCTCAGGAGTCGACTATCAGGACGGCGTGGTACTGGTGCAGTTTTTGACGCCGAGCTGTTAACGATCTAATGATCTAAATTCTAAAGCCCACCTGTCTGTTTCAAATTTAGGGCTTTAGAATTTTAGATGTCGAGGTTCGATTCTCTGACGTATGATGCGTATGATGCAACGTTTGCGATCCCATTCGGGTTTCCTCTTGCTGGAAGTAATGGTTGGCATGGGCGTGTTCGTGCTCTTTATAGCGGCTGTCGGTATGACCATGCTGTACGGACAGGAGGGCACCATCATGGCGGGAGACCGGGCTCGTGCGACCTATCTGTCCGAGCAAGCCATGGAAGCAGCACGTGCGATTCGTGATCAGTCATTCGCAGCGCTTACACCCGGACAGCACGGATGGAAAATCAACGGGACGGTCTGGTCGTTTACCGGATCGCACGTCACCTTCACCGGATCCTATTCAACCAGCATGACCGTCAGTACCATCGCCTCCGATGCAGTTGCACTTACCGCCAGAACCGTGTGGAAGCACGGATACAACCGGTCAGGGTCGGTTGTGCTGACCAGCGAACTTACCGATTGGCGGTCGACCCGATCCGTCGGTAACTGGTCCAGTCTGACGGTTGACGGCACGTACACGCCGGGCGGTACCCCGGGCTTTACCGATCTTGCACTTTTTTCTGGGGCGTACGTCTTTGCCGCAACGACATCGAGCCCCGGAATCTATGTCATCGATACGCAAACAACAGCGTCACCGACGCGTATCAATAGCTCGTTCTCTCTCGGGACCGGCGCACACGATGTCGTAATACGAGGCAATGTTCTCTTTGTTGCCACCGACGATCCATCGCAGGAAATTCGCTCCTATCGTATTTCCAATCCGGCGACGTTCTCGTCCGCTCAACTGCTCGCATCATACGATGTGCCGGGATCGGCTCGCGTGCGCTCTCTCGCGCTCAACGGCAACACACTCTATGCCGGAGCAACCGCAAGCAGCACCGCAGGTGAGGCGGAATTTTATGCCTTCCGCGTGTCATCAGGAGGAACAATCACCTTACTCGATTCCGTCGATGACAACTCCGGTACGGTTTCTCAGATCGCTCTGTCTGATACGTTCGCCTACCTTGCGAGCACGCATGACTCCGGCGAGCTGCGCGTCGTCAATGTCGAGAGTGGCAGCAATATCACGCTGCTCGGCGGCTACAATCTGTCCGATCGTACGCTCGACGGATTGGCTATTGCCGTGGCAGGTACATCGGCCATTCTTGGCACGCAGAAAGGGACAGGTATTCAAGAAGTGGTGATGTTTCATACCGAGAACGGCGGCATCCCCGTTCCCCCACCCGGGCCGTGGTATCACGAGGGAAGCGGGAGCATCGTCAGCATCGATACGGACCCGCGAAAATGTGTTGCATTCATGGCCGCGCAATCAGGGCGCAAGGCGTTGCAGGTGATGAACATGCGTGACACATCGACACTAGCGGAGTTAGCTACCTACACATCGACGAGCGGCCTTGGCAATTCGGTCTTGTATGACATGCGCCGTGATCGACTGCTTTTCCTCACCGATCAGTCATTCATTATTTTCCGTCCGGGAGCGACGACGGGTACCTGTCCATGAACATTCGATCTGCACACAACGGCTACATTTTTCTGGTGACGATCCTTATGGTCGGCGTCATCGCGACCACAACTGCGTCATCGCTGATGCTTCTCGGATGGGCGGCAGAGCAGAACGGCTTCCTCGTCTCGCAATCAGCACAGGCATATGAGTATGCCCGCACGTGTGCCGAGCGGGCATTGGGCAAGCTTCGCTACGATCCGAACTACGCCGGGGAAGAGACATTTACGTTTGACCGGGGATATTGCGAGATCCGTACGGTCGGCGGCAGCGGCAACGAGGATCGCACGGTCTGCGTCGCAGGGTACAGCGGAGAAGGCGTGCGTCGCTTGCAGGTCCAGGCAACCCAGCTGTATCCCGCTGTGATGGTCGACGGCTGGAGTGAAATAGTTTCGTTCAGCTATTGCCCATGAGACGTTGTGTCAGACCGGGGGCGACGCTGATCGAACTTCTGATTTTTCTCGGAATTCTTGCCATGGTTGTCGCTGTCGCACTGCCGATGTTCTATTCGGCGACGGAGAACAGGTTGTTGCAGCAGACGATTTCCATCGTTGAGCAGAACGGAACGCAGATGCTGCAGAACGCATCATTGCATATCCGCAATGCTGAACGTGTCGTTTCTCCCGCTGCAGGACAAACAGGATCCGTGCTTGTACTGCAAACATCCTCGGGTGCGACGGATCCGACGATCATCGGTATCAGCAGCGGAACGCTGGTCATTATCGAGCATGCATCCAAGCAGCCGGTAAGCAGTCCGCAGGTTGCGATCCAGAATTTCGTCGTGCGCAACACCTCCGTTTCCGCCACGCGTCCCAGTGTGCGCATCACCTTCACCCTGTCGCGTACCATTCGCCTGCAGATGCCGCACAGCTATTCGCGCTCGTTTGATGCGACCGTGTCTCTTCTGCCCGATGATATAGCGACTGGAAATCCATGCGGCTGTCCGCCGCCGACGTGCGATGGTGGCGATACGTACACGTGGCGCGTATGTCAGGCAGGAGTGTGTTATGCGGCAACGACATCGATGGAATGTCCGTGACCCGACTCGATAGTCAGTCATGTTTCTTTTACGCGTCAAGCGAAAACAAAAACTATTTGGATAGTGATTGTTATAATAACCGCCGCAGTGTGGACTTTGTCCCACCGTTTCCTTTCATTTCTTCCCTACTCTCTTCATGTCATCCGCTCAGTCGCGACGGGGATTCACGCTCATTGAGCTTCTCCTCGTCATCGGTATCATCGCCATCCTGGCATCCATCGTGATCGTCGCGATCAACCCCACCAAGCAGCTTGGTGATGCTCGCAACGCACAGCGCCGTTCAGACGTAAACACGATCCTGAACGCCGTCTACCAGTACGCCATCGATAACAACGGAACAATCCCGTCCGGTATCACGACAACAGCTGACGAGATCTGTCAGACAGGCGGTACGACCGTCGGTTGTGTTGATCTCGCAGTCCTCACAGGTTCTTACCTCGTGAGCATCCCGAACGATCCTCAGGCTACGGCTGACGACGCCGGTTACACAATCGTCCGCGACGCAAACAGCCGCATCACGGTTGCTGCGCCTCTTGCAGAGAACAGCGAGACGATCAGCGTCACACGCTAATCGAACATTCATCAGGAATTCAAACAACCCCGCACGTGTTGCGGGGTTGTTTTGTAACAGCATTGTAGACGCGGAGATGATTGGTAAAATGTACGCATGCAGACACGTCGCGGCTTCACGCTCATTGAGCTTCTCCTTGTCATTGGTATCATCGCGATTTTATCGTCAATCGTGATCGGCGCGTTGAGTCCTGCGCGCCAGCTTGGCTCCAGCCGTGATGCGAAACGCCGCTCCGATGTGAACACGATTCTCAATGCGGTGTATCAGTACAGCATCGATCACTCGGGGTTGTTGCCGCCGTCCGTTCCCGTCGGAACGTCCAGGCAAATCTGTCGCCTCAATGCTGCTGATTGTGATGAAGTGAATTTGGACGTGCTCAGCGGAACATATCTCGTTTCGATTCCTGTCGATCCGCGGGCGCCCGAAGCGGGCACCGGAACTTCCTACTTCATCCGGAGGGACATCAATGGTCGATTGACGATCTCGGCGCCGGAAGCCGAGGGTGATGATGTGATCAGTATTACGAGATAAGAAGGCAAAGAAGTGGCCTAAAATGCTGTTTCGCCCTCTCTTCCACCTTTGCCCTTTTTGCCATCAAAAATGGTATTTTAGGCCATTTTATGCTATAATAATGGGATAGAACCGTATCTGTCGTGACTCCCAAAAACACTCCAAAAACGGCCCCGGTTCGCACCTCGATCCTGTCGCGGATGCTCAGTCAGGCACTGATTCTGACTGCGTTTATCGTGGTCGTACTGACGACACTGTCCTTCCTTGTGTCGCGCTCAGTTGTGGAGCGTGCAGTTCGATCGCAGTTGGCAGCTGTCGCATCAATTGCAGAAGATGCTGTTGAACAAACGCTGCATGCACATCATGAACGCGTAGCGCTGCTCTCTTCCCATGAAGATGTCCGCTCTATTCTCAGTGGTCAGGCGCGGTCTGCAACGTTGCAGCGTCTGATGATTCAATTACAGCGCGATGAATCATCGATCCGCGGTATGGAAGTGCATGATCGCAACGGTCTGTTGCTAGCTCTTGCGGGTGATGAAATCGGGTTGCCGGATGTTGCGCGCACTGCGCCCTATCATCGTCCGGTGATAGATATGCACGGATGGAGTGCATACGATGTCATTAGTCCTGTTTGGTCCGGCACGCAGCGTATTGGATACCTCGCCATTCGCTACGACACACAGCAGATTGTTGCCCCGCTCGTTGCCGTCACACCGTCCATTGGTGACACGGCTGAAGTCGCCATTGTCCGCAATAGCGGTGCAATCGTTCAGCTGCAGCATCTATCGACCAATATCAACGATTCCTATGTTCTCGGTCTCTCGCGGAACGAGAATGAACAGATGCAGGCATGGATGAATGTGCTCGATGGAACGGAAGATGTCTCACTCCAGACCGATTACCGCGGACGCGATGCGTTAATTGCCACGCGCTATTTGCCAACACTTGGTTGGGGTCTGATCTTCCAGGTCGAACAAGACGACGCGCTGGAGGATGTCCGGATGCTTGCTTTCGTCCATGCATCAATCGGTACCGTTCTTCTTGCGCTTGCTGCCATCCTCGCATGGTTGCTTGCCCGCCAGCTGACGGAACCGCTGCGCTCATTGACGGCGCGCGTGCAGCATCTGGGCCCCAATCACTGGGCGCTCAAGCGATCGGTCCAGAGCGGCGATGAAGTCGAAGTGCTCGATCGCGTTGTCGTCGACATGGCCGGTCGTCTGAAGCGTGTCTACGATCATCAGGAAGAAGTGATTGATGAGCGGACGAAAGAGTTGAAGCAGCAGTACGCGCTTGATCGCTCCATTCTTGAATCGATCGAATACGGTGTCGTCACAGTCGACAAACGCGGAGTGATCACCGGTATGAACCCTGCCGGTCTGCGTCTCCTTGCGGTCCTGGAAGCGGACATTTTCGGTAAGCCTGCGGAGCAGATCATCAAGATTTTCGGCCATAAGGGTGATGCATTGGCAGGTCCTCACCCTCTATTGAAAGCTCTCAAGACAGGTTCTCCTAATCGCTCTCCGGCTAATGCGCATTACAATCTTTTACGCGCGGACGATCAGTTGATGCCTGTTCTCTACTCTGTCACCCCGCTTAAAGCAGCAGGCAAAATCTTCGGCGGCATCATGGTGTTCCAGGACATCACCGAAGAGCGCAAAATCGATTATCTCAAATCGGAATTTATCTCGCTTGCCTCGCACCAGTTGCGCACGCCTCTCTCGGCACTGCGCTGGTACACCGAGTTGATGGCGGAGAAACAGAAGAGTATGGACAGCGAACAGCGCGGTTATCTGCACGAGATGAAAAAGTCCGTCGAACGCATGGTTCATTTGTTGGCGGCCCTGTTGAATGCGTCACGTATGGATAACGGCAACCTGAAGCCGGAATTGAAGGACGTCGATCTGCATACCTTTATGCGCGAATTGGAAGAAGATATGGAAGCTTCCGCGCGTGAAACAGGTACAAAGCTGGATATCCGTTTGCCGCGTGCCGGCATTCACATGAAGACAGATCCGACGCTGTTGCGCATTGTGCTGCAGAACCTGGTCGGTAATGCGATCAAATATGCCAAGAACGGTACAAAGAATACGGTCACCATCGATCTCACGTCTGGCAGAGGAGGCGTCACCATTTCCGTTTCTGATAGCGGTCTCGGTATTCCGCGCAACCAGCAGCAGCGGATTTTCCAGAAGTTCTTCCGTGCCAGCAACGTCCGCAAGATCGATACCGACGGGAATGGTCTCGGTCTGTATATCAGTAAAACGATTGTCGATCGTCTTGGCGGAAGGATTGAATTCACGTCGAAAGAGAATGAGGGGACGGTGTTTACGGTCACCTTTAGAAAATCAACTACCAAAAAAGCGGCCTAAGTATCGATTATACAATGGAGCCACCAGCCGGATTCGAACCGGCGACCACCTCATTACAAGTGAGGTGCTCTACCAGCTGAGCTATGGTGGCTGGAGAGTGCGGAGACTTTACATTTATCAGCCAAAAATCCCAAGCGAAACTTGTAAAAATGCCTTAACAATGGCATAATGAGGATCCTGCTCCTTGGACGATCGCCCCGGCTTGCCGGGGAGGAACGTCCGGGCTCCATCGGAACGCTATGCGGGTAACACCCGTCGCGGCGGCATATATCCGGTAAAGCCGTCGTAGAACCAGTGCCACAGAGACGTACCCCCTTTACTGGGGAGTGAAACGCCACGGAGTACCGTGGATCGAGCACTACACAGCCTGTGCTGAGCAGGTATACCCTGCGGCTTTGACACCAGACTTGCGCCTACGCGCAACCTCGCATGTCGAAGCATGAGTGCTTGGTAGGTAAACTTATGGTGGAGCAAGGAGGAATTGGGTCGGTAGAACCAGCGATGGTTCCGTCGCTCTACCTTCCCCTCCGCATTGAGGCATCCGAGCAATCGGTGCCCCAGAGAGATGATCGTCGCCAGCGTCGCCTTCGGGCTATGCCGCGCACAGAACCCGGCGTATAGAGGGGCAGGACAAAGAAGAGACTGTTACAGGTCTCTTTTTTGATAAACGTTGTGAAGCGCGGGTCTCCCGCGCTGGAACAACTCTTTGCCGGAAAGTGGGTTCGTGGGAGAAAACCCGGAGGGTTGTCTTCCACGCTTGAACCCGGCGTATAGAGGGGCAGGACAAAACAGAGCCTTTGAGGCTCTTTTTTTGTTGTACACTATCTCCATGAAACGCTCCGAGGCCGTCTTCGGCGCTGTCCGGGTCCCGCTCGATGCGCTGGCCGTCGTTGCCGCGCTGTTACTCAGCTACCGCCTCCGCGAGGCGAATATGGACCTGATCCCGTGGGTCCAGCTGCTGGACCCTGCATCGACGCTGCCGCCGATTGAGGATTATATCGCGACGTTCATTCTGCCGAGCGCCGCATCGTTCCTGTTCTTCTGTGCTGCGCTCGGACTCTACGCGCTGCAATCGACGCGCAGTGCCTGGAATGAAGTCGGACGCAGTATTACCGCCGGCATGCTGTGGTTGGTCGGAATCATGGCGTGGTACTTCCTCGTCCAGAAGCAGCTGTTCTACTCCCGCGTGTTGCTTGTGCACTCGACGTTTTTCATTGTGTTCTTTTCCATCCTCGTCCGTGCCGCTCTGACGGTTCTGCAGCGTTCACTGCTCCATCGCGGCATCGGTGTCCGTGCCGTCGTTTCTATTGGCAAGCAGAAGCTTTCTGATGCCGCCAGAACGACGTTAGCGCGTGATGTGCGGTATGCGTACCTGGGACACATTGCGACATTTGCAGCGCTCGAGAAGTTGCAGGAACGCGGAAACATCGACCTGGTTCTCCAGACCGATCCGAACCCCGATAGCGACGATACATTGCAACTGATTGATCACTGTCGCAGCAGTCATATCGGCTATGCGTTCCTCCCGCCGGTTCTCTCCGACGTTCCCCATCTGCTCGCGGTCGATCACTTGGGTCTTGTTCCGATGATCCGCTTCCGTCCCACTCCCCTGGACGGTTGGGGGCGCATCTTCAAGCGGATCTTCGACATTGTTGTCGCGCTCATCGGCATCATCATCTTCGCGATCCCGATGCTGATTGTTGCACTACTCGTCGTGATCGATAGCGGGCTCCCGGTGTTCTACGTCTCGCGCCGCATGGGAGAAGAAGCCAAAAAGAAAGTGCCGGTGCTGAAATTCCGCTCCATGGTCCGTGATGCCGATACACGCAAGGCAGATCTGGAAGCATTGAATCACCGGAAAGACGGTCCGCTCTTCAAGATGAAAAACGATCCACGCATCACGCGCATCGGCGCCTTCCTTCGCCGTTGGTCGATTGATGAATGGCCGCAATTCTTCAATGTGCTTGCCGGCCAGCTGTCCCTCGTCGGACCGCGTCCGCATCTGCCCGAAGAAGTGAAGCGGTACAGCAGTTACCAGCGCCGCGTCTTTGCAGTAAAGCCCGGCGCAACGGGGCTGGCGCAAATTTCCGGCCGATCGGATCTGACGTTTGATGAGGAAGTTGCGCTCGATCTCAAATATATTGAAGAATGGTCGCTCGCGTTGGATCTGTGGATCCTCTGGCGCACGGTGATTGTGGTTTTCGGGAGAAAGGGGGCGGATTGATGCACGTAAGAGCTTCTTAGCTAGTTAGCTTCCAAGCTTCGCCGGCTCTTTTTTGATGGCCGTCGGTCCGCTACCATCATCATATGTCTAATCTTGAACGCATTGTCGCCGGCACTCTTGGAGCATTGCTGTTAGTGGTAGCGGTGCAATCGCTGTTTCCTCGCGCGTACGTTCCGGAGCCGAAGCCGCCGGTGGTAGAAGTGCCGTGTCTCGGCACGCCCATCAACGTAGATTTCGCGTACAACGGAACCGTCAACGAGCCGTGGAGTTGTCAGGAACAGTGTGAGGATGATCAGCCGCGATACTTGCTGTACACGAACGGCAAAGCAACACAGTGTCAGGTTCCTCCAGGGTGCAATGATACCGGAGAGGATACGGGGGTTACCTGTGTACCGCCGAATGCAACATCTTAGTTCGCTGTTGGTAGCCTTCTTCTCCGCATGTATCTTTTGATGATATCCGCCGCACTTTCTTCTAATGGTGTGCCATCAATAACATGTTGATAATTGTGTACTTCATGTAACCGTCTGTACGGCTCCATTGCTTCCCATTGGCGTTGATAATCCTCTTGGGTCAGATCATCCGATACGGTTTCTACTCTTCGTCGTACTTCCTGCGATTGAAGATAGAGTCGATATGCGAGTTGAGCATTTTCCACTAAAGGTGCTTCGATTATTCCTCTTTCCCAACGCTTCAGATAGTCTCTTTTGTGATCGTCTGTAAGGTGGCCCCAAAGATTCGTTGCAAATAGTTGTGGTGGGACAATCTCTCGTTTGGGCAGCAGAGCAGCAGCGTGCATTGCTTGAATATACTGAACAAACAATGGATAGACCTCTGCCGCTTCCGGCAAAGAATCGGTGGTGAGTTCGGGAGAAGGCATAGATCTCACCGTACCCTTCTTTTGTTGCAGTGCAAGAATTTAGAGTAGCGGTCTTTATTAGTTTTGCTTGTACTCGGCCGAGTACAACAACTGGATCATACGCAAAAGGCAGTTGGTTTATTGTTACATTGCTACATTGTTGATGGGCATGATGCTTCCTAACAATTTAACAGTATAACAATTTCATAACGGCATTTTAAGCTGCGTCGGCTTTTGCGCTTTAGTTGATGGAAGGCTTTCGCCGCACCGTCCCATATATTCCATAATCCGCTTGCCGTAGTCTTTTTCGTGCAGGCGTTTGTCGAGCACAATCACCTCTGCACCATCGCGCTTGTGGCGGCAGAATGATCGCAGTAAACGGAATAATCTGAAGAGTAAGCGCGGGACGTTATATTCGTTAAATGCATTTTTGTAGTGATTGCGGCGCAGTGCCAACACCGGATGATTCGGATGATCGAACGGCACACTTTCAATCACCAATGTATCGGCGGTACCGTCCGGGAAATCCAATCCTTCGTACATGAACGGCGTCACCATCAGAATCGCCGGGCTTTCAGCAGCGGAGAATTCCCCCTCCATGCGTCCTTGTCCACCGTTCATGCCTTGGCAAATCAGCGTCACGCCTGCCGCATCCAATCGCTCAGCGTGAACGGTGAATGCCTGTTCAATCGTGCGCTTGCTGCCAGCCAGAATAATCGTTTTTCCCGGTGGTGGATTCTGGAGAATAGAGAGGAGCCCGGTGTCCTTTGGGAATTGCACATTCAACGCGCATGTTGGGAATCCCGATGATTCCTCGGTGTGTACCGGCGTGTCCGGCGAGACAATTTCCGGCAAATGCTCCCCGGTCCCCGCAGGTACTAACAGTGTTGTGGGGAAGCGGTCGAACAGGACATTCTTCAGTAATGTATCGACACGCTTTGGTGCCGATTGCAGCATCAGTGCTCCGTCCATCCGCCGCTCAATCCAGACCAGGTGTGTCTCCGGCAAATTTTCTTCCAGGAGTGCACGGGCTGCTCGCAATAACTCTTCGGTCTTCGGTGGCAGTGCGGGGATCGCGAGCAATGTATCGATATCCGATCGCAGTGCGGACGCTTCGGGTTTGCGCAGATCGGCAGGCGTCAGCATGTACTGGTCCTCTCCTCCGCGGATCTTCTCGCAGTAGAGCGCGAGCAGATCGGTGATGCGCAATAACTGATCGTCTCCGCTGGCAGCCGCACGCAGGTAATCGAGGCCGATGAAATTGCCAAAGGCTTTGGTTGCGGTGTCCTCCAGCATCGACGCGTCATCAATGATCACGTGCCCGCCTTCTAAATGTTTTGCTGTCGCTTCATCACCCAAGAGTTGCAGCAGCTGTCGATGGTCGAGCAGGAAGGCCCGGCTCTTCTGCTTGAACTGGTCGGTGTATGAGGCGCTGGCATCAGTACATGCGAGGCGGCCGTTCCAGACATCTTTCTCTCCTCCATGAAGCGCGACGTCATTGCGGATGCGCGGATTCCACCAAGCGAGTTTCAGGCGAATAAATGCTTCATCGGGTGAATACGTCGATTGTGTTGCAAGTAACTCTGCAGCAGCGGGATTGAGTAGCAATTGTGGCGGATGGAGCACGGTCACGTCAGCGGGAATATCCAGTCGACGGAGACTGCCTTCCAGATTTTTCACCGCAATCCATCGCACGGCCGATGTGTCATTTGCTGCTGCATCCAGTACTCCCTGAATACAACCAGGGTCCAGTGTTTCTTCACGCAGTTCAACGGTGCCCGTCGCCGGAACAGTCAGTGTCACCGTTTCACCCGAGCGCGTGTGATGTGCGCGCTCGCGCGGTTTCATCCACGTAGCGCCCTTGCCGTTTCCTTCTAATGCGTTGAACAGGATGCGATAGCCCTCGCTCGATTGACCCATCACCTCTTTCGCAAATGCCGCCTGCTTCGCATCCAGTTCCGACAGCCGTTCCCATACGCGGACAAATAGTTCGAGCGTTGCCCGGACATCGCCGAGTGCGCGGTGTGCGGGTTCATGGGTCAGGTTCAGCACGCGGCTCATGTAGGGCAGCGAGAAGCTCGGCAATTCCGGAAATACCAGCGATGCGAGCATCGACGTATCGACCCATGCACGCTCACTCAAATCGATTCCCTCTCCGCGAAGCATCCCGATGTCGTAGCCGAGATTCTGTCCTACCAGCAGATCAACGCCTGCAAGTTTCTTCTCGATTTCCGGACGCATGGTCGCGAAGTCCGGTTGTCCCTGCAGCATCTCCGGCTTGATATGCGTGAGTGTCTGGATCATAGGAGGGATCTCACTGTCGATGCTGAACAGATACTCCGCCGTATCCACCACCTCACCGCCTTCCACCCGCACGGCCGCATATTCGATGACACGGTGAACCTTCGGGACGAATCCCGTCGTTTCGGTGTCCAGAACGACGAAGGAGAGAGGCGGAAGTTTCATAGGTCAATAGTATCGTAGTATGGCACAATGGCCATCATGAGTCCCGTCCTTCCTATAGCTCTCCAAGAGCAGCTTCTCGAACGGGCAGGCACTATTTTGGCAGATGCGGCAATCAGTGATGCTCGCATTTCTTTTGAGCAGGTTGATACATCTTCCGGTTTCTGTGGGATGCTGGTGATTCGCACGTCGATGTATAACGTATTCGGCGGGCTGTATATGCGGGATATCTATAAAGACGAACAGCGAAGGGCGCGGAATGAGATCCATACGCTCTGCGAGGAGATGCTTGTGCAATACAAAGCAGATCCGCTGGAGTAATCAGAACCGGTCAAAATGGTCTGAAGTTGTTCACCACGGTATGCCGTGCTCGTATCGATAACAGATGCCAGCATTGATTTGCCGTTGGTCGTGTGCCTTCCACCGAGCTTGAGTTCGATTGTAGAAATCTTGCAATACATTTCCTGTTGGTTCTGGGGTTTCAACAACCGGGGGCTGCAACGCTCGCTCGAATCTCTCTCGTTGTATACGACGGCCGGCATAAATCTGGTCGAGAGATCGTTGCCTGTTGTCGGCAGCGAGTTTCTGGTACAGCTCCGTCATTTTTGCAATGGTCGTCGCATCTGTTTTAAAAGTCAGATGCTGTACGCGCGTTCCGCAAGATTCTGTCGGTACATCGACAATTTGGTGATCGGGTGATTCAGGCATAGGACTCACTCTACTCCAGCCGAAATGCAGATCAATCTTTCTTTTGGATGAGGCAGGGGTAGAGTAAACGGATGTGACGGATCATCTTCCGGATCAGGGCCACGAGCCGACGATCCTCCCTCATCCGATTCTGGCTGAGGAAACCGTCATCAGCATTCGGCTTGCT
>CAYXNG010000011.1:0-22091 GCA_964466635.1 uncultured Candidatus Peribacteria bacterium | reverse complement strand
TGGCTTCGGCGTCTTGTTCGTGACGATGTAATCATTGTCGGTTAACAATTCCCCGGACACACATCACCACCGGCCTCATTGCGAGAGTAATTGTGACGCGTACTGTTCTCCGAGTGATTGCTGCACCGGAATTTTTTCCTGCACATTTCCTTCCGGCACAACCATCATTGCATCTTCGTGCGTCTGCGGATGACTCTCGATACTCACGTCGAAATTCCCCGACTCGATGCGCGCTTGCTGGCCCGGCGGAAGATCCGTTTTTTCCAGAACTCGATCGATCCCCTCTTCCGCAATGCTGCGTTCGATCATCTTCTTCAGCGACTCTTTCATCTGCGGATCGGATTCGATCGATAGATGGACCTCCGCCATCCGTTCACTCTTCTCCATTTCCCGTTCCAGGTCCTCCGGACCCTTTACCGATTCACGCAGACGTTCATACGCTTCCGGGCTGCGCAGCCGCTTACGGATTTTATCGCGTTCCTGCGATGGAAGATGGTCAAGATACGAAGACATAATAGTGGACAAAGAGTGGGATGACCGGAGTATACTGGGCCGCTGTATTTCTTTCCTTCATTGTTATGAACATCTCTCGACATCCGGGCGAGACGAACGTTCCGGCAATTATCCTTTCGACCGCGGTACTGATTGTAGCAATCGCCGCAGCATATTACATGATCGCCGTACTGCCGTATCAAGGCGGCACCGATGCGGCAAACGATGCAGCATCCTCTTCATCCCTATCATCGGTGATGATATCGTCCAGCGCCCCTGTATCATCCAAGACGGCACAGAGCAGCCCGTCATCGACCTTTAATCAGGCATCCTATGACGCCTGTCTCAACGCAGCGACCGAGGCACACAATCTCCGATGGAGCGTTGCCTGCACCCAGCACCGCGAAACGCAGGAGAGTGCCTATCTGGCGTGCGTAAATCAGGGACGCGGCGAGGAATACTGCAAGGCACAGTTCGGAGGCTACGAAGAAATCGATGCCAACTGCGTCCTGCCTCTTGCCCGCACAAACGCACTCAATGCACAGTACGCGCTCAGCAAAGAAGTATGTGACCGAGAACACGGTCGATAAACATCATTCATAGACCGAACATACGGATCTTTACCGGTCCGTATGTTTATCGTGGAGACATCGCTTAGGGCGCCGTCTGGATGCCTGCTGCAAGTCCGAAGGCAATCAGCATGCCGATGATCCACAGCGGAATACCGACCAGAATGCTCGCAACCAGGTTGTAGCCGTAGATCGCGAACGCCCGCTTCAGGAAGCTGTCGGAATAGAGCCAGGAGTCTTTTTTCATAGGAACGGAGAAAGAAGTAATGCCCACATCGTATCAAAAGACGCCCCGGTGTGCAGAGCGTCCTCTGAGTGCTTCCATTGATGGGTGAAATCAGCTGCAGCCGGATGTCGCGCCGCAATCCAAACACACCTCACAGCTTCCGTTGCGCTTCATTTTGACGCTGCCGCAGCCGCTGCACATCGAGCCGGTGAAGCCCTGCTGCTTGGCGATCTCCAGCTTGCTGGGAGAATCCGGCTCAGCGGATTCAATAACGTCGGACACGGCCTGCTCCGTCACGGTTGCCGTGGTGCTGAAGAGATCTTCCTGGAGGGGTGATCCTTCGTCGATGACCGGCAAGCGCATCGCGAATGCATCCTTGCTCTTGGACCCCTCGCGGTAGGCCTTCTCGACTAGGTCATGATTGTGGAAACGCATCGCGGCGTCCTTGGCGAGGAACTTCAGTGCCAGCCAGCGACCCATGTAATCCATCAGCGACTTCACCATCGGGATCTCCTTGTTGCTGGTCATGCCCATCGGCTCAAAGCGCGCGCCGACCAGCTTCTCGCAGAGAATCTCGAGCGGTACGCCGTACTGCAAGTTCATGGAGAGCGAGAGAGCAAGCGTATCCATGACCCCAGAGAGCGTCGAACCCTCTTTGTTCATCTTGATGAAAATCTCACCCGGTGAGCCGTCCTCATACATACCAACGTGAATATAGCCCTCGTGGCCGGCAATGCTGAACTTGTGGGCAATCGCCATACGTTCAGCCGGCAGTTTGCGGCGGCGGGGCATTTCTTTAATCACGATCTTTTCGACGATCTTCTCAATCACTTCTTTCGCTGACTCCTCTTTTTCGTCCTTCGTATCGGACTTGTTACTGAGGGCCTGGCTCATCTTGGAACCGTCGCGGTAGAGCGCGTTGGCCTTGAGAGCAAGCTTCCAGCTGAGGAAGTACGCGTTCTTGATATCTTCGACGGTCGCCTCGTGCGGCAGGTTGATGGTCTTGGAAATAGCGCCGGAGATGAACGGCTGGGCCGCAGCCATCATCCGGATATGTCCCTCGGCGGCAATGAATCGCTGTCCGATCTTTCCGCACTTGTTAGCACAATCGAAGACTGCCAGATGCTCGGGCTTGAGATGGGGTGCGCCTTCGACCGTCATGTGACCGCAGACGGTGACGTTCGCCTCTTCAATCTGCTCTTTGTTGAAGCCGAGCGCCTTGAGGAGGTTGAAATTCGGATCATTGATCTGCTCGCTCGTGAAGCCGAGGCGCTTCATGGTTTCGTCACCCAGGACCCACTGATTGAACGCGAAACCGAGTTCGAAGACCGCAGGGAGCTGCTTCTCGATTTTGGCGATGTCCTCATCGGTAAAGCCCTTGTCACGCAGACCCTTGCGGTTGATGTGCGGAACGCCTTCCAGACTGAGCGTCCCCATCACGTAGCGCATGATGTCGCGGACTTCGGTGTCTTTGTACCGCAGTGCGTGCAGCGCCGGCTCCACCGACTGGTTGGCGATTTTCATGTACCCACCGCCCGCCAGCTTCTTGAACTTCACGAGTGCGAAGTCCGGCTCGATACCGGTCGTGTCGCAGTCCATCAGCAGACCGATGGTGCCCGTAGGCGCAATCACGGTGACCTGCGCATTGCGATAGCCATGCTCCTCGCCAATGAGCAGTGCGCGATCCCAGCACTCTTTGGCGGCCTCAAGCAGGTAGCTCGGCGTGACGGACTGATCGAGTCCGACCGGCGGTACATGCAGCTCTTCATATTCTTTGACGGGCGCATCGTAGGCGGCACGACGGTGGTTGCGAATCACGCGCAGCATGTGCCGGCTGTTTTTGGCGTATCCGGGGAATGCGCCGAGTGCGCGGGCCATCTCACCGGATGTCGCGTAGGACTCTCCGGTCAGCATCGATGTCAGGGCTCCGCAGATGGCACGACCCTGCTCGGAATCGTACGGGATTCCCATGCGCATCAGCATGGCACCAAGATTTGCGTAACCGAGACCGAGTGTGCGGAAGGTGTAGCTGAGCTGGGCAATCTCTTTGCTGGGGAATTGGGCCATCAGGACGGAGATCTCCAGCACGATAGTCCACAGGCGCGTCGCGTGCAGATACTTCTCGACTTCGAACGTACCGTGCTCTTCGTCGTAGAATTTGAGCAGGTTAAGCGAGGCAAGGTTGCACGCGGTGTTATCGAGGAACATGTACTCGCTGCACGGGTTGCTGGCATTGATGCGACCGTCTTCGGGGCATGTGTGCCAGTCGTTGATCGTCGTGTCGTACTGGACACCCGGGTCGGCACATGCCCATGCGGCATAGCCGATCTGGTCCCACAGCTCGCGAGCCTTGAGCGTCTTACAGGGGTTCGGCTCACGGCCTTCGGACTTCGCCTTCTTGCGCTCGGTGCGCCAGACAAGGTTCCAGTCTGTGTCGCGCTCGACTGCCTCGAAGAATGCATGCGGGACGCGGACGGAGTTATTGGAGTTCTGGCCGGACACCGTGCTGTACGCATCGCCGTTGAAGTCCGAGCTGTAGCCCGCTTTCACCAGTGCTGCAACTTTCTTCTCTTCATTTACTTTCCAGTTGATGAATTCTTCGATGTCCGGATGATCGAGATCGAGACAGACCATTTTGGCTGCACGGCGTGTCGTACCACCGGACTTAATGGCACCAGCCGCACGATCACCGATTTTCAAGAAGCTCATCAGACCCGAGCTCTTGCCGCCGTGGCTGAGCGGTTCACCGTCACCGCGGATGTTGCTGAAGTTGGTACCGGTACCGGAGCCGTACTTAAACAGACGCGCCTCACGAATCCACAAATCCATGATGCCACCTTCGTTCACCATGTCGTCATCGACGGACTGGATGAAGCAAGCATGCGGCTGGGGGTGCGTGTAGGCATCCTCGCTCTTCTTCACCTCGCCGGTGACCGGATCGCAGTAATAGTGACCCTGAGCCGGACCAGTGATGTCATAGGCATAATTAATACCGGTGTTAAACCACTGGGGGCTATTTGGGGCAGCCATCTGATGGACCAGCATGTAGCTGAGCTCGTCTTCGAATGCCTGCGCATCCTGTGTCGTTGCAAAATACCCGTGCTTCTCACCCCAGAAGCGCCAGCAGCCGGCCAAGCGGCGGACCACCTGCTTTACCGATCGCTCCGGACCAGTGACCGTTTCTCCGTTTGCATCTTTTAGGAGGTTCCCATTGGCATCGCGCTGCGGGACTCCGGCCTTGCGGAAATACTTGCTGACGACAATATCGGTGGCGACCTGACTCCAATCAGCCGGAATTTCCGCGTTCTCCATTTCGAACACGACGGAGCCGTCCGTATTCTTGATGCGGCTCGTGCGGAGTTCGTAGGTCACTTCTTCGAGTGGATCACTGCCCGGCGTCGTGAACATCCGGCGCACTGATAATCCGCGACCCACAGGGGCGGAACCGGAGACATCCAAGAGTGACTCTTGGCGAGCAGAAACATCGGAAGCGGAGGCGGTCGGGTTCATAAGAGCGGAGGCGGGAAATGACAAGAAAAATACACGATCTAGTGTCCGGTGTCGAAACAAACCCCAAGATATTGGAGTACGCGAATGCCATCAAGAAATGATCAGCAGCGAACAGGCAGGGTGTCAACGAGGGCTCGGTAAGAACAAAAACGAGAAAAAACGGGGCGAAAAAATACATCGCCACACCATGTTCGGTGGTTGATGAAAAGGGGAAAGAGCGAGGAGTTGATAGCTGTTGGCTGGTAGCTTTCAGCAATATGGTTTTTTCGTTTCTAACAGCTAAAAACTAAAAGCTAACAACTTGATAAAGTAATGGAAAACCTCCATCACTCTCCCTACAATCACCCCATGCCCAAATCCCTCGTCACCATCATCGTTGCCGGTACAAACAATCCCAGCAACAGCAACACCCTCGCCGATCAGTTCATCGAAGGACTGAAGAAGGTCGACGGTCTGACGTTCGAAAAGATCCGTCTGAACGAATTATCGCTGCATCACTTCACGCTCGCCGATTACAATGAAGAATCCTGCGAGCCGGATTATCTTCGTCTGAAAACACTGATTCAGGATTCTGCCGGCGTTGTGTTTGCCACACCGATCTGGAACTTCTCTGTTCCGTCACATCTGAAAAATCTGATCGATCGCATGGGTGCATTCGGCCTCGATAAAGAAACACACAGCAAAGGGCAGTTCAAGCGCAAACCCTTCGGTCTCATGTACACCGGCGGCGCGCCGATGATCGCCTGGAAAGCGTTGATGTATTTAACAACACTGCATGTCGCGGAAGCGATGAAGTACTACGGGGGATCGATCGTCTTCCGCCACTTCGAGCCGAAGTGTGTGGTTGGTAAGGGAAAATTCGGACTGGTCGTCGATCAGCGCCCCGGAACCCTGGAGAAAATGCGACGCGAGGGCGAGAAGTTCGGACAGATCGCCAAACATTACGCAGAGAACGGATCGCTGCCATTGGGACGAACGCTCTGGAGTAAGTGGTTCGAGTTCCTCTACCGTGTCGGCAACCGGATCATGTATCCGATCAGTACGATGCAGTAAAAGTAGGACGCAGCTTTCAGGAATCAGCTTTCAAAGAAAGTCATTGCTCCTTATACTCATTTTTCTAAAAGCTGACTCCTGACTTCCTGACCTCCTCGCTGTATGTTCACCGGAATCGTCGAAGTATCGGCTCCTGTTCTGGAAAAAACGGCTACTGGCCTTACAGTACAGCGGCCGGCGAATTTTGATGATATCGCGATTGGCGGAAGTATTGTCGTGAACGGCGCATGCCTGACGGTCATTGCCTTTGATGAGCACTCGATGACATTCGACGTGGTGCCGGAAACATGGGCGAAGACGAACCTTGGAGATCTGGCGACCGGTGATCGTGTGAACCTGGAACGATCGATGAGCGCGCAGAGCAGATTCGAAGGACACATTGTGCAGGGGCACGTCGAAGGAACAGGAACGATCAAAAGTTTTGAGAAGCCGACGGACAGTCCGTGGGCAACGCTGGCAATCGAATTGCCGTCCGATCTTGCGCGCTACGTCGTCTACAAAGGATCGATCGCGATCAACGGTGTTTCACTCACCGTTGCTGCAGTGGATTGGACAACATGCACCATCGCGCTGATTCCACACACACTGGAGATCACCAACTTGGGAACGTTGAAGATCGGCGATCGCGTGAACATCGAGACCGATGTCCTTGCGCGCTACATCGAATCGATTCTCGCCAAACGCCAATGAAAGGACTAACTCCAACCGATCTTCCGGCTGAGATTGACCCAACATGGACCATCGGGATTGTCGCTTCCACATACCATAAAGAGCATATCGACAACATGGTACAGGGCGCGGTTGATCTCTTCACCGCAGCGGGCATTCCCGCAGAGAATATCCGCATTCACCGCGCACCGGGCTCGTTTGAAATTCCGTTGATCGGATCGGCACTCGCCAAAAAAGGTAACGTCGATGCGATGATCGGCTTCGGGATTATTCTG
This sequence comes from uncultured Candidatus Peribacteria bacterium, assembly GCA_964466635.1. Lineage (GTDB taxonomy): Bacteria > Patescibacteriota > Gracilibacteria > Peribacterales > Peribacteraceae > JAKQEM01. The sequence goes on along the minus strand of CAYXNG010000011.1, from coordinate 15,297 downwards.
GAAGGCGCGACTCATCACGCACGACTCCTCGCAGATGCAGTTACGAAAGCGATGATGGATATTCAGGTGGAACATGCACTCCCCTTCGCATTTGAAATTCTCTACGTCAACACACTGGAGCAGGCAATCGAGCGAACACAGGGGGATTTAAACAAAGGCAAAGAGGCAGCCCGCGCCGTGCTGCATTCGCTGGCGGAGTTGAAGAGGATTGGATGACACTACGTGCGTGTCATGGTAAGCGGAGACGAGGGGTGACACACTCATCGTCTATCCAAATACTTCTGCAATGGACTGACCGGTGCAGGTTGTGGCGTTGGCGGGGTTTGAACCGTTGGCGCCGGTTGATCGAGCGGGATATCTGAATACTCACTCTCCGGTGGTGGATTATTGACAGGCTTCTTATCAATCTTCATCCGATGGTGACGATGGGTATTGAGAACCTTGCGGTATCCTCCTTCGCCGTTTTCGATGAATTTGGCAACGCGGGTCACAGTTGTGGTTGAGGCACCGGTTTGCTCGGCAACCTGGCGGTAGCTGAGGCCTTTGGCGAGTAAGCGCGCGACTTCCAAGCGCTCGCTGAGCGCCTGCATCTCGCTGAGGGTCGCAATATCACGGATGAAATTCTCCAGATCCTCCTCGGTTTTGCAGGACCGGATCGCCGCCACAAAACCCTTAAACCAGGGTTCCCGACGCCAGCTGTCTTCGGTAAATCGACGTTTCATAGCCTGAGTATAGGGCCAGACTGTGTTCATTCAATAAAACAGTCCACTTTGTCGATTTGCTCAATAATTTTAGTCTTATTGACAAAATGAGACTCTTCCCGTGTATTGATAAATAACACAAAATGATGTATAATAATATCAAATGAACATTAAACAAACATACAAGCAATATGCCGTGCAGACGAAGCTGTGGTTGAAGCGCTACGGGGTCAATGTGGCACTTGCTGTGGTACTCGCTATACACGCCGGATCACTGCCGGTGTACAACGCGTATCTGATCGGTCGGACACCCGCAGATTCGATCACGCTTAAGGAGATAAAGCGAACCATCGTTGCAGAACACGCATCCGATATCCAACTGGAAGCAGAGGAAACAAGTCAGTCGGCTTCTTCGACCGGATCGGTGTATCTAGACACCCATGAAACGGAAGAAATGCATTCGGCATCTGCCTCTTCATCGGCCGAGAGCGTTTCTGCATCGTCGGCCATCAGCCGCCGCCCGTTCTTCCGTGCTGCCGCTCCGGAAGCCCCTGTAGCGTCAGACGAGTTTCCTGCGTTTGATCATGCCGTGTCTCCGGTCAGTAAAGCTCCGAACTGGGGTGCCATGCGCACACCCGCCGAGTGGAACCGCTCGTACAACCAGCTGTCGGACAGTGACTTCGTGCAGATTCCCGCCTACGACATGCGTACGCTGATGACTCCGCTCGAGCTTCTGGCCAAGACGCGTAACGACGCGGAAACAATTCGCATGATTACCGCCAAGTTGTATTACTCCACGCGCTACTTTGGCGCCTACGATCTGGATGCGGGGGAGTTCAGCGCCATCCATCCGGGTATCGACTTGAAATTGGCGGACGGCACGCCAGTAGGTGCAATGGCTGGCGGTCGCGTACACGACGTCCGTCGCGATGAACGCTCGCTCGGCCTGCACGTCATTATTGAACACCGCGCTCCGGACGGACAAACCTACTACTCGGTCTATGGTCACCTCGATGAAGCATGGGTCGAAAAGGGCGACGTAGTCGCACCAGCTGACATCATTGGAACGGTCGGAATGACCGGCAACACGTCGGGCCCCCATCTGCACCTGCAGATCGATAGGGGTGAACCGAATGAGGTGTATCACGCCGTTTATTGGCCCAGCCACTTGCCGACGGAAGAGGAGGCACAGTCCAACGCCATCAACCCGGTGCAGTTCATCCGGATGTACGGATCAGCCGCACAATGAAAACGGCCCCCGAAGGGGCCGCTTCATGAATCGTTCCTGAACGTGCTTATTTGAGCGTGACCGACTGGTCCTTCTGGACTACGTAGCCCTTAGGAAGTTCAACGGTCTTCTGCTTGCGATCGAAATTGAAGTACACCTTAAGGTCCGGGTGATACCAGAGGCCACCGGTGTGGTAATCGCTGCAGTCTCGTGCCAAGCCGTCCTCGTCTTTATCGAGGTTTGCACGAAGGTCGGCAAGTGTCACTTTTCCGCTGATGCATTTGTTCCACGTCGGGTTGCTGGACACGGGGTAACCGGCGGCATCAACTTGGAAAGCAATCGGCTTGGAGACTCTTGCCTGTTGGACTGGCTGCTGGCAGAGGGACGTGTCCTTGAGGGCCTCGACGATGAGATCCGCATCGCGGTTCATATCGGCAGCAAGCTGCTCGGCAATCCATTCAAGCATCGACGATGACGTTTGTGCGGGCAGAGCCTTGCGGATGCTGCAGATCGTGTCGATTTCACCATCGGTCAACGGAGTAGCGGCGCTACCTCCGAATGCTCCCGGAGCGATGGAATCATTTCCTCCAAAGATATTGCGGAAGATGAATTTTACGACGGTACCAAACTTCTGCGTACCGCTTCCGCGGCGTGCGCTATTGGAACCCTCAGTATCCGGAGCGGACAAACCGCTAAATGTGGGAGCATCACCGGGAGTCGCATCACAGACGTTACCCTCGCCATCGCTGTCATTGTCAGTCTGATCGGCATTGGCAATGAGCGAACAGTTGTCGACGTTGTCGAGAACACCGTCGTTGTCGTCATCGGGGTCACAAGCATCACCGTCGCTGTCGAGATCTGTGTTCAACTGATCGGCATTCGGCGTGAGAGGACAGTTATCAGATCCATCTTCGATACCATCGGTATCGGTATCAACGACGACGACCACTGGAATTGTGACACCTGCATCGCACTGTCCTGCGGACAATTCGGCCATCTCAGATGAAGACAAGTCGGTGGAATAGACGCGAACATCGTCCAGCATGCCGCTGAAGGGCTGAGCGAATGCATCGGAGCGGTAGCCCATTTCAAATGGCTTCGCGTTGAGGATGGATCCAGAAAGTGCGTCAATGAGCGGTGCACCGGTCATATCGACACCGTCGATATAGATGCGGACACCGGCTGCGGTTGATGAGCCGTCATAGGTGAATCCAACATGGTGCCATTCATCGATGGCGACAGGGGCTGATGCAGGAACGCGAATCAGATTGTTCACGTCGGCATCGGCGATGATCCACACTTCGAGCGTTCCTTCGTTGTAGGTCAGCAAATATCCGTTGCGGTCGCTGGTCGTGTCATCAATCTTGTGAACGATTGTCTGGAAGTTACCGGTCAGAGGACCTGCATTCATCCATGCGGCTGCCGAGAAGGCATCGTTGGTGCCAAAATTCAGATCGGTATCGTCGGCGACTGTGACACGGTCATCCACACCGTCAAAGGACAATGCGTAGGGTGTTGTGAAAGCAAGAGTCGGACCGCTCATGGTCCATGTTGCGCCGTTCACGTTTCCGCCGTTGTCGTGAGCGGACATATCGGTAAGCGTAGAACCGACGCCCTCATCGAGGTTCCAGTACGCGACCAGGTAATCGTCGGTCGGCGTGCAGGAAATGACCGGAGAAACGTCGCAGCTTCCGGCGTAGAGATCGCTGACTTCCATATCGGTCAATGCACGGTCGTATACTCGGACATCGTCGAGACCGCCGGTATTGAAGTTGCCGCCGTTATATGTGTTGGAGACAGGCTGGTTAGAATTGAAGATCGAAACGGGGATGGCACCGTTGATCGAACCTGTGATTTCCACTCCGTTGAGGAAAACCGTCATCGACGATCCGTCAAACGTTCCGACGAGGTGATTCCATCCTGTGTCCGTTACAGGAGCGCTGGATGCGAAATACGTGTGAGCGACTCCGTCACCGCTGACGTTCCAGTAGATGGTGTTGTCGGTGTAGACCTGCAGAACAAAGCTGCGCTGGTTTGTACCGGCATCCCACTTGCTGACGCTGACCTGATCGCCAAGCTCGCGCTTGAACCAGTAAGAAACCGTTGCGTCAGTGGACACATCCAAGGACGGGCTGTCGGGAGCACTGAAAGTCTGGCCGCTGCCTGCGGAGAAAAGGGCGCTTGCAGGATTGTAGAAGCTGATCGGTGCGACATCGGAAGAAGAAGCGACTCCATTTGTCAGCGTCGCATCATTCGCGTTGCCGGAAGAATCTGCAGCGACCGTGCCGGAGGTCTCGTCGAACTTCCAGTTAGCGACAAGGCCTGTATCCGTCGGCATGCAGGCAAGAGCCTGATTCTGGCACATATCGGAACAGCCATCGCCATTATCCGTGTTGCCGTCATCACACTGCTCACCCACTTCGATCATGGAGTTGCCGCACATTGCGGCTAGTTCTTCATTGGTGAAGGTGCAGGTAATCACTTCACCGATGTCGAGATCGATGGAAGCAGTGGACGTGCCGACGTTCGTTGATGAACCGCCGTCCGGATCAAAACAGGTCAAATCTGTCAGCTCCCAACCGGATGTTGCAGACTCGATAACGGTGTAATTGCCGCCGAAGTATCCGCCGGAGAACACGTTGGAATATGTTCCATCTGCGTCGTCATCGAGCGTGAAGACAGTGGTCAGCAGCGGGAAGGCGTTATTGTATCCGGTGAACTCAAAATCCTGCTCATCATCGGGAACCGTATCTTTCTGAACGACGATCATACCCTTCAGTGCACCGTTCTCTTCACAGTTCACTTCGCTGTCAGAGCCACCAATGGTTGAGCGGCAGTAGTCGAATCCGTTACCACCGTCGAGATCATCACTCAGCGCAAGACCGCCGCGGAGGCTGTCATTGCCGTCCTCACCGAAGATATCGTCATTGCCGAGTCCTCCATCAACGACGTCGTGACCGGCGCCGGCACAGATCGTATCTGCACCATTCAGACCGTTGATGACGTCATTACCGGATGTGCCGACGATCACATCGTTACCCGATGTGCCGTTAAGGGTTCCCGTGTAAAGAGATCCGTCATCCGGTCCGCCAGCGATCGTGTTGTTGCCGCGAACGTAGATGGTTGCAGAGAAACCGTTACACATCGGAGCCGGTTCGACCTGACACATCATGTCGCAACCGTCACCGTCGTCGGTGTTGCCGTCATCACATGTTTCACCGCCTTCGATAACGGAGTCACCGCAGACAGGATCATTGACGATGATCGTCCAGAAAGAACTCCAATCGCTCATGTTACCCTCATCATCGACCGAGCGAACATGCCAATAGTACGTGCCTTCTGGTGTACCAGCAGCGTTGATTTCGGATGTCGGAAGATTTCCAGATGTATATGCAGGAGTGACAAATGAACCGTCCGGGTTCGTCGCGGAATTCGTTGCGGACTGATAGATATAGGTCACGGGACTGGAAGGATCCGTTTCATCCGTCCAATCGATGAGACCAATCGCAGCTGTGGTAAGAGTTGCACCGTCTGCGGGAGACAGATGTGTTGGAACCGCAGGCGGCGTGGTATCAACCACGGTTGAATTTGCGAATGTGCATGTCAGGACATCCGCTACATCAAGATCGAATGTTGCTGTAGACGTACCGACGTTTCCGGACGTTCCCGCATCAGTCGTACAAACGATGCTATCCAGATTCCAACCAGCTTCTCCGGTCTGGACGGCTGTATAGGTACCGGCAGCAAGAGCGACGCCAACTGAATCCTCGCCGTTTACCGATGTGATACCACTTGTGCCAGTGAAATCGAATGCCTGACCAGGCGTATCAGGAGTTGTATCAACCGAAACAACGACGATTCCCTGTGCGCCGGATGCCTCGCCATTCGTGGAGGTATCGGTTCCACCTGCGCCGTCATCGATGTAATCGTATCCATCTCCGCCATCAAGATCATCATTACCCGTTCCACCAACGATCGAGTCGTTTCCATCACCTGCATTCACATTGTTCGTTCCATTACCAACGTTGATAACGTCATCGCCGGAACCTGTTGTCACGGTGTCATTGCCGGAGCCGCCGGTGACCGTGTTATTTCCATCACCTGCATTCACATTGTTCGTTCCATTACCAACGTTGATAACGTCATCGCCGGAACCTGTTGTCACGGTGTCATTGCCGGAGCCGCCGGTGATGGTGTTCGTCCCGTTTCCCGCCGTAATGTTGTTTGTTCCATTACCTGCATTGATCGTGTCATCTCCGTCACCCGTAACAATGGTATCGTTGCCGGAGCCTCCCGTTACTGTGTTGTTTCCTTCGCCTGCATTGACATTGTTGGTTCCATCTCCCGCATCAATCCAGTCGTTTCCACCGGTAGTGGTGATGGTGTCATTGCCGTTGCCTCCACAAATCGTGTCGTTTCCTCCGTTACCGTTAATGGTATCTGTACCTCCACGACCGACGATGACGTCATCTCCCACCGTGCCGTTGATCGTCTCGCCTCCGGTCGTACCGACAATCGTGGCATCCAAGCCGTTACACGTGTACACATCAAAATCGACAACCAGCTCGGCACGGGTCACGCGAGCGGCGTCCGTATCATTCAGTCTGACACCAAATCCTAACGTCCAAGCATTCACTTCCGCTGCAGTCCAGTCGTCACCGGTAAACGGATTCGTATTCCACGTCTGGCTCTGTGTGGAATACAAAAGGCCTGCTGTCTTGTTTGAACCTTCATCGTAATCGGCTCCGCCCAATCCCTTTTCGACGAAGAGACGAATGGTGGAATTGGAACCTCCATCGCGCTTCGTCCGTACATTGAGTGTAACAGAGTTCACGACTGCACCCGGGGAAATTCCCGCATTTGCAAAGACAAAGCTTTGCTTCTCACCATTCGTGGATTCTGAGATGTACAGCGTATCGCTGTCATCTGTTACAACGGCTGCAACTTTTGCTCCGCTGTTCGCAGTCCACTGATCGAAGTTTCCGACCGATGTTGCAGCAAGCGTTGTTGTTGCAGCAGTCGCGATCGGTGCGAACACTCCGAACATGAATGAACTCAGCACGACATTCGACGAAAGAACCGCGAGAGAGAATCGTGCTGATCTCTTGCGCGCTGCAGGGTTTCTCTGCGGCATAAGAAGAAGGTGGAAAGTGAAGAAGAAAAGATAATACTATAACGCTTCTTTCCACAGAAGCAATCATATTCTCTATAATTTCACTCCTGAACGCCAATTCTCAGACTTGACAAAAGTACTAGACAAAAATTGATCATAAAATGTGATCATCTTTTGACGCTCAATTGTCAGCCTTTCTTCACTTTTCGCTTCCAGTAGATCCAGCCAACAAATACGACGATAGCCAAGGCTACAAGTGCCTGAATCACCGATTCAACACTGTCAAAGCCCTCGACCAAGTTGTGCAGTGCCTCAATACCGGTATATCCGACGTACAAATAAAAGAAGTCGCGGATAATGGTGCCGAAGAAGGTCGATACCAGATACACCCGCATCGGAATCTTCACGAACCCGCAGCAGACCGAGACGACCATGCTCGACATAATCGGCAACGCGCGCAGAAACAGAAGAACCCACAGGTCCTTCCACCCTCCATTCAATCGTTTCCCGAGTGACTCCACTTCCTCATGCGTTACCCCGATGTACTTGCCGAAATGCGGAATGAGAACATCTTCGGCTTTGGCTGAAATGTAATACACGAGAACGGCACCGACTGTTTTTCCTGCAGCGGCAATGCACGACAGAATCAGGATGTACCACATCGCCTTTTCCTGTGCAGCGGCAATCGATCCGGTCACCGTCATCACCACCGGCGAAGGAATGGGCGCAAGCACTTCTTCTATGAATGAAGCGACGAACGCGAAAATCTCGAGCGGCACATTCTGTGCCCAGACAAGAAGGGATTGAGTGACGGAGTCGAACATACGGAAGTAGGATGAGGATTGGATTATAGCGATTCGCAGGCAAAAAAATACCGCCAGCAGAACTGGCGGTACCTTGTCATTCGACACCTCATTATCTCACCACTTAATCTGATCGTAACCCGATAGAAATGCAGATGATGCTGCACCTGTCGACGTGGCTCCATCGCGAGATGAGATTTGAACAGGCGCTTTGCCTTTGGTCAGGTTGCCATCGGGATGCTCATAGAGCGTGCCCGATTTGGAGCTCACCTCGGTCACACCCTGTTCTAACGTGAGGCCTTCCGCGCCCAATGACAACAGCAACCCTTTCCGGCGACGCGTACCCATCGTTCTCCCCCCTAATGACAAGAAACAACACCTACCCCACAGAGGGATAGGTTTGTTTCAGTATTTTAAACCAAAAGATAATTTTGTTGCAATACTTACCCGTTACTTCGCGAGACCGCCGTCGATCCTGCGCGGGAGGCAATGATCTCATCGGCAACGTTGCGTGGAACGCGTGCGTAGTGACTCGGCTCCATCGCGTAGCTTGCGCGACCCTGCGTCATCGAGCGGATATCGGTTGCGTAACCGAACATCGCGGCCAGCGGCACTTCTGCCTGGACGACTTTGGCCATACCGCGATCGCTCTGACCGAGGATCACGCCGCGGCGAGAGTTCAAGTCTCCCATCACGTCACCGAGGAAGTTTTCCGGCGTCGTCACTTCCACCTTCATGATCGGCTCAAGAATGGCCGGATCAGCCTTCTTTGCCTCTTCCTGGAATCCGATCGACGCGGCGAACTTGAAGGCCATTTCCGAGGAGTCGACATCGTGGTAGCTACCGTCGAGCAGTTCGACTTTGACGTCGACGACCGGGAAGCCAGCCTGGATACCGCGGGACATACCTTCCTGGAATCCCTTATCACACGGAGCGATGAATTCGCGCGGGATGCGACCACCGACCACCGAGTTCACGAATTCGTATCCCTTGCCCGGCTCCTGCGGCGTCAGCTTGAAGATCACGTGACCGTACTGACCGCGACCACCGGACTGCTTCACGTACTTACTCTCTCCGTTCACCTCCTTGCCGATCGTCTCACGGTAGGCAACCTGCGGCTTACCGACGTTCGTCTCCACTTTGAACTCGCGGCGCATACGGTCGACGAGGATATCGAGGTGAAGCTCTCCCATTCCGGAGATGATCGTCTGGTTGGTTTCGTCGTCGGTGCGGACGCGGAAGGTCGGATCTTCTTCGGCAAGTTTCTGCAGAGCGATACCCATCTTTTCCTGGTCGGCCTTGGTTTTCGGTTCAATCGCGATGGAGATCACCGGCTCAGCAAAGGTAATCGACTCGAGCTGAATCGGCTTCGTTTCATCACAGAGCGTGTCACCGGTGCGTGCTTCTTTGAGTCCGATCACGGCACCGATATCTCCAGCCTGGATTTCCTGAATTTCCTCGCGGGAGTTTGCGTGCAGACGAACGAGGCGTCCGATGCGCTCCTTGTTTCCGGTGCGGGCGTTGTACACCTGCGTACCGGTCTTGAGCACGCCGGAGTACACGCGAACGAAGGTCAAACGACCGACGAACGGGTCCGTCGCAATCTTGAAAGCGATAGCGGAGAAGGCTTCATCGTTGCTCGGCTTGCGCTCGATGGTCTCGCCGGAATCCGGGTGCGTACCCTTCACCGACGGAACGTCGAGAGGATTCGGCAGGTAGGCGGCGACGGCGTTAAGCACGAACTGCACACCGATGTTCTGCAAACTGGATCCGCAGACAACCGGATAAATCTTTCCGGTGATCGTCGCCTTGCGGATGCCCATCACCAACTGCTCGTCGGTGAGTGCGCCGTTCTCCAGGAAGTAATCGATGAGATCGTCGTTGGCTTCGGCAACTTTTTCCATCAGCACGGCGCGGTACTCGCTGACTTCGTCATTCATGTCTTCGGGAATCGGTATCTCAATGATGTTCTCTCCGTGCTTTCCCTCAAACTTGAACGCCTTCTTGGCAACGAGATCGACGATGCCGGAGAAATCACTCTCGGCGCCGATCGGCAGCTGGATGGCGACGGCCGACTTGCTGAGACGATCATGGATGGAACCGAGGGACATGTAGAAGTCACCGCCGGTCTTGTCCATCTTGTTGATGAATGCGAGGCGCGGAACGTGATACTTGTCGGCCTGACGCCACACGGTCTCGGACTGCGGCTCCACACCCTGCGATCCATCGAACACCGCGACTCCTCCGTCGAGCACGCGCAGCGAACGCTCCACTTCGGCCGTGAAGTCCACGTGTCCGGGAGTATCGATGAGGTTGATCGTGATGTCCTGCTCACCCTGCTCCCCCGGAACAACACCCTTCCAGTGACACTGCGTCGCGGCAGCGGTAATGGTGATACCGCGCTCCTGCTCCTGTTCCATCCAGTCCATGGTCGCCTCGCCTTCGTGCACTTCACCGATTTTGTAGTTCTTACCGGTGTAGAACAGGATGCGCTCCGACGTCGTGGTTTTACCCGCGTCGATGTGGGCGATAATTCCGATGTTTCTAACGTGCTTGAGGTCCATGGTTCAGGGATGGAGGAAATCAATAGCGTGGACGGAGTCCGCGCATAAGCCCGAGGACTATACGGATCCGCTGACGTGAATGCAACGTCTTTTCTGCCCTTATGCCGTTATTCGAGCCGTTTTTCGAACAGCTTACGACACAGAACCATCGCGTGGCGGTGCAGCTGAAAAACGCCGTGCTTTGGCAGAAACATCGATCCGCAGTCGAGTACCGCAGTTTGCGGAGTGAATTCCTGCATGAGCCGCTTGATTTCGGCCGCAATCACCTGATCGATCTGATCGGGCAACAGGCTATGCACATCGGCAGTCGACCGAAGCTTCCCGCTGATTGTCTCCAGTATGACCTCCAGCCAAGCATGGCGCTGCGCATCATCAACATGTATCCCCTTCTCTCTCGACAGAGCGCGTATCGCTGTATCGATATCCGTTGCGATGATCTGTTCTATCAACGCTGTATCCAGATGTTCGACATGGAATCCGGACGGACGGGAAGAAGGTTTCATGTGTGAAATATATGTGTGAGAAATGTGAGCACCCATTATACTCGGCAGACTATTTTTGTCAAGGGTCAAGCACCTGTTTTTTGGCTAAGGGGAGAGGAAAAGTATAGTTAACATTATCTATATCTTGTGTATAAAAAAGACCCGCGATACAACGCGGGTCAAAAGGGATTAGATCTCAAATTTCGGGTCCGAGGACGGGCGGCTGCTGTTGTTCCTGTTTGGTGAGGTCGATAATCCTTGTGGTAGATCCGTGCTGCTGCACAGTGAACACGATCGGCAATGTGTGCGATGACCGGACGGCCGTCGGTGTCGATCCACTGACAATCAGCAGATAATCGAAACGACCCGTCATCGTATTCTTCTTCCCTTCGGCGACAATGAGCAAGGTGTCACTGGGCAGATCTTTTAACTCTCTGCTCTGATACGCGAATGTCGGCGTGTGCACGATCGTCCAGTAGTGAATCCAGACGACTGCGATGATGCAGAAAATATTCCCGAGACAGAGCCTCCAGGCGATTTTTCGCTGCTCCATCATTTGCTGCCGCAACAGCACCATTTCTTTCCATTGATCTTCCGGCGACAACTTCAAAAAATCCTGAAGTGTCATGTGCCCCCTTTCCGAAATGTGTGAGAGATCAAACCATCCTATCCAACATGGATAGAGCAGAGATCCTACACTTATTTGGCGAGATGCGCGAACGCCTTGTTGGCCTGCGCCATGGATTCGACAGAGCTCACCATGGCTCAGATGGTATATAAACTAAATGACCAGATTCTTGTAATTACTTTGCTAGGTGAGCAAAGGCCTTATTGGCTTGAGCCATCTTCACGACATCCTGCTTCTTCTTGATGGCACCACCCTGTTCAGCAGATGCATCGAGCAATTCGAGAGCGAGCTTCTGTGCCATCGGCATACCCTTGCGGTCGCGGGCTGCAGTCAGAATCCAACGGATGGACAGAGCCTGCTGGCGGCGAGGCGTGACTTCGACCGGAACCTGGTAGACGGAACCGGCAACGCGCTTCGGGCGAACCTCGATGAGCGGTGTGGCGTTCAGAACAGCTTTGTTGAAGACTTCCATCGGATCCTCCTTGGTGCGGGTCTTGATGATGTCGAGTGCATCGCTAAAGATACGGCGCGCAACCGACTTCTTTCCCCGCTGCATGATGCAGCAGACAAACTTTTCAATGTTCGGGTTGGAGCCTTCAGGGATGTAGGACTTGACCTTGGTAGACATGGTGACGAGGGACGAGGATCTAGGAAGGAGGAGGGAGGAGATTATTTGGCAGCAGCTTTAGCTTTGCGTGCACCGTAGCGGGAACGACCCTGCTTGCGGTTGCGCACACCTTCGGTATCGAGCACGCCGCGGACGATGTGATAACGGACACCCGGAAGGTCTTTGACGCGTCCACCGCGGACAAGAACAACGGAGTGTTCCTGTAGGTTGTGCCCCTCACCCATGATGTACGCCTTCACTTCGTGACCGTTCACCAGGCGCACGCGGGCGATTTTGCGGAGAGCGGAGTTCGGCTTCTTCGGCGTCATCGTCGTCACCTTCAGACACACACCGCGCTTGAAGGGCGCACCTTTCGGCAGGTCGACCGGACGCATTTTAAGCGCATTCCAGGTATATTGCAGGGCAGGAGCCTTGCTTTTCACGCGCTTCATTTTGCGTGGACGGCGGATTAATTGGTTGATCGTGGGCATAAAAGCCGGGGGATAGTAATGGAGGGGAAGCTTGGAGTAAAGGCAGTTTTGAATCTTTGGGTAGGGGTGCCATGAATGGCACCCTTACGATCGGTTATGCATTATCTTCATTTTCAGCGGCCTCAGCCTGCAGCTCGGCGTGGCGCGTCCGGTAGATTTCGCCGGTCGGAATCAGTCGTCCGATAATCACGTTTTCCTTCAATCCTGCCAGCATATCGATCTTACGGGTCGTTGCGGCATCGACGAGCACGCGGATGGTTTCCTGGAAGGACGCACCGGACAGCCAGCTGTCGGTGGCAAGCGCAACGCGCGTGATACCGAGGAGAAGCTGCTCGTACGTGGCGATTTTACCGCCGTTCTTCATGAGACGCTCGTTCTCGTAGTCGACATCGCCCTTGTCGGCAACCTCGCCGGACAGGAACTTGGTGTCGCCGGCATCGGAAATGCGGACCTTGCTGAACATCTTGCGGACGATGATTTCGAGGTGCTTGTCGTTGATGGTCTGACCCTGGGATGCGTAGATGTGCTGAACCTCGTGCACGACGTAATTCTGCACCGCATACACGCCCTTCTTTTCCAGAAGATCCTGGAGATTGAAGTGTCCCATGTTCAACGCGTCACCGACGGTAACCCTGGAACCGGTCTTCACAATCAGCGACTCGCGGGGACCGAACTGGTAGGAACGATCCTGGAGCTCTTCGTGCTTGACCACAATGATGCCGCCGGCAACCGTCGATACCACACCGGCACTCAGCGCACGGACCACGGACTTGTCGTACTTCGACTTGGCGAGCACTTCGCGCTCGGCAACCTTGTCACCCTCTTTCACATTCGGCTCGAATCCGGCCTGAAGGTGATAGTGATCGTCACCGGGAACTTCTTCATGAACATGCACCGTCGTCTTGCCACCCTGATGGCTGACTTTGACGAGACCGGAAATCTCGACGAGCTGGGCGCTGGTGCGCGGGTTGCGCGCCTCGAACAGCTCCTCAACGCGGGTAAGACCCTGCGTGATGTCCGCTCCTTCCGCGACTCCTCCCATGTGGAAAGTACGCATGGTGAGCTGGGTTCCCGGCTCTCCGATGGACTGCGCGGCGATGATACCGACCGGTGTTCCGATCTTGACGGTCTTGTTGTTACCGAGATCACGACCGTAGCACTTCACACAGATTCCCTGCTTCGTCTTGCAGGTCATGATTGAGCGCACGGCAACCTCCTGGACTTTGTGCTTGTGCATCAGCTCGATGAGATCCGCATCGATCTCGATATCGCGCTTCGCAAGCAGCGTTCCGTCATCGGCGACCAGATCTTTGCCGATCGTGCGACCGAAGATGCGGCTCTCAAACTTCTCGCCGATCTTCTCGCTGTCCTCTTTGGTGATGATGTGAATATCCTTCGATCCGCAGTCCTCTTCGCGGATGATGATGTCCTGCACGGCGTCGACAAGGCGGCGCGTGAGGTACCCCGCTTCAGCGGTTTTCAGAGCGGTGTCGGACTTACCCTTGCGTCCTCCGTGCGTGGCGATGAAGTACTCGAGCACCGAGAAGCCCTGCTTCAGGTTGGACTTGATCGGAAGTTCGATGGTGCGGCCGGACGGGTTGGCAACGAGTCCTTTCATACCACCGAGCTGCGTGACCTGGCCCCAGTTACCGCGGGCTCCGGAATCGATCACGTAGGTGATGTCGTTCTCCGGATACGCGAGGAAGGATTTGATCATCGCGTTCGAGACCGTGTTCTTCGTTTCGGACCAGATGCGGATGGAATGGACGTAGCGCTCGTCGGCGGTGATGAAGCCCTTCCAGTAGAAGTTGTTGATCTGGCGGATCTTTTCGTCGGCCTCGGCCACCATTTCGTCGTACTCCTTCGGCACGATGATGTCGCTCGACGCGATGGACACGCCGGACATCGTCGCAAACTTGAAGCCGATGTCTTTGATACGATCGGCGAATTTCACGGTTTCATCCTCACCCACCAACTCGAGCGCCTTGGCGATGAGTACGGACAGCACTTTCTTGGTGAGAGCCTGTGTCACGTGACCCAACTCTTTCGGCATCACTTCTTCGAACTTGAGACGTCCGACCGATGTGTCGATGATCTCGGTCTGGCCCTCCTGTCCGTACACTGGAACGCGCACTTTGATCTTCGCCTGAAGGTCTACAACACCGGAATCGAATGCGAGGAATGCCTCATCGGGGTTGGCAAAAATCATGCCCTCACCCTTCTTGCCGTCATGCACCTGTGACACGAAGTAGCAGCCGAGCACCATGTCCTGCACCGGGTTGATGATCGGTTCACCGGCGGACGGCTTCAGCACGTTGCGGTTTGCGGCCATCAAATTTTTGGCTTCTTCCTGTGCTTTTTCGGAGAGAGGAACGTGGACGGCCATCTGGTCTCCGTCGAAGTCCGCGTTGAAGGCGGTGCAGACCAGCGGGTGGAGCTGGATAGCCAGACCTTCAATGAGCGTCGGCTTGAACGCCTGGATACCCAAGCGGTGCAGCGTCGGCGCGCGGTTCAGAAGGACGTGCTTATCCTTAATCACTTCTTCGAGGATGTCCCATACTTCCTTTGATCCATCTTGGATCAAACGCTCAGCGGCCTTCACGTTGTGCGCGAGCTCGCGGCGGATGATGGTACCGATGACGAACGGCTTGAAGAGCTTCATCGCCATTTCCTTCGGCAG
>CAYXNG010000010.1:0-26114 GCA_964466635.1 uncultured Candidatus Peribacteria bacterium | reverse complement strand
GTCTGTAGATGAGACGTCTGTAGATGAGACTCCTGTGGTTGAGACGCCGGTGACGGTGGAAACAGAACAGGCTGTCGAATAACGCTAATCCACTTGCGCGTTTGTTTGTTCTATCTCGATATATTATTGCCCCCGCAGCGTATGTTTCGTACTCTGTTGAACACGGATCTTGTTCTATCTCTCTGACTCCCTTTCCCCATGAAAGCAAAAACACTGCTCCCAGTTCTGCTTATTGTCCTTGTCGTTCTGGTTGTCGTCCTGGATACGCAGCGCCGCAAGGCACAGACCGAACTGAAGAACCTGACTGTCCGATTGGAACAGCTCCAGGGCAATAACGCCGCCAACCAAGAGAAAGCTCGTACGGTTGTGGAGCGCGTCCAGAAACTAATGGATATCGATGTATCCGTCGAGCCGACCGTTGCGACTATCGTTGACGTCGAGAGACTGCGTGAGCAGAACCCGTTCTATGACAAGGCGGAGAACGGTGATTTCCTCATCGTCACCCCGACCCGCGCCATTCTGTACCGCGAGGAGGAGAACATTATTCTGGATGTCGTTCCGGTTCAGATAGAGCAGCCTGCCGCGGAAGGTCAACAGTAAAGCGCTTCAGCGCTTTAAAGCAGTAAATCTTGAACGGCGGATCATGCAGACGCAGACTTGGACGCATGATCCGCTTTCTTGTTCCGGGGTTTTGTCTGTCGCTTGTAACCGGCTACTGTGCCGGCGCGGCGCTTGCGGCATGGACGGTCTATCCGTCGTCTTCCATACGCATCATGGAAGATGCGACGGTCAGCGATGTGCCCGTTGTGCGGATCGACGGGATCCGTAATGGCAAACTGACAGGGTCGGTATCGGGCGATGTTCGTCTGGTTGCCGGCTCCAGTCAGGTTCCGGTTACCGGCAGCGGGAGGTTCACCGTCAGCGACCGGTCGATTCTGACGAATGTCATCGATGTTCGCGTTCCGCCCGGCATGCGCTTTGTCGCGTCTGCAAAAGGGAAGAAGTATTATCCGGTCAACTCTGCAGGTGGCAATCAGATCGTTCCGCAGAACCGGGTCTATTTCCCCGATGAGGCATCCGCCAAAAAAGCGGGTTATACGCGATAATGTCCCAATGCCGTATTCCATATATCCACCACGATAGAGGAATGTACATGCCTGTTTGGAACTTGTAACTTGGTTCTCGGATCTTGTTCTTTGTTTTCGTGACGCCACTTCCTAACCCTGATATTCTTCCTCTATGGCCATCCCTTCTCGCCGACCACCGGGCAACAGACAGCAATGGCTGCTCAGCCTGCTGCTGTTCATCAGCCTTCTTTCCCTGTCGTTCTACTATCTGACCGCGCCTCAGCGCGCCGGAGAAGAGCAGTTTGCGAATGCACGCGAAGTCCCGCTCAGTGCTATCGTCCGCGGATACAGTCAGGAGGAGTTTTCCAAAATTCTGATTCGCGATAACAACGTCTTTGCCATTTCGTCGACCGGTGCGGTGGTGCAGTCGTATAAAGAAACGCTCGACACGGTCAGTCAGCTCGGATTGAATGATCCCGATAATCCGACCATCGTCGAAGTCGAGAACCGCGAAGCAGTGAATCTGTTCTTTGCCGCACTGCCCGATCTTCTCTTCTTCCTGCTCGTACTCGGAGGCATCGTGTGGCTCTTCCGCGGTATCGCGCGTAGCCAGAACACCGCGATGTCGTTCGGAAAATCACGCGCACGCGTCACCGATCCGAAACAGGTCCGCACGCGGTTTAAGGATGTTGCCGGAGCCGAAGAAGCAAAAGAGGATCTGGTCGAAGTGGTCGACTTCCTCAAATCTCCGCGCAAGTACACCGACATCGGTGCAAAAATTCCGAAGGGCGTATTGCTCGTAGGACCTCCGGGAACCGGTAAGACATTGCTCGCCCGTGCTGTTGCCGGCGAAGCGGGCGTTCCGTTCTTCTCGATTGCCGGTTCGGAATTCGTCGAGATGTTCGTCGGTGTCGGTGCCAGCCGCGTCCGTGATCTCTTCTTAAAAGCAAAGCGCAACGCGCCGTGCATCATCTTCATCGATGAAATCGATGCCGTCGGTCGTCAGCGCGGCGGTGCGGGATTCGGTGGCGGACACGATGAACGTGAACAGACGCTGAACCAGATTCTCACCGAGATGGACGGATTTGAGCAGGATACGAATGTGATTGTGATGGCGGCGACCAACCGCCCCGATGTACTTGATGTCGCGCTTCTGCGTCCTGGACGCTTTGACCGTCAGGTCTTCCTGGACCGCCCGGATCTTCAGGCGCGCGAACAGATTTTGGCTGTCCATGCGCGCAACAAGAAGATGTCAAAAGACGTGAATCTCACGATGATCGCCCGCCAGTCCGTCGGTCTGACCGGTGCAGATTTGGAAAACGTGATGAACGAAGCGGCGATCTTTGCCGCCAAGCGCAGCCGCACGTCCATTACGCAGCAGGACATGGTTGATGCATTGGAAAAGACGACGATCGGTCCCGAGAAGCGCTCGCGCAAATTGAACCAGCGGGAGAAAGAACTGACGGCGTACCATGAACTCGGTCACGCGATTGTCGGTCACCTGTGCAAAGAATCCGACAAGCTGCACAAAATCAGCATCGTCTCACGCGGTTCCGCACTCGGTATCACATGGTTCCTGCCGGAAGAAGACCGCTACACGACCAGCAAGCAGAAGTTTCTCGATGAGATCTGCGGACTCCTCGGTGGGCGCGCTGCGGAAGAACTGATCTTCAAAGATGTGACGACCGGTGCAAGCAACGACATCGAGCGTGCATCGCAGATCGCCCGCAACATGGCGATGCGCTACGGCATGGATGATGGACTCGGACTCGTCGCCTACGGCGAGAAGCAGGGAAGCGCCGCACTCGGTGTGGACCTCGGAAGCAGCAAGAACTATTCCGAAGAGACCGCTCGCCGCATTGACGACTTCGCCCGCAAGGTGATTGCCGATCAGTACAAGCGCGCCATCGACATTCTCCGCAAGCACGAGAAGAAGCTCCGTGAGATCACCGAGGTTCTCCTGCAGAAGGAGACGATCTCCGTGGAAGAGTTCACCGAGCTCTTTGACGGCAAGAAAGTCGAGAAAAAGAAGGCGAAGAATGCCTAGCCGCAGTCAAAAAAGCGGTTCATTGACTAGTTTATTATTTGTTTGACTTTATGCATTTGAGGGGTAGCATTTTTTCATGACACATGAAGTTCGAGTTCTAGACGAGGACGGTCTGACAGATGGCTTTCAGATAGTGGATCTAAGCGGTAAAAAAGCGCCTGACTTTGACGGAGATTCAAACGACGTCGAGGATGATGATGCGTCCGTTCAACGGAAAAGGAAGAAGTACCGGGTCAACGGAAAGCATCGTCTGGAAGCAGAGACGCGTGAAGATAAAGAAGCAAGGCAGCATGCAGAATTTCTAGCGGATCGAGGCATAGAGTATGCCGTGTCGCTGTTAAAAGTATTGGTGGGAGAAACGCTAACGCCGGGTGAACGAAAAATTCTTTCCAGGAAGCAAAATGGCATCGTTCCTACCGAAACCGCTCTGGTCGACTTTCTTGACTGGGAGTGTCGTCGTGAGACTGTCGATCCGGCATTACGGAATACAATTGCCTTGCTCCTGAGCAGGAAGCAGCATTTCGAACGCAGCAGAATTCGGGTTCTGCTTGAGTCCGAAGGGCTCGATTCAAGCATGTTTGAAGCGGAATAGGGCATTATTCTGAGTCAATTCCCTCTTCCGTGCGGCATTCTTCCTGCTACAATCTGGTCCCTCGCTGTTCTTTTTGGTGCCTTTTGCCGCGGTGGCGAAATTGGTAGACGCGTACGCTTGAGGGGCGTATGGGAGTAATCCTGTGGAGGTTCGAGTCCTCTCCGCGGCACCATCCACAACCCATCACCCGCTTCACTGCACTAAAGCGCTGAAGCGTTGATTTTACGTTTAGGGGTCGTATAGTCGGAAGTCCATGTTCGATGACGGAGCCATTACCGGCCAGATACTATTGGATCATATCCAGTCCAGTAAGCTTGAGTTAAAGCAGGATATTCGCGATTTGAGTGGTCGTTTTGATCAGATGGAAAAGCGTGTTGATCGATTAGAATATCTGATGGACCAAGGTTTCAAAGAAGCCCGTGAACATCGTGAAGCTTTGCAAATAGATCTAGATGCAACCATCCGCATGCAATTTAAACATGATAAAGAATTAGCAGTTTTGACCGGACGATTGATTCCCGATGAAGATTAACCGATCATCTTCAACAACTCCGCTTCGTCGATAATCTTCACACCAAGCTTTTGTGCGTCCTCGAGTTTTGATCCTGCCTCTTCTCCTGCCAGAACATAATCGGTTTTCTTACTGACCGATCCGCTGACTTTGCCGCCACGGGCTTTGATCATTTCTTTTGCTTCTTCTCTGCTCAGCGTTGGCAGGGTGCCGGTGAGGACAAATGTCTGTCCGTCAAAAATCTGCTCCAGACTGCTGCGTTGGGGTACCAGACAGACCACGCCGCCATCGGCGAACTTCTGCATCAGCGCCTGATGCTCCGGGTGCGCAATCCATTCTGTCAGCGATTCTGCGACCACGGAGCCGATGCCATCAATCGCACTCAGCTGCTCGGTTGATAGCGCTCCGATGGTGCGCGACACGTCGGTCACCGTGATGCCATGAAGTGTTACCTTCTCTGGCGCGGCGAATAACGTCGGTTGTGCGCTGGTTGTCGGCTGGTCAACTTCTACGTCGCTTTCGGGCCATGCAATGGACCGTGCAAGCACCTCGGCGGTCTCACGGCCCACATGGCGAATGCCGAGGGCAAACAAAAATCGCTCCAGCGGAATGGTTCGTGCTTTCGCAATCGCCTGCAGAATATTCTCGGTTTTCTTCTCCTTAAAGAGAGGCAGACTGAGTAAATCTTCCGCCGTTAAAAAGAAGATGTCCGCGCTGTCGGCAATCACGCCGCGGTCCAGCAATTCCTGCACTGTTTCTTTGCCGAGTCCCTCAATGTTAAACGCATAGCGCGAGGTCAGGTGTTCAATGCTCTCCTGCTTGCGGCCGGGACAATCGGTATTCGGGCAGAAGATCGCCACCTCTCCTTCAACACGATCGAGCGTTGTCCCGCACTGCGGACACTGTGTTGGATAGTGAAACGCTTTGCTATCCGCTGGTCGCAAGTTTTCCAGCACCTGCATTACCTCGGGAATAATATCGCCGGCTTTGCGAATAATCACCGTATCGCCAATGCGCACACCGAGTCGTTCAATTTCATCGGCATTGTGCAGTGTTGCGCGTGTCACGGTTGTTCCCGCTATATGCGTTGGAGTGAGAATGGCGACCGGCGTAATGGCGCCCGTGCGACCTACTTGAAAATGAATATCGAGCAGCTGCGCGGTTTTTTCTTCCGCCGGGAACTTGTATGCGCGAGCCCAGCGCGGAGCTTTTGCGGTTGATCCCAAATCACGTTGCGTTCGACGATCATCAACTTTCAGCACAAGGCCGTCGATATCGAATGGAAGATCCGCTCGCTTCTGCCCGACCTCATCGTAGATTTTTTCCGCAGCATCAATGCTCCGTACCACGGTCCATCCCGGCGCCACCGGTAGCCCAACGTTCTGGAAGAACGTCAGAATAGCGCTCTGGGACTCAAGATTCAGGGCATCTGCCGATGGCGTTCCCATCGAATAGCAGAACATCCGCAAATCACGTGATGCGGCAATTTTTGGGTCCAGTTGCCGGACCGATCCTGCTGCGGCATTGCGAGGGTTTGCAAATTTCTCATCGTCATCCAGATCTTTATTCACTTTCTCGAGTGCCGCTTTCGGCATGTAGACCTCACCGCCGATATCGAGAATGTCAGGCGCATCGCCATCGAGATCCACTTCAATACTTAGCGGAAGATTTTCGATGGTCCGAATGGTGTGGGTGACGTCTTCACCTTCAATGCCGTTACCACGAGTTACCGCTCGGACGAGACGATACGTTGTCTGTTGTCCGTTATCCGTTATCCGTTCATAAATGAGTGAAATATTCAGCCCATCGATTTTCAATTCACAGATGATATCCAGTTTCCGTTGATCCCCTAGCTGCCGCCTCATCTGTTCCATCCAATCTTCCACCTCTTCTGTGCTGAATGCGTCTTGCAACGATTCCTTCGGCGTCAGGTGGCGGACTTTCGGCAATCGACCATCGAGTGGTGCGCCGACACGCTGGGTAGGGGAGTCCGGGGTAATCAGGTCGGGATATTCTTTTTCCAGTGCAATCAGTTCCTGTTTCAATGCATCGCGGACATCTTCCGAGACTTCAGTCTGGTTCTCGATAAAATACGCACGATTGAGCCGCCAGATCTCGGATCGCAGCTTCTGAATGCGCTCTTGTGCGTGCGGTTTATCCATAGATAAATCATACATTAATTCGATGCATGGTTCGACAACCCTTCGACAGGCTCAGGGTGACAGGCAAAGGAAATAAATCAGGAACCCTTCGGCAAGCTCAGGGTGACAGGCAAAGGAAATAAATCAGGAACCCTTCGGCAAGCTCAGGGTGACAAGACATTTATAAGTATTGGGCCCTTCGACAGGCTCAGGGCCTCTTCAGCGCTTTAGTCACTTAAAGCGCTTTCCCCTTGAAATAGGGTAAAAAAAGTAGATTGTTCAGATATGCATTCAATGTATGTCTACATGATTCGTTGTAACGATGCCTCGTACTATATTGGTGTAACAAATAATTATGAAAGTCGCTTTGTTGAACATCAACGTGGTATCGATCCGACTTCTTATACTTTTGAAAGAAGACCGTTGACACTAATATATGTTGAGCAATTTGATCATCCTTTTGATGCAATTGCACGAGAGAAACAACTAAAAGGATGGAGCAGAGCAAAAAAGGAAGCTCTGATACGAGGTGATATGAATAAACTCTCTGAGCTTTCAAAAAGCCTCAAAAAATTTATTAAGGACTGAGCTTGTCGAAGTCCCTTTTTATAAAAAGATCAGTGTCATCCCGAGCTTGCCGAGGGACTGCTCATTTTTGGGACAAGTCAGAATTCTTTGATGGCCTGCGTTCGAATCGGACGGATTCATACTGCTACAATCTATCCGTGCAAAAGCTGAAGATCGCCGGCAACCTTTTTCTCATAGTCTACCTCTGGGTCACCCTCTGCGCGTTTCTCTTCACAGTCATCCGCATTTCATACTTTGTCACGTTCCCGCGCCCGTTGATTATCTACAGCTACGGAATGACCGCGCCGTATCAATCTGCCCGCGCCCCGCATGGCGATTTGAAAGCCGAATGTGAAGATGCAGCAGGGGAGTGGTCGATGATCGATCTTGAGCAGTTTTATCCGCAGATGTTCGGTGAGGCGAACGCGCGCCGGTATTTTGCGGTGTTCTCGTATGTTCGCACTGCCGAGGCCGACCAGATGCGTCGCGCACGCTATGCCGATGCACTCAAGCGGATACTCGCAGAACGTGGAGTCGACTGCCGCCGCATCCGTCTGACATGGGAAAGCTGGCCGGTGATGACCGGACCGTTCGATGCGCTTCATCAGCCAACCTTCACGACGCCGCGCTTCCTCTATACGACCGATGCTGAATAACCCTTCGACCATGCTCAGGGTGACACTAGAACGTTGGGATGTGTTCTGGTTCCGGCGGATTCCGCCGCATGCGCTCGCCATCTTACGGATCGGCTTTGCGCTGTACTTGCTCGTCGAAGCGGCAACGTATCTGCCGTTTGTGCCGCAGATGTTTTCCCGCCAGGCTCTCACCTATTCCGACTGGGCACCGTCGCTCCCGGGATCGATGCGATTCTTGCTTGAGCCTCCGCCGGTCGCTGTCGCATGGATGATTGCATCAACGTACGTCCTCGCATGCATCGGATTGTTCCTCGGATTCGGCATGCGATTGTGGCTGTGCGTTCTACTTCTTCTGAATCTGTATTACTGGCAGCTCTCATTCTTCCTCTTCCCGTCGTCGTATCACCGCATCTACTTTGTCCTGCAATTCATGCTGCTGCTCAGCGGTGCCGACAGAACATTCTCACTGCGGATGCTGCGCACCCACGGATCCATCTTCGCGTGGGAACCGGTGTCGATGTTTGCGCAGCGCGTGCTGATGGTGCAAATCACCGTCACGTACCTCGGTGTCGGACTGCAGAAGACATGGCTGCCGGACTGGCAGGATGGTGCGGCGTTGAGTGAATCGCTGCTGCACCGCTGGGCAACTCCCATCGGTCGCTGGGTTGTCGCCCTCAACTGGCCGTTCTGGCTGTGGTCATTGGCCGTCGACAGCATCAAGATCCTCGAATTCTTCCTGCCTGTCTGCCTGTGGCTCAAACGGTGGCGCTGGCTGTCAGTCGTGCTCGGCTTACTCTTCCATGGCGGAATCGCGATCCTGATGAGCATCTGGTGGTTCCTCCCGCTCGTGCCGTCGTACATCCTCTTTTGGCCCCCGGAGGAGGTCTACAATGGGTGTAAACGGCTGTTTCCCGGAAAAATACGATAGAACAACGTATTTTCTCCGTCAGTCAATTGCAATCCCCGTGTAATACGCAAAGATACGCGCACTAACCTTCTCTATCCATTCCTATGGCAAAAGATCCCCAGGCACAGGCACAAAGCATCTATCATGAGATTCTCGACCGACTCGAAGAGCTGGTTGCGGCGTATGCCGACATGACGTCCGATGACGACGAGGGGGATGTGGTAGAGCAGATGCAGGACGTCATTGACGGCGTCGTGCAGGAAGCCGGCGAGCGTGGACTCGATGAAACCACCGCGGAGCGTCTCTTCAAGGCAATTGCCGCCTTCGCGCAGAAATCTGCGGAGATGTGATGTCGCCTTGCGACATCACCCTGAGTCCGGCCTGTCCTGAGCTCAGCCGAAGGGTCGAAGGGTGATTATTTTCCCTTAACTTTCTTCCCCAGCTTCTTCAAGAAGAGTTCGAATCCGCCGCTGCCGTGTTGCAGCATGCGCGAACCGCGGGTGACTTTGGAAATGCTGATGCCGAGTTTCTTTGCAACATCGCGCTGTGTCATGCCCGATGCGAGCAGCTGAATTTCCTGCCACCGTTCCGCCAACGATTCCAGCTCGTTGGGCGTCAGCAGATCATCGAGCAGCAGCTTCGCCTCCTTGGGTGTCTCAATGGCGCAGAACAGAGCGTAGAGGTCGGATGTGGGAGACGGCATGTCGTCAGTATAGCACGGAATGCTCCCGTACTTGATTCTTTCCTTTCGAGAATGTACTTTTGTACCGTTACATGAGTACAAATGAGACAGCGCAGGCCGGCGCAGAACAACCGGATGCACCGATCATCGATGATGATGCGGTGGTTGATGCCGCGATTGCCCAACGGAATGCGGAACTCAGGGCTGCACTCGACCGCATGTTTCCGGGTCAGCCCGCTAACCGATCTCCGGGCGGATGGGGTGGCGGAACATTTTCGAGTGGAAACGACCATGGATTTGGGTGCTAATACCCTCTCTTAAAACACTCTGAATTGCAGGATTACGTGCATTTTGCTATACACATCCGTATGCCTACCACACCCGATACCGTTTTCGATAAAGCAGTCGATGCCGGCGCCTCCGATGTGCACGTTGCCGCGGATGCCCCCTTGATGTTCCGTATTGACGGCGAACTGCAGCCTCAAACGAAGAACAATCTAACCGGCACCGATACCGAGCGATTCGTGAAGAGCGTCCTCGGAGAAGCGGCGTGGAAGAGGTTTCAGGCGGATCGGGAAATAGACGTCGCGTATGCGTTGAAAGGGGGCGTTCGTCTGCGCGTGAACTGTCACTTCGAACGCGGAAACCCAGGCCTCGTCGCCCGCATCATTCCCACCGACATTCCGTCGCTTGCCGATCTGCAGCTGGAGACCGTTGCGGAATCCTTCATTCATCGCGAAGAAGGATTGGTTCTGTTCACCGGTCCGACCGGTACGGGTAAATCGACCTCGATGGCGGCCATCATCAAGCATATTTCCGAAACACGTCCGGTGAGCGTCGTCACCTTGGAAGATCCGATTGAATTCATCTTCCCGCAAGGAGAGGGTGTTGTGCGCCAGCGTCAGTTTGGCGACGACTTCCATTCCTTCCCCGAAGCCCTCAAGCGCGTCCTGCGCCAAGACCCCGATATTGTGATGGTCGGTGAAATGCGCGACCCGGAGACCATCGCTGCCGCCCTGACCCTCGCCGAAACCGGACACCTGATTTTTGGCACGCTGCACACGCCCAACGCCGTCCAGACCGTCGATCGTATCATCGATGTCTTCCCGCCCCACCAACAGCCGCAAGTGCGCTCACAACTCAGTATGTCGCTGCGTGCCGTCGTTGCCCAGCGCCTGCTGCCGTCCGAGAAGGGTGGACGCATTGCCCAGCGCGAGATCCTTATCAACACGCCTGCCGCCAGCAACATCATCCGCGATGCCCGTCTGCCGGAGCTGAAGTCTGTGCTTCAGACAGGTACGGAGCTCGGCATGATCTCCTTCGAGAAAGACCTGAAGCGCCTCTACAAAGAGGGCCTGATCAGCAAAGAGGTTTACGCGTGGGCGGAGGGGCAGTGAGAGTTTAATTAAAGAAAACTAGGCAAATTTAAATTACAAAGTTGTAATTATTTCATTATATTTTTTAATGTATTCAATAACAAATAATATCTAGGTATAATTGAATTGTGGAAGTTTTAAATAAATTTAAAAGCATTGGCGTTAAATCCATGAGCTATGGAATGCTTATAATTTGCTGTGTATTTGCTGTAGCAACTACTTATTTTTTGTATAAACAGACTCAAGCCATCTTAGATGGCAGATTAAAAGAAAGATTGATTGCAATTGTTAGTACTGCTTCATTGAATTTCGATACAAATTCGCTAAATAAAATTTCTGATGAAGTGAATCAAGATTACGAAGATGTAGTTTTTAAATTGCAGGAATTAAGGAATCACAACAAAAATATTAAGTACGCGTATTTATTAAGGCCGACAGACGATCCAAATATTTTTACATATATTGCCGATGCCGATTCAAAAGATCCAGCTGCAGAAATTGATTTGAATAACGATGGTCAAATCAACGATGAAGATGCATTAGTTGCTCCTGGTGAGGAATATGATGCAACTGAAGTGCCTGATCTTGTTAATGAGGGAACATTGTTTCCAACAACTGACGATGATTTAACGGTAGATCAGTGGGGTACCTTTTTATCAGCTTATGCACCAATTAAGGAGAATGGAAAGACAATAGCAGTACTAGGAATAGATGTTGATGTTTCTGATTATCAACGATTGATTAGCCAAACATTTATACCATTTAGTGTTTTTATCAGTGCCCTTCTATTATTATTAGTCGTATTAACAATTGCTTTAGTTAGGGTATGGGCTGAGCAAGTTGATATTGTAAAAGAGCTAGATAGACAAAAAGATGAACTTTTAAGTATCGTGAGTCATCAACTTGCTACACCTGTAGCTTCATTAAAATGGTATTTAGAAATGTTACAAGACGGTGATTTAGGTAAATTATCAAAAAAGCAAATTGAACATACTGCATCGATGCAGAAAATTACAATTAATCTTGCCGATCTAGTCAGTATGATCTTGGATGTTTCCAGAATCCAATTAGGAAGAGTGAAGGTTGATAAGAGTGAACTTGATTTAGGTGAACTTTTCTCCGAAATTCTTGACGTAATTGAACCAAAGGCTTTCGAAAAGAATATTGTTTTCAAAAAGGACATTGTAAATAATTTGCCTAAAGCGTTTCTGGATAAGCGATATACAAGGATGACAATTGAAAATTTATTAAGCAACGCTATTAAATATACTCCAAATAACGGGAGAGTTGATTTGGTCGTTAAAATAAAAAAAGGAGTTATGTTTTGTTCTGTTACGGACACTGGTATTGGAATACCAAAGGCCGAACAAGATAAAATATTTGGTAAATTATTTAGGGCATCGAATGCTCGTAATAGTATAGAAGGTAATGGTTTTGGTTTATATGTTGCCAAGGGTGCAATAGAAGCTCAAGGAGGTGAAATTGGCTTTCGAAGCATAGAAGGGAAAGGAACCAGCTTTTGGATTCAATTGCCATTAAAATAATTTTTTTAACACTCTGATGTTAGAGTTTTAAGCTCCCCGCTCTTTTTGAAAAATAAAAACCATTACTTTGCTTTTTGTTGTCAGTAGATTTTTCTTAAAATCCCCAAAAGATCCTACAGTCTTTAAGCCGCATTTTTTGGCCATTAGATTTATTTGGTTTGGGAAATAATAACTTAAATCAAGCCTCACTAAGTAATTTCTCCCCTTCTCATTTACTAAGGTAAATTCATATAATCTTTGTTTTACATAATCGTAGAATTCATAAGAAGTAATCTTAACTTTATTTTTGGACTTTTTTGTAAAAGCTTTTACAAAGTTTTTATTGTAAGGCGGATTTAAGTATGGTGAAAAGAAATCAGTTACAAGTTTGCCGTCCTTCTTAAGCCAGCGGTAGCAGTTTGTGAATATTTGCATTACATCTTCTTCTTCAAACTGCGTGAAAAAACTGAAAGGTGCAATTATTATATCAAAACTTTCATTTTCAATTCTGGCTTTCAAGACATTTGCAAATATAAGTTTTTTTGGATCAATTGCTGGATTTTTCTCTCTCATTCTTTTAATCATGGCTTGTGAATAATCAAGTCCATAAACATTTGAGTTTATTTTAATTAAATTCAAATAAACGCGGCCAGAACCAATTCCTAAATAAAGAACTTTACCAGACTTTACAATTTTTTTATAAAAATCTATATCACCAGGATAACCTTTGTAGGCTAAATCATAAATATTTGCATGCTCATAGAGATAATCGGCGCCTATTTTATTTTCTAAAGCCGCTTCTAACTCTTTTGGAATGCTAATATCTTTCCTTCCATCAGGGCCCTTAAAATTTTTCAAGGAAAAAATACTCTTTGGCATCAGACTCAGAATAACAAATTTATTAAATCCCACCAAGTCATTGCGACATGGTGGGATCACAATCCTGTCTTAAGTGAGTAGATGCGTTACTCGTCAGAGCTCAGCAAGTACAATGCGGTTGCGGCCAACAGCCATGCGCCGATTGTCTTATAATTAGGACATTCCCACTTGAAGATTGCCATATAAAAACTGGCAGCAACTGGCATCAAGCAGTAAAACATCGTCAATTTCACAGCGCCAGAACCCTTATGAAGAGCTTCAAAGTGTGCTGAGGCAGCAATAAAAGATGCCAAGATCATGAGGATGACAAAGATCCATTGAGTGGCTTGTGGCATATGAATCTTCTCATGCTGGAATAACAGCCCAATTGCAGCGCAGATTGCCACACCAAGTGCATAGCAGAGTGTGAGCAAGCGAGGAGTGATGTTTGACAGCTTGTGATCTGTCAAAGCGATCTCCATTGCATAGAACAACATAGCCATGGTGCACAACGTTGTGACTGAGCACTTCATTTTGAACCCCCTTTTGGACATTGGATTGTGAAAGATCATGCTGCTAATAGCAGCTATCATTCATTATACAATATTTTCTATGTATTGCAATAACACCTAGAAAATGGTATAATAATCTCAAATGGAATTCATATTCATATCCCTCATCATTCTTGCAGAAACGGCCGGTCAGGGCTTTCTGAAGGAGTATGCGATGAATCTGCATCCCCTCTACCTGGGGCTGGGGGCTATGTGTTACTTCGCCGTGGTGGTTCTGCTTGCCCGCGCCCTGCAGGCCGAGGGTGTCGGGATGGTGAATCTGATGTGGTCTGTTGCATCCATCATGTCGGTGTTTCTGGTGGGTATTTTGTTCTTCCATGAACGGATGACCGCTATGCAGCTATTCGGTGCAGCCATGTCGGTGACCGGCATTGTTGTCCTGCGATTGTCGTCTGTGTGAATGGGGGAGGATGGTCGAGATAACAGCGGCTTTTCATCGTGATTCGATAAGGGGCGTTGTATACTTGTGTAATGACCAATGCCCAGATTGCACAGGCATTCCAGACCATTGCCGATTTACTGAGCCTGAAGGACGAGAATCCCTTTAAGATTCGCGCGTATCAGCGTGCATCGCAAACCATTACCTCATTGCCGGAAGACCTTGCTGCACTCTACAAGCGAGAAGGTCGTGAGGGGTTTAGTGCCATTCCCGGTATCGGTTTTGATCTGTCAGCGAAGATGGAGGAGATGGTAACGACCGGTAGACTGAACTATTTACTTGATCTGCAAAAAGAGCTTCCAAAAGGGCTGATTGAAATTACGAACATTCAAGGAATGGGACCGAAGAAGACGAAGTTCGTCTGGAAGATATTCAATGTGGAGAGTGTTGATGACCTCGAGAAGCTCGCCAAGTCCGGCAAGCTTGATGATCAGAAAGGATGGGGCAAGAAATCGGTGCAGAATGTCTTGGAGGGCATTGCGGCGATGCGTTTACACAATGAACGTGTCGCACTGCCAAAAGCGCTGGTGGTTGCGCTGCAGATTCAGCAGGAGCTGGTCGAGAGCGGTCTCTGCGGCCAGGTGGAAATTGCCGGCAGTCTGCGACGCCGGAAAGAATCAATCGGCGATATTGATATTCTTGCCACCAGCACACAGCCGGACAAAGTGATGGAGATCTTCTGCAGCTTTGGACTGGTTGATCGCGTGCTCGGCAAAGGCCCGACCAAGTCCAGCGTCCACCTGAGCACCGGCATCAATGCCGATCTTCGTGTAGTCGATGAAGATGTCTTCGGTGCGGCGCTGCATTACTTTACCGGCAGCAAAGAGCATAACGTCGCCATTCGCAGGTTGGCGATCGAAAAGGGTCTCACGATCTCTGAGTATGGTGTGTATGAGGGAACGGCGGAGAAGAAGGGGAAGCTGAAGGCTTCCAAGACCGAGAAGGATATCTACAAGGCGGTCGGTCTTCCGTACATCGAGCCGGAACTGCGCGAAGACAGAGGCGAAATCACCGCCGCGAAGGAGGCGACGCTGCCGCAGTTGATCGGTGTTGCGGATATCAACGGGGATCTTCACCTGCATAGCAATTTCAGTGACGGTTCGGCGACAATGGCCGAGATGGCGCAGGCGGCCAAAGATGCAGGGCTCCAGTACATCGCAATCACTGATCATGGCTCGCCGATGGGCATGGTGCAGGGGGTGAAGGAGGGGAATATTCGGCAGTACCTAGGGCTGATCGACGACGCGCGAAAAACTGTGAAGGGGATCGATATTCTCTCCGGATCGGAAGTCGACATTCTGGAAGATGGGAGTTTGTATCTTCCGGACAAGATTCTGAAACAACTCGATTGGGTGGTCGTCTCAGTCCACGGCAACTTCAAGCTTTCATCGGCACAGATGACCGAGCGCATCATTCGCGCCTTAAAAAATCCCTACGCGAAGGTCTTTGCGCACCCGACATCGCGTCTGCTCCTCAAGCGTGATCCCATCGACTACGACATCGACGCGGTGTTCCGCTGCGCGGCCGATCACGGTGTCTGTCTGGAAATTAATGCCGCAGTCGATCGCCTCGACCTCAATGATGTCCTCGTTCGCCGTGCCAAAGATGCAGGATGCACCATCACGATCAACAGCGACGCACATCACCCCGGCGAGTTCGATTACCGCTACGGCATCAGCCAGGCGCGCAGGGGATGGCTGGAGGCGAAAGATGTCGTGAACACGCGAACATTCTCACAGTTGAAGGAGTGGATTGGAAAGCAGTAAAGGGATAGAATTCGC
The DNA here is from genome assembly GCA_964466635.1 of uncultured Candidatus Peribacteria bacterium. GTDB lineage: Bacteria > Patescibacteriota > Gracilibacteria > Peribacterales > Peribacteraceae > JAKQEM01. Next base: position 10,416 of record CAYXNG010000010.1, on the reverse strand, counting down.
CCCTTATGTCGGAACATATCGATCATCACTGCGGTATAGCGGCACTGGTTGATCTGGAAAATAAGCAGGATGTCGTGCATATGGCATTGCCGGTTATTTGGCAGTTGAGGAACCGCGGCCAGTTAGGTGCAGGTTTATCCTGGGTTAAAGAGGCGTCCGATGATGGAAGGCAGATTGGAACGATCAAGGGAGCTGGAAAAGTAAAAGACGTTCTTTCAATGAAGAATATTCAAAGTGCTCAGGCAGTTTCTTCTTTAGTGATTGCTCACACACGATATGCGACAAATCTGTTACGAAATCAGGATTCATTTCATCCCAATGATTTTTATGACGAAGCAGCTACGTACTTCGATTCGGACCAGGTCATAGAGCTTGCCCTTGCATTCAATGGGAATGTATTGATGTTGCGGAAGTTGATAAAGCATCTGGACGAACTGGGAATCGTACCGCGAATGGAAGGGGATACCGAAATTCTGGTCCAGCTTCTGGTGCATACGCTCCGTACACAATCTAGAGAGGATATAGCAGATGTTTGCAAGAACGCATTCAAGACACTGGAGGGATCTTTCAATCCGGTTATTCTGATGCCGGACAAAGTTCTTGCATTGCGCAGCGACTGGAGACACCCGCTCTGTTATGCGGTGAGAAACAAGCTTATTGCAGTCGCATCGGAGGATATTGCGATCCGCCAACTCTGGCGTGATGCAGACTGCATCGATATTCCGGCCGGCACAATGATTGAAATGAATGTGCAGCAGCAGCGTTATCAATTGCACGAATTATGGAAACCGAAAGGCGGTTTGTGTTTTATTGAGCCGTCGTATTTTGCAGATCATCGGACAAAAATGGACGGTGTATCTGTATCAAATTCGCGTTTCGAAGCCGGAAAAATTCTTGCCGAACGCGATGCTCCATGGATTGAAAAAATCAAAATGACGAAGAAAAAGAAACAATGGCCGATTGTGGTTTCCGTACCGGATTCTGCCTTCCCCGCTGGTCGCGGACTGGCATTCGAAGCAAAACTGCCGTGTGTCGATGCAATTAGAAAAAGAGATGGTCATGGACGAACATTCATTGAGGCGACACAGCACGAAAGAGAAGATGCTGCGAAGCGGAAATATGAATATGACAAGGCTCTCATAAAAAAGAGACGCATTATTCTTGTTGATGACAGCATGGTTCGAGGAACCACCATGCGTATTATAGTCAAGCAACTCAGAAAGAAAGGTGCAAAGGAAGTGCATGTTCGCTTGGCAACACCTCCGATTATGGGTCCGTGTTTTTACGGGATTGATTTTCCGACTGTGCAGGAACTGATTGCACGAAAATATTCCGATGGTGTGCAGCCCTTCAGTCCTGACGGACGATTGCATCAGGATATTCTTGATGCAATTGCGGGAGAAATCGGAGCGGATTCGGTTGAGTTTTTACCCGTTACCGAATTACCCCGTGCTTTAGGACGGGAAGATAATGCAAACATCTGCATGTCCTGCGTTACATGCAATCATCCTACGAAAGGTGGTGAGGAGTTATATCACCTGGCAAGTACAGAGACATCTGCCTCACATTAGGCAGATCCATTATCACAGCATGTCTCGCACAATACGCCGCACACACTACAATGCTTCTTCAGTCTGCGCTCGATCAATGTTCCACCGCAGACCAGGCAGCGCATATCACACGCATCATTGTGAATAATTTTTGTATCCGATGATGCAACAATCTCCGTCATCGCGGTGCATCATACAACGCAGCGCGCTATACTCCGATCATGTCGATATCACATTGGCTCTCACCGATTGGAATGCTGGAGATTGTAATTTCAGAACAGTCCTTATGGAAGATAAAAAAGTCGAACAAAAAAGAAGAACATATTGAAAGGGATCCAATAACACAGGAAGTGATTCGGCAGTTGCAGGATTACCTCAGCGGCCGTCGCGCATTATTCAGTCTCCCCCTGAAAACGGAGGGCACTCTGTTTCAGAAAGCTGTCTGGAATGCGTTGATGAAGATTCCCGCCGGTGAGACTCGAACCTATGGCGAACTGGCAGCGATGATCGGTAAGCCGAAGGCTGCTCGGGCTGTCGGCAATGCGCTGAATAAGAATCCAGTTTGTATTGTCGTACCGTGTCATCGTGTTACCTCATCAACAGGCATCGGCGGTTATGCCTATGGACCGGCAATGAAGAAGCGATTGCTTGAGTTGGAGAGAAAGTAGATGTCACCCTTCGACTGGGCTCAGGGTGACACGTAAATTCATGCCCAAAATGCCAATTTCAGTTTGCTTTTTTGAAGAGGATTCCCTATAAAGGAGCCCTCCTCCGTCCGACTTGGACGTCGATTTCACAGAATTTTGTATGGATATCCGTAATATCGCCATTATCGCCCACGTTGACCACGGTAAAACCACGCTCGTCGATGCCCTCCTGAAGCAGGGTGGTGCTTTTGCAGCCCACGAACAGACGGGGGAATTGATGATGGACAGCAATGACCAGGAGCGCGAGCGCGGCATCACGATTTTCGCCAAGAATGCCTCCATCAAGTACAAAGACTGCAAAATCAACATTGTCGATACGCCGGGGCACGCGGACTTTGGATCGGAAGTGGAGCGTATCCTCCGCACCGTCGACTGCGTCTGTCTGCTGGTCGATGCACAGGAGGGGCCCATGCCGCAGACAAAATTTGTTCTTAAAAAGTCTCTAGAGATTGGGCTGAAGCCAATTGTTGTTATTAATAAAATTGATAAACCTGCTGCAACACCTCACGCGGTTGTCGACATGGTGTTCGATCTCTTCGCCCAGCTTGGTGCCAATAACGAGCAGCTCGACTTTCCGTACATTTTTGCGATTGCTCGCGATGGTATTGCCAAGATGTCGTTGGATGACCCGTCGACCGATCTGACGCCGCTCTTCGATCTCATCATGAAGCACGTGCCGCCGGCAGAGCAGAATACCGATGCGCCATTCCGCATGCAGCCAAGCTCGCTCGGCTATGATAACTACGTCGGACGCTTGGCCATTGGACGCGTGTACGAAGGGCAAGCGAAAGTCGGAGATCGCATCTTTATTAAAACGCCGGATGGAGGCACCCGTTCCTCAAAAATCACGAAGCTCTACATCTACCAGGGTATGAAGAGCGTGGAGGTGCAGGAGGTAGGAGCCGGAGATGTGGTGGTATTGGCAGGTATCGCCGATATCAACGTGGGAGAGACAATCACGACCAGTGAAACAGCGGAGATGCTCCCTGCACTGCGCATCGATCCTCCGACCGTGATCATGACGTTCATGGTCAACGACTCGCCCTTTGCCGGTAAAGAAGGAAAGCTGGTGACGACCCGTCACATCCGCGATCGTCTGTTGAAGGAGACCGAGACGAACGTTGGACTGAAGGTGGAAGAAATCCCCAACTCCGATTCCTACAAGGTATCGGGACGCGGAGAGCTGCACCTGTCGGTGCTGTTGGAAAGCATGCGTCGCGAAGGATTCGAGATCCAAGTCTCTCGGCCGCAGGTGATTCTGCGCGATGGTCCGAATGGCCAGGAGGAGCCGATCGAACATGCGATTGTCGATGTGCCGGAGGAATTCGCGGGAACCATTATCGACATGTTGAACCGCCGTAAGGGAGAGTTGATCGACATGAAAACCCACGAAGGAATTTCGCGCATGGAGTGGAAAGTGCCGACGCGCGGATTGCTCGGATTCCGCGGCGATTTCATCATTGAAACACGTGGTGAGGGAATCTTGAACCACTCATTCCTGGAGTACGCCCCGTACAAGGGTGACATCGGCGGACGCACGCGCGGCGCGATGATCTCGATGCTTGCAGGTGACGCAACGGCGTACGATCTGTGGAATCTACAGGAACGCGGCCGCCTCTTTATAACGCCGGGGACGAAGGTGTACGCCGGCATGGTGATTGGCGAGAGCGCGAAGGATCAGGATTTGGTCGTCAACGTGCTCAAAGGAAAGAAGCTGACGAACATGCGTGCATCCGGCAGCGACGAAGCGGTAAACCTGACGCCGGTGAAGCCGATGACACTGGAGCAGGCGCTGGAATACATCGACGATGACGAGCTGGTCGAAATCACGCCGACAAACATCCGCATCCGCAAGAAAATCCTCGACGAAAACGAGCGCAAGCGCGCGAAGAACGCCGGTTGATCTGCTATCATCGCATCGATGTATGCATCGATGACCGCCGCCGCCGTGCTCGATCAGTTCCAGAGTTCCCCAAGCGGACTCGATCAGTCGGTTATTGATGCGCGCCGAAAAGAATTCGGATGGAACGAATTGCCCCAGAAAAAGAAATCGCTGGTGATGCTGTTCCTCCGCCAGTTCAACGACGTGCTTATTTATATCCTGCTTGCGGCACTCGGCTTGTCCATCGTTCTGCCGGTGCTCGATGGCGATGTATCTGGAGAGAACTGGGTTGAGATCGTCGCGATCGTCGCGATTCTGCTGCTCAACGCGGCGCTCGGATTTGTGCAGGAGTACCGGGCGGAACAGGAGCTTCAGAGCCTCAAGCAGCTGACCGCCCCGCAGGTCCGCGTCAGACGGATGGGTGGAGAATTTTTATTGCCCTCGCGCGAATTGCTGCCGGGGGACATTGTCATCATCGAAGCGGGGGATCGTATTGCCGCAGATGGACGCTTGGTCACCGCCGCGCATCTCGATATCAATGAATCAAGCCTCACCGGGGAAAGTAATCCCGTGCATAAGACCTCCGATTCGATTGCGCACGCAAAAGCAGTCACGGATATGAGGAACATGGTGTTTGCAGGAACGCTCGTGACGCGCGGATCGGGCGAGTATGTCGTGACCGCGACCGCCATGCATACCGAAATCGGCAAGATCGCGACGATGGTCAGCGAGGCGAGTGCGCCTCCGACGCCGCTTGAGATGCGCATGCGCGGCTTCAGCGCGCGGATCGGCATTGCGGTGATTGTTCTCTGCACGCTTTTGTCCGCATTGCAGATGTGGCGCGGCGAACCGTTCATCGCGGTCGTGCTCTTGGCAGTCAGCCTTGCGGTGTCCGCCGTTCCCGAAGGCCTGCCTGCGGTCGTAACGGCGTCGCTTGCGATGGGTGTACGTCGCATGGTGCGAAAGAACGCGATCGTGCGGACGCTCGATTCACTCGAGACTCTTGGGTCAATCACCGTGATCTGCACCGACAAGACCGGAACCGTCACGGAAAACAGGATGAGTGTCGCCGGATCATGGATTGCAAAAGGAGTCGATGAAGAACGGCTCATTCAGGCTGCCGCATCGTGCAACCGTGCGCAGCTGCCGCATTTAGGAGATCCGACCGAAGTCGGTCTCTTGGAGTACGCGCAGAAAAAGAATGTCGAGCGCTTGTCGATTGACGAAGAGGAGGTCCCGTTCACGTCGGAGGAAAAATACATGAGAACCAGACACGGATCGGTCTCGTATCTGAAGGGAGCGCCTGAAAAAATCGCGCGTCTCTGCGAATTGCCCGATGATCATCCGGTGATGGACGAGAATGCGCGTATGGCCGCGACAGGCCTGCGTGTTCTGGCCGTCGCCGAGGCAACGGGGTCCGAGAAGCCGCGGCTTCTCGGCTTGATTGCTCTTGAGGATCCGCCGCGGACAGCGGTAGCGCCCGCCCTGGCAGAGGCGTTGACCGCGGGCATACGCACCGTGATGATCACTGGGGACAATGCGGATACCGCCGCCGCGATCGCTCGCCGGATAGGTATTGCTGGAGAGGTCGTGGAGGGTAATGAGATTGAAACTTGGAGTGCTGAGACTCTGCGCGAAAAAGTGAAGACAGTCGCGATCTACGCGCGCGTCTCGCCCGAACACAAGATTCGCATTTGCCGTGCCCTGCAGGAGAACGGTGAGGTTGTCGCGATGACCGGCGACGGCGTCAACGACGCACCCGCGCTCAAAGCCGCGCATGTCGGCATCGCTATGGGCAAAGCGGGGACACAAGTCGCGCGCGATGCATCGAGTCTGATATTGGCGGATGACAACTATGCGACCATCGTCGCGGCGATTCGCGAAGGACGACGCATCTACGACAACATCCGCAAGTTTATTCTGTATCTGGTGCAGGCGAATCTCGCGCAGCTGATGTTGATTACCCTGACAGTCCTTCTCGGTTTGCCTCTTCCGCTTCTTCCGTTGCATATTCTGTGGATCAATTTGATGACCGATGGGCTTCCCGCGCTTGCGCTCGGTATGGAGCAGGAAGAGCGTGGCATCATGCAGCGCAACCCTCGTCCGTTGCGCGAACCTCTGTTTGCCGGAGACGTTTCGCGGCTGATCCTTTCGTCGTTGACCGTCTGCATTCTGACGCTAATGGTATTTCTTGCGGGGCTCGAGCGCGGTCTGCCGCTCGATCACATTCGCGCGATGACATTCACCTTCTCCATCTTCATCGAACTCATGCTCGCGTTCTATAGCCGCAGCAGGTATCCGTTGTGGCGGGTTGGTTTCTTCGGGAACAGGTGGCTGGTTGCCGCGGCGGCTGTCCCGTTGTTGCTCCATGTTCCTCTATTATTGACAGAAATGCGGAATGTTTTTGAAATTTCAACTCTTCGTTCGACGGAAGTAATAGCACTGTTCTTCCTGTGCATAGCAGGATTTTTCTTCCTAGAAGTGTCAAAAACGATTGGCGCCAAACGTTAATATTCATACTATGAAATAGTATTTTCTTTTTGTCATTATCTTATTTTTTCTTGCGCGTCATCGGTAAATATATCCCCATGGTATCTATGAGAACTGACATAAAACGGTATTTTTGATACACTATAAGGATACCTTCATGAAACACACACACATTCTTCTCTCCGGAATTATTGTCGTAGCCGTTACAGCGGGTGCTACATCGATCGCGCGTTTTACGGCGTCGACCGGTGACATGGTGATAGAGGGGACGGCGTCCGGTGCGTCGATTACAGAAGCAGTTGAAGCAATGGAGGATGCATCCTCGGATACTTCAGATTCTTCGGTTTCTTCGGAATCTTCAAATTCCTCGGTTTCTTCGGAATCCTCGGTTTCTTCAAATTCCTCGGTTTCTTCGGAATCCTCGGTTTCTTCGGAATCCTCGGTTTCTTCGGAATCCTCGGCTTCGTCGGTTTCCTCTGAATTCTCTACATCCTCTGCATCCTCTGCATCCTCCAAACCCGATCGCCTCGCTGAGCTGAAACATCTGGTTCTCGATCACAAAGAACAGCAGAGCATGAACGAGAACATTGCACCGACCTTTCTTGTGCCGCCTCATCGTGATATCGGCAGCGCCGATGAATTGCGCGAGCGCATGACTATGACGCTGATCGGCATCGATGGTTTGTCATCGGAACAGGCATTCACCGTCGCATCCGAAAGCGGATCCTATCGCGTGACGCTCAGTCCTCCGCGCACATTCACACCGGGGCGCTACCGTTTGTTGGCTGAACTCGATCGCACACGCGGTGTCACTCGCGGGCTGCGGCGCTTCTTCCGGCTGACGAATACTGCGGCAGAACAGGGCAGCTTGGTGTTGATCGACGAGTACATCGACTGGGGAACAACGGCCAAGAATCCCGTTGAAGCCCAAGACGACGGACTTGTGAAACTGAAACGCACATCGGTATCGCAGACAAAGCCGGGCGCGACCGAAACAATGTCGATTGATATCACGGTTGCAGCTTCCATGACGGCGGTGATTCGCGAAACGATCCCCGCTAGATTTTCCATCACCGATATCAGCCCGGTTGGAACTGTCACTTTCATGGGCGATACGCAACAGATCGAGTGGAATATGCAGATGGAAGAGAATATTGCTCGTACATTCAGTTATTCGTATACCGTCGGTGACGATACTCCGGTCTTTGGGCTCTTCGGACCAGTAGAAATGCGCGGTGTTCCGGAGCGTGCTATTGAGGAAGGGGAAATGATCGAAGTACTAGAAGAGACATCATCTTCATCTGAATCCATTGCTTCATCCGAATGGAGCTCATCAATCTCTTCAGAGTCTTCTTCATCTGATTCCTCTGGATCTTTCACTTCGTCTAACTCTTCTGCTTCCTCTGATTCGTTTGATTCTTCTGCATCCTCAGTTTCCACCGAAGCGATAGTGGAGGCATCATCAGCTTCCTTCGATTCCTCTGCTTCCTTTGAATCTTTTGATTCGCTTAATTCCTCTGCATCTTCCGGATCCGCTCTCCAATCCTTTTTCCAATCATTTTTCAGCGGCATCGCATCGCTCTTCGGCTCCGTCGCATTCGATGAAGACGAACTCTTCTTCTCCGAAGATCGCCGCTGGCAATTGCTGATAACCGAGGAAGAACATTTTGATGAAGCGGTGCGCGATCGCGTATTGATGCTTGAGCGTTCCGCTGCAGTCTTTGATGCAAACGCTGCGCCGTCCTTTACGTTGGTTAAGACCGATCTTGAAGCCGATCCGACCGTCTTGGATGGAAGCGGTAATCTGCTCAGAAAAGTTGCGTTGCAGGAAGTGCTGCAGACGATCGTATCCGAAGCCGACGTGCACGATGCGGTGATGAAGAAAATTTTGAAAGACGGAGCGTCAACAATTGCCTTCCAAACATTGGAGGACCGTTCGGTACAACGTGCGTTGCAAGATGTTGCAGGGGCAGCGTCCGCACGTGTCTTTGAGGAGAAGGTTTCTCAGGTTATTGCGTACAATGCCGGTGCACAGAAAGAACTGGCAGATATCGTCGGCGACAACGATTTGGCGACGGAGATTGTCGATGAAGTGATGAATGCAGATCTGACCGATAGCATCCTTGGAAAATTCGCTGAACGTGGAACGGAGGAATTAAGCGCGGATGACGTGATAGGCGAAGTGCTGTCCGAGGAAGGGGATTCCGCAGAGTTGCTTTCCGAAGCGGTTGTCCAAGCCATCGTTACCGATGACGCGACAAAGGAGGTGATTCGCTCCAATGTTGATAAGGAAGCGGATACGGATAGTGCTGATGAAACACAGCTCATTCGCGTGAACCTGACCGGACCGGATGGAGCGGTGATCGAGAACGTGCCGTTCCACTTTAAAGTCGGATCGGTCGTGCTCGTCATTGATCCGTTGCCTGCATTCCGCCCAGGTCTGTACACGGTCGAAGTGCTTATTACCAACCCGCTGACCGGTGAAACAACGCCTATGTATCAGCAGTTCGCATGGGGTGTGTTGGCGCTGAACAGCGACAAAGACCGTTACAGTATCGGAGAAACGGCGCGCATTGATGTCGGTGTGCTTGATGATGCCGGTGAAATTGTGTGCGTTGCCGATCTGATTCTCGATATTACGGCTCCCGATGGTTCGACAGAGCAGTTGTCTACGGACGACGATTCGATCGAAACAACCGGAACCTGCGGCGTGAAAGAAGCGGGATTCATCGAGCCGGACTTCACGACGAATTACGCCCTTACTCAGTCCGGTACGTATGCACTGACACTGACGGCTGAAACGCCGAATGGCGTACGCAGCATTACATCCGAGATCAGCGTCATCGCTTCACCCGAAAACGCCTTCTTTATAAAGCGCACGGGTGCCACGCGCTTGTGGCCGTTTGCACCGTCGCCAATGACCATTGAAGTAACGTTCGGCACCGATACATCCGGCATGGTCAGCGAGCGTGTTGCACCTGACTTCGAGATCGTCGAAACAGAACCGGAAGCGGAAGTTTTGACACTTGATGACGGAACGACGTTCATCCGTTGGACCGGCAGTTGGGATGCCGGTGAAACCGCCACCTTCCGCTACGTCTACGACGCGCCGGACATTTCGCCGCAGTTCTATCTGCTTGGCCCCGTCCGCATTCTTTCCGATACGCCCGCCGTCCCGTGAGTTCCCGCACGACCATGATCGGCATGCTCCCCGACCCGCTGGCCGGTAAACGGACAGCGGCCGGGAAAAATCTCATCAGCGCGATTGATCATAACCACACGCTGCGCTTCTGGATGATCGTCGGCTTCATCGGCATGAGCTGGGTGCTGTATGCAACGGATCGCATGCGCCTTCTTTCGCCCAAAGACCTTGCGCATGGCATCGTCGATTTTGCGGCGCGATACGGCTACATCGCATTGCTGTTCGGGCTTGTTGGGACGGTCGCCCGCGTACTCTGGATTGAGTGGAAGGGGATCATCCGCCTCCACTCCATCGACGAAGAACGACTCGATGCGGTGGAAATTTCCCATCCGTATCTTCCCAAGATTCATCACATCATTGCAGCAATCATCCTTGCTCTCACCTTCCCGCTGTTCGTCTGGCAGGCAGGGGCGCAGGTGGCTGCATTGACGCTGGAAACGATGGAGGAACCGGCATATTCGGTCTACACCGAAGACAGGGTATGGCAAATCGCCAATGATGCCGATGATGTCAGTATCACCGGTACGGTCTACTCCGACACCGGAGCAACCATTCCTCTTACTGGCGTTACCATCGCCGTCTCTC
>CAYXNG010000009.1:0-26489 GCA_964466635.1 uncultured Candidatus Peribacteria bacterium | reverse complement strand
ACGACTTCCAGATCCGCAATCTGGCGTTCTATCCGGGCTGAACTACGGGTGCACGTCTTAGCTCATTTTGAGCCCGCAAAGGCTACCATTGCCGAAAGCCCGACACAATGGCCGAAATACGAAGATATCGGTCGATATTCCTGCTATCCTCTCTGCCGATGACTGCCACGACACTCGACGCCGTTAAAGAACAACTCTTCGCCTGGAAAGGGATAGAGATCGCAAAAACCAGTAATCCGGTGATGGGAAACGGCAATCCGAAGAGCGAGATCGTGTTTGTCGGCGAAGCACCGGGACAGAAAGAGGATGAGCAGGGTATCCCGTTTGTCGGACAAGCAGGAAAGTTACTCGAAGAATTACTCGCGTCGATTGGACTGAAGCGCGAGGATGTGTACATCACCAATGTGGTGAAGTTCCGTCCGCCGGAAAATAGAGATCCGACGCCGGAAGAGAAAGAGGCATGCCTCCCCTTCCTGCAAATGGAATTGTCGATCATCAAACCGAAAGTGATTGCGCCGCTGGGTCGTCATGCGCTGACACAGTTTTTTACGAAGATGAGCATTTCGGATGCGCACGGCAAAGCACACTCCGTCGGTGATACGACCATCTTCCCTATTTACCACCCCGCTGCTGCATTGCATAACCCGGGACTGAGACAAGCGCTCTTTGATGACTTCAAAGCGCTCGGAGAATTCTTAAAAAGCCAACAAAGCTAATCAGCCAATCAGCTATGACCTCGTTGCTCTACTCCATCTCCGTCGCCGCACTGCTGTCTATCACCTCACTGATCGCCATCCTTCTGCGCGTCAGCCCTCTGCTCTCCCCCGCTCCGGCGCTAACCGCATTCTTTGCATCGTTATTTCTAAGCGTGACGTCGACGATGACATTGCTGCTCTACGCGCTCTGGAAGTGGTTTCCGCTCAACGCGTGGGACGACGGCAAAACAATCGGCATTGCACTGCGGCAGGGAATTTTCCTCGGCATTGCCGTATCGGCCATCGTGCTCTTCCACCTGATCGGTATTTTGACATGGTGGATCGCCCTGCTCATCGCGCTCGTCTTCATCTTGATTGAAGTCGCGTTGCAGAGTTAATAATTATTTCAGTTCTTCCGGTGCACCCAAGTCGACTGATGGTGAACCTAGATCGACCGATGGTGTACCGAGATCAACGCCGATATCAGCATCTTCTGCAGCTGAATCTTGCAGCTTCTTGTTTGCAACAGGTCCAGCTTTCTCACGCCGTTCTGCGCCAGTCGACACCGGTGCGCCTTCAATCCAGAACGTCGACCCCGGAGGGGCGCCCTTGCGTCCGTCCGCACGCGCTTGGGCATCGAGCATCCAGTCAATGAACTCGACCGATAGGCCGTCGGGGAGATACGTTTCGATTTTTGCGCCGGTACGCTCGACGACATCTTTCAATGAGCGCTTACTCACCTCTTTGAGCACGGCTGCGTGCTTTTCGAATGTTCGCATGTCCGCTTCGGTCACAGCTGCGTGACCACTGTCACGTTTCGTCGCATGGGACGTAAGATGCGACTTCTCGACGAAATCCCTGAGTTGCTTATCGATGTTTGCACGGACCTCTGTCGGAATCTGTGCACGCACGGCATACAACTGACCAAGCTGCGCTTTAGCATTCTGCAGCTTGTTGTAATCGGCACCGCGGAACGTGCGGAAGAACCAGCGCGTTAAAGGCCTGCTTTCTGCATTAAGACCTTTGTTATATAGCTGCGACTCTTGCCCAGTCATCACCTGCACAAGTCCGAGTGCTTTCTGCAAACCGACATCCTGATAGCTGCCCGGCTGAATATTTTTTTCTCTCATGATGGTCTTATGCAGGTCATATGGGCGACTCATCACATCCCGATGAATGGAGTCGACAACCGCCGCTAGGTCATTCGCATTTAACCGACCGTCCATACCGGCAAAATCCGGTAAATGCGCTTTGATGTATAACAGCGATTCCACTTCCTGCTCACTCAGTTTTTGCAATGGCTTAAGAGTCGATCCGAGAATCAAATTCTGACGGATTTCGAAGCGCGGCTGTCCCGGCTGAAACATATTCTCCATCACCGTTTTTTCCAGTGCAGCATTCGACGCTCCGTTCTCAGAAACGGCATTTGCCATTTCACTGGCTTTATTCAGCAGGCCGTCAAAGAATCCGTTACTACCTTTCCTCTCGTTACTGACAGGCTGCACGACCACAGAATCTGCATCACGAAGCTTCGGCTCAAAGTAATGCAAGACGCGTTCCATCTGCTCCACTGTCGCTACGATCTGACGATCATCACGATAGATGTTCGGCGCAGTCAGTCGTGTATAAATATTCGAATACATCGCCATCGTCTTGCGGAACTCGTCATACGCTTCTTTAATTTTCGGATTCTTGCTCGATGCAAATTCTGCCTTGAGCTTGTCGTAGGTCGCTGTCACTTCCGTCACACGCTTGTCCCACGGAAGCTTCTGCTTCTCTACATCTTTCCATGGGCCATCCTGCTCTTCGGGAGGTATCTTCTCCCATGTATCGCGATCTGTTTTGTAATCGGCAATCAGCTGTTCACTTTCTGCGGCAACGGACAGAAGTTCGATCCTTTTTGCCTGATCGGTCGGCCAGCCACCGTTTGAAAGCGAGAGCAGATACCGACTGACTAGTTGCAGCATTTCCTGTGCGTATGTTTTCCACTCGATTGTGCCGCCATACTCCGGTTTATCATTCAGCATTTCTTTGCGTCCGGCATACATCGCCTCAAAGCGCTTCACCAGACGATCAAGTCCGCCCGGCTGCTGGAAATATTCTGCAATCACCGGCGCAAATTTTTCGCGCTCTGCACGAACTGACGGATCTTCCGGAACAGGTTCAACGGCACCGCGTACTTCGCGGACATTCGCGGGCTTCTGCATAACCCATTCATTGCTTTCGGGCAGATACTGAGCCAATCCGTAATTGCCGACCGTCAGTGGATTGCCGTAACGCGTATCAAGCGTGTATAGAAGCGACATCGCTCCGTTCTGTTCGATGAACTGAATTTGTCCGCCGTTGCGGATGCGAATGGAATCCGAGACAGGTGTTTCAAATGACCGCTTCGTCTCAACTGGTGGAGCAGCAGGCTTGACCGTCGGCTGCTTTTCAACTTTTGGTGTCGGCGCAGGCTTCTGCTCTTGCAATGGCTTTATCGACTGCACGCCGTTCTCTTTTTCTACAGAGATGTTCAACCCCCGAAGGAGAGGATCCGCATCGCTTTGATTCATCTCCAAATCTTTCTCGGTATTTTTATTCACCTCTAGGTCTTCAGCAGGAACGTCCTTTTTACTCCATGCAGATTCAAATTCTGTCAGTGCCGCTTCAACATCAATAAGCACTTGTTCGATTGCACGCATGTCCGACGCTTTCGCTTCCTGACCGGTCAGATGTGGAATGGCAGATTCAAGTTCAGCGTAACGCTTGAGCATTGGCAGCAGCTTGTCGTAAGTACCGACAATCAGCGCATTCTCTTTGTCACTGCGGCGGATTTCCCGGAATGCTTTGTAGCGTGTATTGATACGATCGAAGAAAGAGTTTTTGCCTGATTCAATCCACCGATCTTCCCATTGTTCGAATGAGGCGTCAGATGTCGAGACGGTTGTAATATTCTCCGCAATGCGTTCGGGGATTTTTTGTGATTCTACCGGCTTCGTTTTTTCGGATGTCATGCGCGTCTGCTTTTTCTCGATCGGTTTCGGCTCATCGGTTTTCTGCGAAGCTTCTGGTTTCAACTCGGTAACAGCGCGGGGTAGCGTGCCATCCATGTACTGTTTCACGCGCGGATTCTGCGTCGCATAGCGCTTAAGAGCATCGGCAGAACGCTCCATCCAGATAATCGCATCTTCTACCTGCGAAAGTTGTTCCGGATCACTGTTGATAGAGGCAGTAATTTTTCCGTCAGCGCCTTTCTTCTGTGTGAGCAATACGAAACGCTGAAGCTGTACCAGGAATCCGTCCGCAATACCAAGAGCGCGCGGATCATCTGGAAGATACGCAGACAGTTCTGCCATCTTCAAATCGATACCGGGCTTGCTCGGGGTTCCGAAGAGCGCACTCGCACGCGCACTCAGATCTTTAAATGTCGCATCGATTGCTTCATCAGTTGTAAGTGAAGTATTTAACACATCGGCTGATGCACCGAGCGGGATTCTGCGCTGTGCTTTCTGCCACATGTTATCGGTGCCCTTCACTCCCCGCCTCATTGCATCGAGACGCGATTGTCCGAGTACCAGCAGTTCGCGCATCGCCACTGCACTGGCGGCAACCATGTGCCGCTGCTGCGGTGTCTTGGGCGGCCATACTTTAACATTATCATTGTAGAGCTCTTTCACCGTTTCGTACGCATCCATGATCTGCGCAAGTGCAGAATCGTTCTGTGCTGCTTCACGAAGCGGTTTCAAATTCGGCACATCTTTTTCCACCACCGCTTTTAGTTGATCCGTCTTTCCCATGCGCAAATCAAGTTCAATCAATTTCTCCGTTGCTTCATTGGAAGCACGCTCGAGTGCATCTGCTCTCAATGTTTCCTGCATCGACTCGCGCTGCGCTTCGGTCAGCGCCTCTTCCTCTTTACGATGGCGCTCGCGTTCGCGATTCAACTGACGTTCCGCTTTCTGCAGTTCGAATAATTGTAGCTGCAGTTCAAATTGCCCATCACCGCCTTCCGGCTGGCTGTTTTGACCGTCCGGGACGGGCAAACCGCGTTCTGGTGTTTGTTTCTCGGGCATCAAATAATTATACCACAAAATGCCTACATATGAAAGAACCCCGATCCGGAAACGCCGGATCGGGGGAAAGTCGTGGAGATGCCATTTGCACCCTTATGGACGGTCCATAAGGCTAAATGGGGTTGATCAGATTGAGAACGGTAGAAATGGGCGCTGGAATCCAGGCCCGGGCCTTCATCTTGTTAATCATACCATTTGCCTGGTTCAGGGAACCCATGGCCCCCTGGAGCTGTCCTTGGGTTGCCCCAAGAGTTTGACGGGTTGTCATCAGCTCTCCGAGGGTTGCGGACAGGTTCTGTTCAGTCCGGAGGAGATTCTCCTTCGTGACCTGCCAGTCGGCGTACATCCGCTCCAGAGAGGCATACACCTCCTTGAGCTTCTGCACGTCGAGTTCGCGCTGGACGTTGGCGAGCCGAATCTCTTCGGTGTTCGCCTCGATCTGCTCGCGAGCCACGACGACAAGCTCTTTTGCCTGCCGAACCTCGGCGGTAACGGCACGCTTGATGTCGATCTGCTGCTTGACGTAAGCGATCATCACTTCCGGACGAACTTTGAGGGACCCATCCGGGTTGACCTCATAGCTGAACGGAATCTGCTGACTCGGCAAGCTTGCCACCGACGGTTCCGGTGTGGCAACCGTCGGTTCCGACCGGTCGCGCGCAAACGCGATGGTCGGACACGCCGCAATCAGAGTGATCGCGACAATCGATTTCAGATGCGCAGGCATCATCAGATCATCTCCTTTGCAGTTGCATCCGCCTCGTAGGCAGGAGCGGGTGGAAGGGAATTGTCGGGAATGGGAGCGAGCGGCTGATTCGGATCAACCTTCTCACCCTCACATGCTTTGCACTCCTTCTTCGCCTTTTCGACGCAAGCAGGAGTACCATCACACTTCTTCTTCGCTTCTTCGATGCAGACATTGCACGCGGGAACACACGCGGCTCCCACGCATGGGGATGCAACCGCAGGAACGCAGTTAGCACCGACACAGCCGCCAGCTGATCCGCCACCCAAACCGATAGGAATCGGCAAGGCGAGTAGGCCGCTGAGACCGAGACCAGCAGTGGACGTGGTAACGGTCTTCGAGAAGAAGCCCGCAATCCATCCGCCTCCACCGCCCCATGGACTGGGACTGAGACCTGGAAGGCCACCGCCCCATGCACTGGGACTACCTCCTAACCCCCATGGGCTAGGACTTCCGCCGAAGCCACCGCCACCTTTGACGAATCCACCCTTGGTCGTGGTCGTGGTGGAAGAACCACCTGCACCTGCTGCAGCGTATCCAACGGCCATCCCTAAGCCGAAGCTGAGGAGCTTGCCGATTTCAAACGCTGTATTGAGCGCACGCAGTTGCCCGGGTAAGGCCGCTGCAGCACAGTTCACCTGTTGTGCCGCCTGGAAGACGGCATAGGCCTCTTGCGCGATTTGCGCTGCCAAGCAGCGCATTTCTTCGCTCTGCATCTTGAGCTCACCGCTCGCAGTGGCAATCTGATGATATGCCTGTTCGAGCTGCGGCGTGACTTCCGTAACCTTGTCGAGCAGCTCCTGGTGCTCGACGTTGATCCGACGGAAGTCTTCCATTGTCCCGCGGTTCACTGCCAAGGCTGAACGAAGCTGAGCAGTTTCAGTGCCCAGCTCCATCAAGCCACGGCGTAAATCGCGGTACGCTGCGAAATCGTTCTGCAGCGCGGCATCCAGTGCCGGCACACCCTGTCCCTCCGCAACGAGCGGAGGACCTGCCGCCAATACGGCCAGCAGGCATGCGAACCATTTCATCGAAGCACCTCCTTTTCCAAAAAGGGTAGGACTTACTGTTTCATCAACGATTGTTGATGGTCATAGAGTTTCTATCCCCACGACGTTTTACAGGCAATCTCTGAGATACAGAACCAGCAAAACATCATGGGGATTCCGCTGCTGTGAAAAAGCAAGTGTACTATTTTCTACTTTTTTTGTTAAAAGTCAATATTTTCTGTCAAATACCCTGGAATAGCTGGGTTTTGGGTCAAATCTGGTCAAAATATCTTGACGTCATGGCTAAATAGTTATACATTCCATTCCTTTTCGTCTTCCCACCTTTTGTATGACGCTGCGTCGCGGAATTGTCTCGGTTGCCACGCTTGGCATCCTGCTCTGCATCCAGAGCGCTCTCCCCATCGGCGCCATCGCCGATACATCGAGCCCCTTCGGAGACCGTCCGGACGAGGTGGATTTGAGCAATACGTACCGATTACCGTCGGTATTCGTCGACGAAATGCAGGTTTCGCAGCAGGAAGACGCTGTGAACGGCACATTCGGCGTCATCAACGAGAACGCAGAGATCGTGGGAAATCTCCGCTACCGCGTTGAACTCTACGGCGACATGCCGGGAGTCGACCCGACCGGCAATCCTGCCGTTCTGTACAGCGTCACGGAAGCGACGGAACTGCCTGCACTGGCACCGGGAGAGCGCATGACGGAAGACTTCACCGCTTCCCTCGCTGGCATCCCCGACGGAAGCTACCAGTTGCGCGTTCAGCTGGTACACGGCCGCGGCCGCCTGCTCGGTTGGCATAATAAGATGATCGTCGTCCGCAACGGCGCACCGGCGTATGTCGGCCTGTACGGCGCAAGCATCACCCTGCCCGAATTTGACAAGAGCGTTGCCGCCCTCACGGGTCCGAACGTCGATCCAAAAGGATCGTTCACGATCACCGCTCTGACGGAGAACACCGCGAAGACCGCACGCACGCTCACCCCCCGTCTCCGTTTGTATCCGATGGATTTCTCGGAGAAAGCAGTAGAAGACATGAACTTCGCACCGGTAGCAATCGTACCGGGCGAATCAACATTTGATTTGACCCTGACCGCCCCGGAAAAGTCCGGTGTATACGCAGGAACGCTCGAACTGATGGATGGCGAGACGGTCGTCTCCAGCATCGGTGAGTATCGCATCGTCGTGCGCGGTATGGACGCAGACGTTCTGTCGTCCCGCCTTGCAAACGGTGTCTCGAAAGAAGGAGACACCGCATTCGTCCGCATCGATCACGTCGGTCCGTCCGACGCGGAAACCCGTGGAACGGGTCTGCTGAACATCGACATCAGCGACGCAAAAGGCGTTGCCGGCATGGTGACGATTCCCGGCGTGCCGCTGTCCGACGGTGTCGCACAGGGGACCGCACAGGTCACATTGAATCGTGACATCGAAGGAGACGCACGTCTGACCGTCCGCATTCTTGCGGAAGACGGCACGCTGCTCGCACGCCAGACAAGCGTCATTGGCGCAGCAACATTGCAGTCTGCGAACGCAGATATGTTGATGCTGTGGATGGAGTGGTACACGAAGCCGGGATCCGTCCTGTTCTTCGCAGGAATGATCGGGCTGCTTGCATCACTCATTCTGATCGGCCGTTCACTGCGCATCAACACGCAGGGCCGCGGATTTCAGCGCGCAGTCTCCGCCCTCGCAATCTTTGTTGTGCTTGTTGTCCAGATTCAGCCGGCGCTCGCACAGGATGATGAGCGCGCTCCGACACTGGAAGATGGGGAGGAAATCTGGCGCGCCATTGAAGACGATGTGGAAGCACAGCAGAGTCGCTTCGGCGGCAGCAACGGTATTGAAGTCTGGTCGCCGATCACCGTCGGCGAGAACGCGGCCTTCGTGCCGAACCCGATTCACTACATGTTGTACTGGGGAGGCATTGCCAATAAGCCGATCGTCGAGCTCTTCGTGAACAAACCGATCCATAACAGTACGATCCAGTGTGACAAGGACATCGACTTCGATGTCCGCGTGAACTACGCATCGTGCAACAACATCCTGTCCGCTGTCCGCGTGATTGCCCGCTTTGATGCGAACGGCAACAAGCAGTCGACACTGCAGGGTACGAACGCCGACTGGAAGGAAGTATTCGACGAGTCCTACGTTCAGCCGATTGCCTGCACAACGAAGGCCTGCATCCACAGCCGCACATTCACCGGCAAGATCCGTCTCGACGGCCTGAAGAGTGGTGCAACACAGACGACGCTCCAGGTTGTCGCCAAGCACAACCCGTTCTTCGACAACGTGCACCAGATTCCAAACGACACAATTGATCCGAACGATGAGTACTTCCGCCGCCACTTCGTCCAGGCTTTCAACATCTGGCTGATGTGTAAAGCACCGGACACCGACATCACGGTTCAGAAGAATGCACCGTCACAGGTGAACAAGGGCGACAAGATCCAGTACGACCTGACCGTCAGCAACATCGGTCAATCCGACGCGGCAAACGTCACAGTGACCGACCCGATTCCGGCCGGACTCACGTACATCGATAACGAGAGCGACTCGCGCTGCAACCAGAGCGGCAACAACGTCGTCTGTCAGCTCGGCACGCTTGCAAAGGGCGCAAATACGAACCTCCGCATCACGATGCAGACCGGCGCACAGACAGTGTGCGGCAACGTCCGCAACGTCGCATCCGTCGCAACAACGACGCCCGAGACGAATAATAACAACAACCAGGACGACGCGAACACGAACGTCCTCTGCCCTGTTCCGCAGGCCGATGTCCAGATCCAGAAGAGCGGACCAAGTTCCGTTAACCGCGGCAACACCGTCGGTTACTCGCTGATTGTGAAGAACAACGGACCGGACACCGCACAGAACGTTGTCGTGACCGACGCTGTTCCGACAGGGCTGACGTACATCGACAGCCAGAGCGACAGCCGCTGCGACCTAAACGGCAACAACGTCGTCTGTCAGCTGGGTTCGATGACGAACCAACAGCAGACCAGCATCGGTCTGACATTCCAGACATCCAACAACACACCCTGTGGACCGGTCGTCAACGTTGCATCTGTTGCAACGACGACGCAGGAGACGAACAACGGCAACAACCAGAGCTCGTTCACGACCAACGTGCTCTGCGCCAGCTCTTCGAGCTCGTCTTCTTCGACTCCTCCGGGATGTATTGAAGTATTGAAGGAAGCGTTTGACCCAGCAGGAAACAAGCTCTCGATTGTGCCGCAGTTCACCTTCACGCTCGACGGAAGCCGCACCGCCATCAATGACAGCACGGGGCGAGCAGTCTTCACGAACGTTACGCCGGGCACACACACGGTTGTTGAAACCGTGCCGAACGGTTGGACACTCTTCAACGTCACCCCGGCAAACGGCACGGTGACGGTTGTCGGTGGATCCGCTTGTGCAGGCATCAGCTTCAAGAACCGTCAGAATCTTCCGAGCTCCAGCAGTTCTTCCAGCTCCAGCACGCCAATTGCAGACGTGCAGATTACGAAGAGCGGACCTGCATCGGTCACACGCGGCGGAACAATCAGCTACACGCTGACCGCACGCAACAATGGACCTGCAGTTGCAGCCGGAGTTGTCGTCAGCGATCCGGTTCCTGCCGGCACGACGTACATCGACAGCCAGAGCGACAGCCGCTGCGACCTGAACGTCAGCGTCAATAAGGTCTTCTGTAACATCGGCACGCTGAGCGTAAACCAGTCGACGTCGATCAACCTGACATTCCAGACGTCCAATGCGACAGCATGCGGACAACTGCAGAACATCGCCTACATCAGCACGGACACGCAGGAGACGAACAGCGGCAACAACCAGAGCTCGTTTAATACGAACGTGCTCTGCCCAAGTTCCAGCTCCTCAAGCTCTTCCTCGACGCCTCCTGGATGTATCGAGATTCTGAAAGAAGCATTCAACCCGTTTGGCACCAAGCTCTCGGTTGTTCCTCAGTTCACCTTCGTCCTCGACGGTAGCCGCACGGTGATGAACGACAGCACCGGACGCGCAACATTCACGAACGTCACTCCTGGAACGCACACGGTGACGGAAGTCGTCCCGACGGGATGGAATCTCTTCAACATCACACCGGCCAACGGCACGGTAACGGTTGTCGGCGGATCCGCCTGTGCGGGCATCACCTTCAAGAACCAACAGCTGCCGGCAAGCTCCAGCAGTTCTTCCAGCTCCAGCACGCCGATTGCCGATGTGTCCATCGTCAAAACGGGTGCATCGACCGTAAACCGCGGCGGCATCGTCAGCTACACGCTGACCGCACGAAACAACGGTCCGGCTGCGGCCGCAGGAGTGGTGGTCAGCGATCCGGTTCCTGCCGGCACGACGTACATCGACAGCCAGAGCGACAGCCGCTGCGACCTCAACAACACGAACAACACCGTGTACTGCAACATCGGTACGCTGAATACGAACCAGTCGACGACCATGACACTGGCATTCCAGACATCGAACACGACTGCCTGCGGTGCACTCTCGAACATCGCGTACATCAGCACCGATACGCAGGAATCGACGAACAGCAACAATCAGAGCTCGTTCATCACGAACGTCCTGTGTGCCAGCTCTTCAAGCTCCAGCAGCAGCTCCCAGCCAGGAAACGGATGTATCGAAATCCTGAAGGAGGCATTCAACCCCTTCGGCAGTGAGCTGAGCGTCGTCCCGCAGTTCACCTTCACGCTCGATGGCACGCGCTCCGTCACAAACGACAGCAACGGACGCGCGACGTTCACGGACGTCACGCCGGGAACGCACATCGTCTCGGAAATCGTTCCGAATGGCTGGTTCATGTTTAACGTCACGCCGGCCAACGGCACGGTAAACGTTACCTCCGGACCAAACTGTGCAGGCATCACCTTCAAGAACCAGCAGATGCCGGTCAGTTCAAGTTCCTCCTCGTCATCGTCCACCGGTCTTCCGGACATGGTGATCGAGAAGAGCGGACCGGCAACGGTTCAGCAGGGTTCGGACATGAGCTACACACTGACCGTCCGCAACACCGGCAACTCAACCGCGCAGAACATCTCCGTGACCGACGTCCTTCCGTCGGGCACGACGTACGTATCTTCCAGTGGTGCAACCTGCTCCGTGAACGGCCAGACGTTGAGCTGCTCCATTGGCAACATGTCTTCCGGTGAAGTCCGCACGATCAGCGTTACCGTCCGCGTCCAGAGCACCGTCGCCTGCGGCGGCACGCTGACGAACGTAGCGACCGTTTCTACCACGTCGAACGAGAGCAATACGGGCAATAACAACAGCAATCAGGTCAACACACTGGTGCAGTGTCCGACACAGTTCGGCTGTATCGAAGTGACCAAGGAGATCTTCGATGTCAACGGCAACCAGATCTTCAGCAACATTCCGTCCTTTACCTTCACGCTCGACGGTAACCGCACGGTCGTGAACGACAGCAACGGAAAGGCTCGCTACAACGACGTCACCGTCGGCACGCACACGGTCATCGAAACCGTTCCGTCGGGCTGGACACTGCAATCCGTCTCGCCGAGCAACGGCACCGTTCAGGTATCGGCAGGCAGCAGTTGTGCTCAGGTTCTCTTCCGCAACCGCCAGACCACGACCACCAATGACTTCTCCATCAGCAAGACCGACGGCGAGAGCGAAGTCGAGCCGGGCGACACGCTGACCTATACGATTACCGTGAGGAACAACAGCAACGTAACGGTCAACAACGTGACGGTTACCGACACGCTGCCGGACGAGGTGAACTTCGAAGACTGTTCCGACAACTGTTCACGCAGCGGACGCTTCATCACCTGGAGCAACCAGACATTCGGACCAAATGAAGAGAAGGAATACGAAGTCGAGGTCGAAGTCGACGAGGATGCTGACGGCGAACTGGAGAACATCGCGCAGGTGTTCGACAAGACCGCACGCGACCGCACGGACGTCGAGGAGGAAGATGACGATGATGACGAAGACATCGAAATCGACCTGACGAAGACCGCTAACACATCGGAAGTCTTCCCCGGCGGCATCATCGAATACACCATCCGCCTGAAGAACACCGGCAACGACACGATCGAAGACCTGACGATTGAAGACACCTTGCCGCCCGAAGTGATTGTGATTGATGACGGTGACGCCGACGACCACAACGGCAACCGTCTCAGTTGGGACATCAATGAGCTCGACGAAGACGATACGTGGACCGCCACGTACCGCGTCAGCGTGAGCACCTCCGCCTTCCCCGGGCAGATTCTGCGCAACGAGGTCTGCGTCGAGAGCGACGATGATGATGACATTGACGAATGCGAGAGTGTGACCGTCGCGGTTATCGGCAACCTGCCGCAGACCGGTGTGATGGGCAACATCCTCGGCGGCGGATCATCCGCCACCAAGCTGCGCCCGATCCGCTTGAACGGCGGCGCATCCCCTCTCAGCAATGATCCGATCGCTCCGCTCGCCGCATGGCTGAGCGTCGCAGGCCTCGGTATCGGAGCCGGCATGGGTGCAGCCCGCAAGCTGCTGATCGGATTCTAACATCCCGCACAGATATCAACCCGTAGGGGCGTAGCATGCTACGCCCCTACGTTGTATGATCACACCATGCCCGGTATCGACTGGCAGCACTGGCTTTCGCAGATCGCGTCCGCGGACGCATCTACCCTTGAGCAGATGGAGCTTCAGCTTCTCGGCCGAAAGCAGGGCCTGCTGACCGAGGAAATGAAAAAACTCGGTGCCCTCTCACCCGATGAGCGCAAAGCCAAAGGGCAGGAATTGAATACGCATAAAACAGAGATCGAAGAAGCGATCGTCGCTCGTCGCACCGCATTACAGCAGGAGTCACTCTCGGCGCTCGGCGAGACGGATGCTATTGATGTCACGTTGGAACTGCCGGTCCGCCGACAAGATGGACATCTGCATCTTATTCCGGAATTCATCCGACAGGTGGAAGAGGTGTTTGGTCGCATGGGGTTTGATATCGCTGCGGGAACCGAAATCGAGTCCGAGGAATATAACTTCACGAAGCTGAATATTCCCGCCGATCATCCGGCACGCGACATGCAGGACACGTTCTTTATTGAAGGAAAACCTGGCTATGTTCTGCGCACACACACCTCGGGCGCACAGCTGCGCTACATGGAAACACACAAGCCGCCACTGCGGATGATCTGCCCCGGCCGTGTGTACCGCAAGGACAGCGACGCTACGCACTCGCCGATGTTCCATCAGTTTGAAGGTTTGATGATTGACCGAGATATTTCACTGGCGCACATGAAAGCGGTAATGACAACCGGCTTCCGCGAATTGATTGGCCGTGATGTTGAATTCCGATTCCGCACCGGCTATTTCCCCTTCGTGGAACCGGGATTGGAAGTTGATATGAAAGCAGGCGACAAATGGCTCGAGGTTGTAGGCTGCGGCATGGTCCATCCGGAGGTCTTGAAAAACGGCGGCATCGACCCGACCGAATTCCGCGGTTTCGCCTTCGGCTTCGGCATCGAGCGCCTGATTATGATCAAGCACAATATCCGTGATTTACGATCGTTCTACGAGGGTGATGTGCGCTTCCTTTCGCAGTTTTGATCATCCCAGAACTGCTTTAAAAGATTCATGCGGCGTGGGTCATGCATTTTATCAATTGCTCCCTGCTGTATTTGCCGGCAACGCTCCCTGGTGACGCGCAGTATTTTTGAGCATTCTTCAAGAGTGTATTCGTGCCCATCGCCCAAGCCGTAGCGCAGTTCGATCATCAAACGCTCGCGGTACGTAAGAGTAATCAGTGCTTTTTCGATCTGCTGCTTCAGCTGCATTCGCTGAGAGGAAACAAGCGGGCTCTCTTCCTTTGTATCTGAAAAGAAATCACCAAGCGATTCGTCCGATCCGACTGAACAAGGTGCGTCCAATGCAATCGACCTACTTGTCAATTGTCTAATCAGCAGCTCAGACAATCCGGTTATTCTTGAAAGCTCTTCAGTCGTTGGTTCACGCGCATGCAAATGTATAAATCCCATTCGATGATCTTTGATTCTTTTTATCAATTCATACGTGCCACTTTTTTTACGCACAAGCTTCTGATTTGAAATCGACCTTGTTATCGCCTGCCGTATCCACCAGGTCGCATACGTGGAAAATTTCCATCCAAGAGACGGATTCCATAGTTCTATCGCTCTCATGAGTCCTGTATTCCCCTCCTGTATGACATCTTCGAAGGGCATGCCTTTGCGCATATACCGTTTTGCAATTGAAACGACGAGGCGCGTGTTATGGACCGCCAATTGTTTGCATGTTTCCACAAAGTCGTGATGCGCCTTATCGGCTTTTTGTAGCCTTGATTGTACGTGCACGTACGGCTCTCCAAGATCCGCTTGGTGATATTTTCCATCCTTTTTTCCTGATGAACGGAATATTTGCTGAATCAGTTGATGCAACTGCCTCACGACTTCATCGCGCAGCTCGCAACGGCGTAGAAGAGCCAATCGCTGCTCGGAAGATGTGTTTGTATCACATGCACTCATCTCACGTATTAACGACGGAAGACAGTCCAAAATCGCCGACACATCCTCTTGTGTGACGGTGTTACAGAAAAGCGTATTGGTGCGCGGGTGCTGCATATACCCTTTCATCTGTTCAATTAGCTTGCCGAACACGAAGGGATTGGTTGTGACCGCATCATGCCAATCCCGTCGTAAGGAAGTGATTCGAGAACCGATTGCCTGTTCTTCCTCTCTTGTCAGTAAAGGCATGACACACGCTTGATTCAGATATGCTCTAATAAAATCATCCTGAAATTCAATCTCTTCTGTCATTCGATGGATATCGTCATTGGAAAGAAGAGGCGCCTCCTTCACTATCTTGACCTTCGGGATAACGGGGGAAACTTTTTTTGGTTGAGTCGGGGCGACCTGCACGGCCGAACCGTTGTGATGAACCGACGGGCTTCCGATGATGCCGCGTAACTCCGCAAGCGACACTGTTCGCCCCCTGCATGCATGCACGACATCAGCGATACGACCAGGCACAAGACCTGTCGAAAGTGTCAACCGACCAACTGTACGAACACCGTTTTCGGACGTTTCGAGATGCTCGCCAGCAACAATCGGCATGATCATCGGTGATGATTGTACTACTGTGCAGAAGGATCTGAGCCGAGAACCACCACCATACCCTGTGCCTTCCCGGAAATAGTCACACGGCCACCATTTGGTGCCTCGTAGACCATAACCTCGTCACCCATAGATACAGGACTCGACTGAAGGGATGTGGGCCGTGCGGCAGAGGTCAATGATTGCATGGCGGCAGCATATGAATGCGAGAGCGTCTGCAATGAGCGGATCGCTTCGGGACTCAGTCCGGGCTGAAGAAGCGCCTGCGCCAGCTCGCGGGACGCCGCAATAAGATCCGTCAGCGGCAACCGAGGGTGTCCGGAAGCTGACTCCGTGACCGCAGATGTATGATAATCATGCACGTCAGATACTGCGGGTGCACCTGCGCCCTCTTCACCGCGTACGACCTGGGGAACTACCGTTGCGACGTGTTCCGCCGTCACTGCCTGCGTTGCGGCTACCTGCGGGCTCAGCGCTGTCTGAGCCTCAGCAAAGAGATCGGGGACAAGCTCGGCTGTTAATACGTCGGAATGACGCTTTTCCAGCAAACCACGATAGGTTGGCCGCATGTCAGACTGCTTCAGGTGATTCTCAATATCCTGATCACGGTTCGCCTTACGAAGGAGGCGGATGTATGCCACATGGATTCTCTGCTGTTCGGGGGACATGACACGTGTTTCCCTTGCTCGCACAAGTCCCGGAAGCTTCTCAAGTACGAAGCGCTCGACGTCGGAAAGGGGATCAATCTTCAGGGTATTCGCAAACTTGATAATCTGCTGCTTGGTTCGTCCAACACCGATATCGCCGACTAGATGCCTGTATTCCCGTACCATCGCGAGAATCTCCACAGCTCGTTTCTTCAGGTTTTCGTTCATGCCCATTCTTTCTCTCCCACTGTTAAAAGACTCGAATGCCTCTTTGTATTCCCGAAGCTTTGCATCTAATTCTCGCTGGACGGATTCGGGCAGTACAGTCGCTTCGGCCTCCGACGACTCCGTATCATGTGAGGTGACATCTATATCATCAGCAAGTTCAGGCGGCATATGACAATGGGAGAAAATAGTGGATCATTCAATCACTCTCAATCTGAACACACAAGAACAATAAAATATACGAACGTGCAGCAACAATCCGATTACAACGTGCAGCATCATTTTTTACTTTCATTGCGAGATAAAATCTGATCACATTTTTTGATCGATTAATTAACCGAATATGGTACTCGCGTTGATTCTTCGTACATAAGTCCGTCGAATCGCTCTTCACCGAAGAGCGCTCGATACGCACCGCTCATCGTCAGTAATGAGCGGATGATTGTTATCTGCGACAGTTCGATACCCGTATCGCATGGACATGACCACACATGCAGATGTTTTTCCGGACAGATGATCCGCACATCAGAATACGACGCATCATCAACACTTTGAAATCGGCTACACGCCATGCCAATGCTCGGGGTCGCGAACAAACTGATGCACGAGTTCCGCCTCTTCTTCCATCAGACGGTCTTGATCCTGCGCGACATCCAGAAGAGTCGCGATAGTCGCCAGAGGATGGAAATGCAATTTCGCTTCCATGGCATGCTCATGCGCTGTTGCCATATCGTAGGTGAAGATCGCGACGACATCGGTGACAATCGCCTTACTCTCGGATCGCAGTGCTTCTGTCGTCGATACAGCACTGCCGCCGGTCGAGATCAGATCTTCGATAACGACGACGTGCTGACCTTCTTTCAGATCCCCTTCCACGCGCTTCTTGGCACCGTGCTCTTTTGCCTTTGCACGGACGTAGACAAAAGGCAGGTTCATCCGATCGGCAACCAGCGCCGCCCAACCGATGGCCGCTGTCGCCGTACCGGCAATTGCATCCGGCGGAATATGGAGCGACTTCACACGGGAAACGAGCGCGTTGACGATATAACTTCGGGCATCGGGGTGGCTGTAGACCATGCGGTTGTCGCAGTAAATGGGGGACTTGATGCCGCTGGTCCAGGTAAACGGATCGTGGACGGAAAGGCGAACGGCGCCGATATTCAGGAGATATTCTGCAATGCGGGTGGATTCAGGCATGCCTCCATTTAATAGGGTATTTCATCCCTCGGCAAGCTCGGGATGACAATTCTAGTTTAAACAAGATTCCCCTCGACAGGCTCGGGGCCCTGAGCCTGCCTGCCGGTAGGCAGGCTTGTCGAAGGGGCCATTTACATCCATGCTAGTGTCATGGTGAGCTTGTCGAACCACCCAGATCTCGAACAACGGCTCCGTTCGCTGATGACCGCATTTCTCGATGAAAATACGCGGATCAATCTCTCTGCTCTGCGAACAGAAGATACGTGCTGGCACGGAAATATTCTCGACAGTCTTGCACTGGTCGATGCAGTGGATGCGGGATTGGTTCCCGCGCCGCACAAGCTGATCGACGTCGGAACAGGCGGCGGTTTTCCTCTCTTACCGTTGGCGATCGCGTATCCTGACTCTGCGTTCACCGGTCTCGATTCTATCGGCAAAAAAATGAAGGCGATCGAGCGCATTGCCCGCGCATCAAGCATCTCGAATGTAGCGGTGATTGCGGAGCGAAGTGAGATACTCGGAAAAGACACGAAACATCGTGAGCGATACGACATCGTCACAGCACGCGCAGTTGCACCCTTGAAAATTCTCCTCGAATACACCGCACCCTTCGCATCCATCGGCGGACACGTCGTTCTCTGGAAAAGCATGACCATTGAACAAGAGCTTTCTGATGCAAAAAACTCGGCATCAACTCTTGGCTGTTCGTTGATCCATCAACATATCTACGACCTCAGCGGAGACTGGGGCACGCGTCAGTTGCTGATCTACAAAAAAGAATCACGCACGCCTGCGCAGTATCCGCGCGCAATTGGAGAGGCAAAGGTGAAGCCGCTATAAAAGGACACAAGGATACAACCAACAAGTCGTCCAAAAAAATCAAAGTATGAATATCCAAACCTGAATCTTAAAAACTTGGTTCTTCTTTGTATCTTGTTTTATGTCTCTTGTCTCTTCCATTCGAATAAACGGTACTGCAACTGTCACTGCATCATGACAAGTCGACTCTCAGACAAATAATGTAGTGAAAGTGCTAGAATGGCCACCATGTTAGCGCTGAAAAACGTTTCGCATTCGTATGGGCAAACACGTGTGCTTTCGGGGGCGACACTCGCGGTGAAGCCGAAGGATTGTGTGTGCATTGTCGGCGACGGAGGCAGCGGTAAATCGACCATTCTGCGGCTGCTTGTCCGCGAAGAGGACCCCAAGCAGGGCGCGGTGGAAGTGGACGGGATCAAGCTGACGATGGTGCCGCCTGCAGTGCTGCAGCTCTACCGCCGAAGAATAGGCATCATCCACCAGGAGCCGGTTCTGCTTGAGCACGCGACGGCGGCGGAAAATATCGCGCTTCCGCTGCAGTTATTCGGAGCGCCGCAGCAGGTTGTCGAACGCAATACCGCCGATCTTCTGAAGAGACTCGGCATTGCTCCGAGCGGACAGAAGCTGGCCGAATCATTGTCTTCCAGTGAGCGTGCCCTGGTTTCCATCGCCCGCGCGGTGTCGGTGTCGCCGATGATCCTGCTGGCCGACGAACCGCTGGAGCATTTGGATACAAAGCAGTGCAAAGCGATCGTGGACCTGTTCTCCACCATGCATAAAAACGGAACGACGCTCGTTCTGTTCTCTCGATCACCCGAGACCGCGCGCGCCTTCGGCGCGCGCATCGTAACACTGAAGAACGGGGCTCTTTCCGCGGAATCGGGTTCAACTTCTTCCGGCACGGTGAACTCCGCCAATACGCACCGCATTCTGGAAGAGACCGAAGGAAAAGTGCACCAGATACTGGAGTCGAAGCCTCACCGCAAAGTCGGGGAGCCGAAAAACGATAAGAAGATCAAAATCACGTCAATCGGATCGGGGCTGTAGCTGGTGAACAAAAACATACTGGCGACCGGAAAAATCGAGGGTATTGTTTGCACATGCAACGACTGATTTCCCCCGGGGAGTCACCGCTTCGGTCACCTGGACATGCAAACCGACGTAGTGCGGCAATGAATGCCGTCACTGTCGCAACCGTCACCGCAATGACGACCCTCATGTGGATGGCCCGTCCGGGCACCGAATCCCATTCGACGAATCTCAATAGGCAGGCACAGACGGTGTCTGCAGATACGCCGCCCTTTTCCATGAGTGATTCCGAGAAAGAGATTGTCCACAGCGGCCCCTTTACGGTGGACGGTTTTCCGCATGAGATACTGTTTATCGATGACGGATTCACGATCTCGTTTCCAGACCAAACATTCCGCATCGACCGTATCCGGGCATTATGGTCGGACCTGGGACTGGCGGATGTAAAAGAGAAAATCGGAACTCAGGGCATTACGCGTATCGATTGCAGCGACGGACTGCGCATGTATTCCGGCTCCGAACGCAGTCTGCACATCGCACGCGAGGATTTTCTGCGAATTCTGGAAACCATGAATGATCTGTCGGCTGTGTCGGTCACGATACAAGACGTTCCCTATACGCTGACAATCGAAAGCGGGTGGTCGACAATGCTTATTCCGCGTGAGGGCAAGACTGCGCTGACGTTTGAGCGACGGATGCCCCCTTCTTCCGTTACCCTTGCGGCATCGAGTAAACGTTGACATGGAGAAAAATCAATCTATAGTTCCCCCGTCTTGACTCAGAATCGCTTCTTTACCGGCGCCTTTGCATTCCTCTTTACGGAGGGGAAGGCGCTGTGTGTCTGAGATCAACCTACTGAAACTGACACATCCCCTTCCCCTTCAAAGACGGAAGATTTTGTATATTTCCCCCTATCCCATGCGCCCACTCGAATCTGCTAGAATACCCATTATGGAACTGACTGACACACGAACTGTCTATGGCAGTGAACATCCCGTTGTCACTATTCCGAGCACTGTTCTCCGGTATAGCGATCACCCACTGAACGGGCATCCCGTAGATGCCGAATGCCGAGCGTTTCATGCAAAACTTGTGGAAGTTGGCGACATACCCCGCGCGCTTCAGCAGCGATACGGCGTCAATCCGTTCGAAACATACTGCAGTCCACAAACCCATCCGGCTTCCTATATTCAGGATACCGAGCTTGCCCTCCTGCGTGATGCCATGGACCGCGCGGTTGACACATTGCTTACAGAGAAATCGATACCGGTCGACGATTACGAAGAGCAAGATGTAGCCGCTTGACGCGCATCAGACCCGTCCTATAATCGCCCCTACATGCAGCAGAGGAACGTTCTCCTCGGCCTCCTCCTTAGCCTCCTCCTTACGGCGGAAGGCAGGCTGCGTGCGTAAGTAGAATTCTCTACGAAACCCCAAGCCTCCCTTCCCAGCCGGCGGTTTGTTTTTTGTATTTCTTTTTCTCACTCACAATTATGGAAACAATTACTATGGATGACGGTGCCTGGCGATATGATGCACAAGAGCGTCAAATGATGGCTCAAATTGGCATCGCTATCCCACCTGTTGCAGAAGTACCGCAACGCATTGCGAATGAAACAGAGCGTTTTCAGCGCAAATTCATGAAAGTAACCCATGCAGACGGCAGTGTCACAGACGGAAACGGTGATCCGTGGCACAAATCCGCTTGAGTGGATGATCTATAAATGTATGATCGCCCCGTGCCACGCCTGAGCACCATTATCAGCATTATTATTCCGCGCTTCGCGTAGGAGGTACGTGCTGATCTGAACTAGTCATTCCCCTCCCCGCGAAGACCGCACGGGAGGGTTTTTATTTTATTCCCCGTTTTCTATGAATACTGTCGGTACACCGGATTCTGCATCAGCTACCGTCGTCGGCTGGGTCATTGGCGCGCTTGGCGGCTCGGAACACGTCTTTACATCTGAACTGATCGATCAGTCCGGTCTTGCGAAGAATGAGGTTGCCGCCGCGCTGTCAGCAGGGCGAGATGCGGTGCATGCGGCCGTAGCGGATGCGATGTATCTGCGCGATAACATGAGCGCACCGCAATTCATCTGCCACGCGGTACGGATGGCTGCGCTTGAGGTGCTGACACCGTTGCGACGCGAATGGATGCAGAACGTCGCTCTGAACGGCATGCGCCCGATGTTGGACGCGGGACGCAGCATCGGTGTCCGGCTGCCCGTGGAACTTCGTTTCCCGGACCATCAGTTGGTGAATCTCTCGCGAACCGACGGACATCTATGGCTCACGACACGGGGTACACCGTCACGCGGGTTATTATCCGTCGAAACGGACCCCTTGACTGCATAACGAGGACGGGAGAGAATCCGCCCGTGATTCGCATCGCCGCTATCGCCGCCGCAGCCAGCCGTCCCGCATACGCGGGAGGAGAGTTGGATCTGCGCTGACGATACGAACCATGCCGCACTTCCACCCCTCCCTAAACAGGAGGGGTTTTTGTTTCATCCCTCTTCCACATGCTGACCGAGGCAATCAACCCCATATCAACCGTCGATACCACGCCGATCCCTTTGAGTCCGTTGGATACATGGATCAGACGACATGCCGACCTCATTAAAAGACTGATGCATACTCCACACGGAAATGTCCTGTGCATACGAGAGGATGCCGCAGGGGAAACAAACGGACAGCGTTACGTCAGAATTTCCAACAAAGGAGTCTCACATCAGTTTAATGGTCAGATATACAGGACAGCGGAGCAGCTGGAGCACCTGTTGGGAATTAATGTTTCATCTCCGGCGGCTTAGTGCCGGTTCGGCGGTGATAGTGTTCGATTGCATAGCGCGCTCCGACCAGCAGCACGAATGCGAACGAACCGAGCGCGATGTCGAGCGAGGACATTTCCGGCTTGAGCATTTTGCGGGCGACCACGAACGCGAGCAGCTCAAGCACCGCAACGAGATTCCGCACCACGAGCATGCGGACGAATTCAAGGCCGATCACGATCAGCAACACACGATCGATCATTTCATAAAACGTCCCGGTACTCTCCCAATTCATGTCTTTCAGCACGCCGAAGCTGCGAACGAATGCGAAGGCGGTTGCCGCGATGACGATGAGCGCCATGAGGAGCTCCAGCCAGCGGATCAGCGTCGCGGCCCAATGTTTCGGGTCGTGGGTGATCACTCCCACACCTTACACCAAACACAGCCGCTGCACCAGAAAAATCACCCAAATGAGCGGATACGCGCAAGACGGATATGATGATGCAGCCCCTGAATCAATGCACCGAAAAGCCCATAGAACAATCCGGTCAGCAGGTAGAGCAGCGCGACAATTCCTCCCGATGCACGATCGGATGCGAGCAATGCGGCAAAAAACCGGCCAGGCAGTAAAAATGGCTGGAGCAAAAACTCCAGATCGGCTGACAGAAGGCTGACGAGGGCGATCGTGAACAAGCCAATAGTGCCAAACACGCAACCGATGGCGAAGCCGAGAATGTACCTGCGAACGTACAAATGCACGGGATTATTCTACGCCACGCAGGACGCCGTTCAATGAATACGCTATGATATCGCCATGACAAACGCAGATTCTCGTGCACTGGCAACGTTCGGAGCGGGATGCTTCTGGGGAGTGGAGGATGTATTCATGCAGGTTCCGGGGGTGATCGAAACAGCAGTCGGGTATATGGGCGGCACACTCGAAGATCCTACGTATGAGATGGTCTGCACGGACAGCACCGGTCATGCAGAAGTCGTACAGATCACCTACGATCCGTCGATCGTTTCGTACACTCAGTTACTCGACATCTTCTGGAATCACCATAACCCGACGACCGTGAACCGTCAGGGTCCGGATATCGGCTCACAATACCGATCGGTTATTTTTTATCACAGCGACGAACAGAAGCGCCAAGCCGAGGAGTCTCGGAAAAACGCCGATGCATCCGGGCGATGGAAGACCCCGATCGTCACATCGATCGAATCGGCACAGACCTTCTGGCGAGCGGAAGAATATCATCAGCAATATCACGTAAAGAACGGCGGACGTTGCCATATATAAAAACGGGGCCTGAGGCCCCGTTTTTCTGTGCATTGGTCAGTAATTTACTGCGCGAAGGTCGCGGTGACAATGACGGGAACCGTTTCATCAAGAAGCTTGTCACCGTAGTGGTCGTTACCGATGCCGAAGTCACGGCGAGGGAGGTCGAGCATTGCCACAACAGCCGTGTCGCTGACTTCCGCATCAAACGTCACCTGCTTCGTCACACCTTTGACCGTGAGATCACCGGTAATGTCGTAGCTGGTATCGCCAGTCTTCACGATCTCAGTCGACGTGAAGGTAACCTGCGGATGATTGGCAACGTCGAAGAAATCCTCACGCTGCAGGTGTCCGGTCAACCCGTTGCTGTCTGTGTAGACGCTCGCAACATCGATGGTTGCTTCCACGGATGCCTTCGTAAAATCGGACGGGGTCGTCGCGTCCGGCGTGATTGTGACGGTGAAGGTGTTGAATCCTCCGTCGTGATCGATGATGTCGCTTCCGCCGACGAACGTGATGGAACTCTGGGTCAGGTCCACCCCAGTACGTGTACCGGTGAAAACAGTAACCTCAGTGGCAACAGATGAAGACTGCTCGGATGAAACCGATTCGGTCGTGTCCGGCACGACGCTGCTCTGGCATGCAACAAGGGCAACGGTAAGTGTCAGAGCGGGAATGAGGCGCAGGGAGCGCATAACAAAGAAAGGGAAAAAACAAAACGGTGGGATTCTACCCATACACTCTCGGCAAACCTAGATCTATCAGATGAAAAAATTGAATATTATTTGTATACAAAATAAGCATATCGGCATGCATTCAGGAAAGAACGGCGAGGGTCGATCGTCGCAGAAGTGTATGTCCATCGCTTCACCTTCGTCGGCAGTGCGAATACGCAATGATCAGATTATTGAGATCGGTGAATTCGGTGATCGTTCCGGCGATCCGTACTTCTTTTTTCCAGGATTCCTGGGGTCATATTATCAGGCAAGCTTGCTCGATGATCACGCGCGAAGACTGGGTATGCGCATTATCGGCATTAATAAACCCGGGACCGGACAATCGACCTTCAAAGAATATGCGACCATGAAAGACTACGGAAAAGACATTGAACTTCTTGCCGACGCACTGGATATTCAACAGTACGGAACCATCGGATTGTCCCTCGGATGCTCGATGTCACTTGCTGCTGTTGCCGCGGCACCGGGACGCATTACGCGCACATGCATTGCCGGAGCGTTGCCGCCGATGGATGACCGCCATTTCTCCGATGATCTGAGGGGATGGCGCCACGAAACACTGCGACGATGCGGCAAAAACCGGTCAACGCTGACGACGTACATTCACACGATATCGATTATGACCCGGCTGTTCCCGCGATTGATGATGCCGCTCCTGCTGGTCTATTACTCGCGGATGAACCCCGAAGAACTGCAAGCGCCGAAAATCCAGCGGATGCTCCAGCGCGATATTGCCGACGTCTTTCTGTCGCGTGCATGTGTGCAGGGACTGGCGCAAGAGATGCACCTCGCCTCGCACTGGGGATTCTCGTTAGACGAGATCCGCACGCCGGTCCTGCTGATGCACGGTATTGATGACAACATTGCGCCGCTGTCCGCTGCAACAAAGATGGCCTCGGCGATGGAATCGTGCAGATGTTACGTTATTGAAGGAGATCACTACGCGATCATCCGCACCGCCCAGACGGCGCTGGAGATGCTCCATACACTGGAATCGATCGATGCGAGCAGCGACGTACGGCACCCACGTGAATGGACCCAAGACCGGCTCCTGCCTCTTTTGAGCGGACTGCGAACAACGTAGGACGTCCTTCTAGTTTGCACCTGCTGCCTCCAGGTACGACTTGATGAACTTGGAACAATCGACGTCATCCGGCGTTGTCGCACCGTGTCCGCATCCATCGGTCATCGGATCCGGCCGGCCGCAGAGCACACCGTGACAGTGGTAGTACTCACACTTGTCGGGCCTCGACTGATGCACGTTCGTCGGATACCGCCTCTGTCGCTCCTCATTCTCTTGCTGGATCTGCGCCAAGCGTGCGGCGATTTTAGCCTGGATCTCACTCAGCTCACGCTCTAGTGCAGCCTTCTCCGCTTCCCTTCTAGCAAGAAGGTTGTTGTAAAACTCCAGCGATAATTCGATTGATACTTTTCGCTCGGCACGTTTGGCATTTAACGCCCCTTCGAACTGCGTTGTCGTGCTCTCCGGCGGAATGTAGGTATCTACTTCACTCAGATCACGCTGCAATGGACTCATCCGCTTTCGTACATTGTCGATACTGTCCTGCACTGCCTGAATTTCTGCAGGAAGTGCGGCGGCCCGTGCACGGAGCGCGATGATCTCGGGATCCAGATTGGGATCGATCGGCTGACAGTTCAGAATGTCCGCCGGAACACTTCCGTCCCCATTTCCACTCGTTCCTCCTCCCGTGAGTTCCGGATCGGTGAATTTTTCATTGCCGGTCGGAGGATTGCAGGCCTTTTCACGCGCATCGAGCGCGGCCATTGCTGCGGTGAATGCAGCACGGAGTGCCTGTGTATTGGTCGTAAATGTCGCCTGCGTCGATGCCATCGATGCATCGTACGCATCAAAACACTTCTTCGTATCGGATTGCTCATACGGAACATCACCCTTCGGCGGATTGGCTGCGCGACACTGGTCCAGCGCATCCTTTGCAGTCTTATAGGCGTTGTATGCCTCTTCACGCCGTGCAAAGTACGTCTGGAATTCGGCGTACGGCGCGCTATCGGCCGGAGATGCGATGCCGTTGTAATTTGCTACTGCTTGATCGCGCGCTGCCTGCGCATCGGCACACGGATCCTCCGGCTTGGCACTGATGCAACGGCTCAGAGCCTCTTCCGCATCCGCCCTCTCACCGGCAAACACCTGCACACTCGCGTTCACAC
>CAYXNG010000008.1:0-27034 GCA_964466635.1 uncultured Candidatus Peribacteria bacterium | reverse complement strand
GGACGACAGGAGGCAATGCTCATGCAGCATCGTCGCGATACTGAACATTGTCCGACAGTTAGGGTCAATCCTATCGCTCAAAATGCCTTTAAGATTGTGGACAATTCAGCATCGCGGCACCTCGGTGCTGAGGTGAACGGTGTTATCCATACGAACGGCTAATCACTCACGTTCCATCTGCCTCTTTTTCGCCATCACACAGTTTTTCAGCAAACTTGCTACGGTCATTGGTCCAACGCCTCCGGGTACCGGCGTGATGGCTGAAGCAATATCTTTTAGCGCATCAAAGTCGGCATCACCTTTCAGGCCTCCTATCGTTTGTGACATGCCGATGTCGATAATCACAACTCCCTCCTTGACCATATCGGCAGAAATCAATCCCGGCTTTCCAACTGCCGTAATCAAAATGTCCGCGTCACGGGTGTGATGCTTAAGATCCTTCGTGCGTGCATGACAAACAGTTACAGTCGCGCCTCTGTTCAGCAACATGACTGCCAGCGGCTTGCCGACGATATTACTTGCTCCGATGATTACCGCATGCTTTCCCTCCACGGGAATATCATAAAATTCGAGCATCGCGATAGCGCCTGCCGGTGTCGCCGGCGGCAGATGCTCAAACTCCGGTGAAAGAAACATTTTGCCCAGGTTGTACGCCGTAAAACCATCAACATCTTTGTAGCGATCGATCTCACGGAATAATTGCGGCTGAACTTTTGCCAGATGATCGGGAAGGGGCAGCTGAATGATATAGCCGGTAACATCGTCGTCTTCGTTAAGTGCTTTGATATACGCGAACATTTCGGCCTGAGTAATGTTGTCCCGTAAATGCACATGTTCATGTCTCATGCCGATTTTTTCCGCACTCGCAAGCTTCTTGCGGATGTAGCTGTCGCTTGCCGGATCGGATCCCACCTGCACAATCACCAACTTCGGATCGAGTGCTTCGACATCGGATTGGATCGATTCGAGAATGGCGTTTGCGGGCTCCTGCCCGGTGAGTAGTCGTGCCGGCATGATTACGAAGAAAGAAAGGAATCAATTGCTGCATCAAACTGTGCAGCAACAGCATCTTTATCGCCAGATGTGTCGATGACATGATTCGACGGGAGAGTTGATGCATATTGCTTGTATAAATCGTACACACGCTTCTGCAGGCTGTCGTCCGCTTCGAGAATGTCCTTATCTCGTTTGCCGAGGCGCTGCATGCAGACATCAAACGGTGGCAGCGCAATCAGAAGTAAGTCCGGTTTGATGAAAACATCATTCATCGTTTCCAGCCATGAACGATCGAACCCCTGTGCGGTTCCGTACATAACGGTGGACAAACTGTATCGATCGCAGATGACTGTCGTTCCTTGCTCGAGCGCTGGCTTCAACACGTGCTCAACATGCCACGCACGATCGGCGGTAAAGAGAAGTTGCAACGCGTTTCCAGGCAATCCTCCTTCACGCAGTTTGCCGCGTATGAAGGAACCGATCGGGCCGTCGGTTGCCTCGAACGTGTGCATCACGCTGACACCGCGGTTTTTCAGTCGCTCGACAAGGTTGGTACTGTGCGTCGTGGTACCGCTGCCATCGGGGCCCTCGAGAACAATGAATCGTCCGGACATACGCTCGTCATTGTACAGGCGCCTTGCTACAATCCGAAGGACATCCGTCCATGCCTGACGCAGACACCCAGAACCGGCCGGCCGCCGTCGAGACCGTCGCAGTCCTGCCGACGTTCATCGCATGGTATTACGGAGACCATCCTGGAAGGATTATCCGGAGCTATCTGCAGTACGCCGGCGCTTTCGGCGAATCCTTTTCGATGTTCTTTCTTCTAAAGACGCTGTTCGAACCCTGGAAAAGCATCAAGGATAACTACCCGGACAAGGGGTTCAATATGCAGGCCATTCTTGAAACATTGTTCCTGAACATGACGACGCGCGGCATCGGCGCGTTCATCCGTCTGTCCGCGATCCTAACCGGACTTCTCATTCAGCTATCGCTTCTTGCGGGCTTTCTCCTGTGGCTGGCCGTCTGGATGGCATTTCCCCTCATCGTCGTCATCGGTCTTCCGGCACTCTTCCTCCGCTCATTTTCGTGAGTACGACGCTCCGCATAGCCGGCACTCGCTCCTGGACCGCATCAAGCATCCGGCACACGGTTTTTGGCTGGCGAGGCAAGCTGGTTGCTCTCGTTCTCCTGGGTATCGCCGCAACGGTGTTACTGCTCACCGATGATGCTGCTCCGTTGCTGGTGACCGTTTTGACAATCCTGTTTGCGATCAACGTGGTAGCACGATTCCTGAAGGAAAAAGTGGAAGCCGAAACAATCGCGCTTCCCCCCGATGCACCCGTTGCCGATCTTCTGTCATCCGCGCTCATTAAGGATTTGGCCGGCAAAGAAGAAGTAGACGGCCAGACTCTGATTGACACGGCCTTATCATCCGGTCGCGGAATCTTTTTAACAGGTGAGATGGCTCTTTCATCGGATGTCATCAAAAACGCGGCTGCCTCCGACATCGCATCGCTTGATGTCCCTCTATTCGTTACAGAAGCATCAGCAATGCTGACGGAGCTCGGAGAAGACCGAGTGGATGCGAACGCGATTCTCGGTCATCTGTTTTTGCACACGGATGCCGGCAAAAAACTGCTCCAGCAGGCAGATCTATCGGAGGATGACATGCACGGACTGCTGCACTGGGAATCGTTCAGGCACCGGTTCAGCGTGAACGAATCGCCGTGGAGTGCGGACTCGCTTCGCAGAAATGCGTCACTCGGACGGTCGTGGGTAATGGGGTATACGAATGCGCTTGACGCACTGACATCCGACGTCGATACCGCAGAGTACGCGTCCGGAGAGAAAAGTATCATCGTCCATAAGGAAACGGTTGCACGCGCACTCCAGGTGCTTGCTCGTAAAGAACATCGCAATATTCTGCTGCTGGGACAGGCAGGGACCGGTCGCAAGACGTTGGTCCGGAATATCGCTGCTGCATTGCGTTCGTTCGAGCGGGAGAAGAATTTGCCGTTTACGCGAGTCCTGACACTGCACACGGAAAAGCTTCTGTCCGGAACGGGAAACCCCGACGCATTTCTCCTGCAAGCGGTTCGCCGCGCACAGGAAGGGGGATCGTTCGTGCTGGTCATACCGGATTTTCCCTCGTTGCTCAAATCCGCAAACGAGAATCTTCGGACTGTGCTGATGCGCTGCCTGGAATCGTCGGCATTCAGCATCGTCGGAATTGCGGCGAATCAGGATTACCACAGCCTCATCAAGAACGATGTGTCGATGGATACGCAGTTTGAAAAAATTGATGTCGAGGACGCGACGGATGACGAGACCATGCAGGTGCTGATGGCTCATTACTTTGTCGCTGGCAACCGCAACGTGCAGCTGACGTACAAAGGCATGCGCGCGATTATCGATTTGTCGAAACGGTATCTTGCAACGAACATCGGCATGCCGGGCAAAGCGCTAAGCGTCATGGACGACGCGATTCGTCTTGCGGCAAGCAAGGGAGAAAAATATCTGACCGAAGCGCATGTCCGAGAAATTGTCTCCGTCCGCGGAAAAGTGAACGTGCAGAAAGTGAACGATGAGGAAAAAACGCGACTGCTGAATCTCGAATCGATTCTGGCGGAACATGTCATCGGACAACCGGATGCAATCCGTGCCGTATCGGCCGCGCTCAAGCGCGCACGACTCGATCTCTCCGATCGCAAACGTCCGATCGGCACCTTCCTGTTCCTGGGGCCGACCGGTGTCGGCAAAACCGAAACTGCCAAAACACTTGCGCGGGAATATTTCGGATCAGTGGATGCAATGATCCGTCTGGATATGAACGAGTACAGCCACGCGGATTCCGTCTTCAACATCACGGGATCATCTTCGGGCAGCGAAGGATTTCTCGCTCAGCGCGTGCAGGACCGTCCGTTCTCACTGATTCTTTTAGACGAGATAGAGAAGGCGGATAAAGCCGTACTCAATCTGTTCCTGCAGATTCTCGATGAGGGATTCCTGACCGACGCGCGAGGAGTGCGAACGGATTTCCGCAACACCATTATCATCGCCACATCAAATGCCGGAGCATTATTCATCCGTGACTATGTGCGAAGCAACGAAGTGATTGATGGTAACGCCTTCCGTAAGAAACTGATCGACACGATTTTGCATGATCAACTTTTCACTCCCGAGTTCGTCAACCGATTCGATGAAATTGTCCTCTTCTACCCACTGTCTCAGAAGAACGCGGAGCAAGTAGCCATCCTTATGCTCGACGATATCATTACCGATGTGAAGCGTAAGCGCGGTATCGATATCACAATGGAAGCGGACGTGGTCGGTGGTTTGGTCGAGCGTGGATACAGTGTCGAGTTTGGCGCACGAGAACTACGCCGGACCATCACAGATATGATTGAGGATTACATCGCGAACTACATGCTCAGCCACGATGTGAAGCGCGGCGATACGATTGTAATTCGGAAAGAGGACCTAAAGTGGTGATTAAGCCGCCAACACAGCATCAACCTGCGATCGTGCGTAGATCGCATAGGTTACGAGCATGATTTGCTCATCGGACAGTTTAATCTCTCGATACTCAGTCATCCCTTTCACGATCGACAGAATTGTCTGCACTGTTTCTTCAGTAGGATCATTCTCGAGTTCATGATTCTGAACTACTCCGAACTTC
This sequence comes from uncultured Candidatus Peribacteria bacterium, assembly GCA_964466635.1. Taxonomy (GTDB): domain Bacteria; phylum Patescibacteriota; class Gracilibacteria; order Peribacterales; family Peribacteraceae; genus JAKQEM01. The sequence goes on along the minus strand of CAYXNG010000008.1, from coordinate 22,356 downwards.
GTTAGGACTCCGTGCGCACTGCGCATCATCATGTCGAACAGATCAGGATCGATTTGCGATTCCTTCAAAGCTTCTGCAGTAAGGATATCGGCGGTTGCGTGTTCGGAAGAAAGAAGAGTCATACGATGGGGGGACGTAGAGTATTCTATACATCCATGCGTCATTTTCAAGACAAGTGCAAATCAGCCCATAAGACTCAAATTATTGTCTATCAAGCCAAAGGCTGATCGAGAACGGCGTTGAGCCAGCGATAGAGGCGGGAGAACATGAGGGTTAGAAGAAATGTACAAAAATATACGGCTTTGTTTGAAAAAGGTAACAAGCGGCTATACTGAAACTATCCGCTGGCTTTACCGGGCTACGGAAGGAATCGAATGTCGCTCGGCAGAGCTTCGCAATTCGATTCCGAAGAGGACTGACGCTTGGAGCGTTAGTCCTCTTTTTTAGACAAATATGAAAAGTCCGGCTTTGCCGGATCTTTTCAGGTTCTTAGACGAAGGGTGGGATCATGGGAGGGAAACCGGAGGTTGCCTTCCCATGCTTGCTAGAAGTCCATCCCTCCGGGCATTCCGCCCCCGGGCATCGCCGGCTCTTCCTTCTTCGGAATGTCGGAGATGGCAACCTCGAGTGTCAGGAACATGCCAGCGACTGATGCTGCATTCTCCAGAGCAGAACGCGAAACTTTCTTCGGATCGATCACCATGTCCTTCACAAGGTCGGTGTACTCGCCGGACAATGCGTTGTATCCGAAGTTATCTTTGCCGTCGCGCACTTTGCTGACAACTACTTCTCCACTCACGCCGGCATTCTCCGCAATGTTGCGTGCAGGTGCCTGCAGCGCGTTCATTACGATTTCGATACCGATGCGCTCGTCTTCATTCTTTGCATCCTTCATCAGCTTCTGGAGAGCCGGGATTGCGCGCAGATACGCGGTGCCGCCTCCCGGAACAATTCCTTCCTCTGCAGCTGCACGCGTTGCCGACAGAGCATCTTCCACACGATGCTGCTTTTCTTTCTGCTCGACTTCCGTCGCAGCACCGACCTTAATGACAGCGACACCACCGGTCAGTTTTGCAAGACGTTCCTTCAACTTTTCCGCATCGAAGTCGGACTTGGTCGTTTCCAGCTGTGCCTTGATTTCATGAATGCGCATCTCAATGTCCTGCTTCTTTCCCGCACCGCCGACAATCACCGTGTTGTCCTTGGACGCAACAACGCGACGCGCGGTTCCCAAGTCCTCAAGCGTGACATTTTCCAGCTTCAGACCGACTTCATCGCTGATCACGCGGCCACCGGTCAGAGCGGCAATGTCCTTCAGAATTTCCTTACGGCGATCGCCAAAGGCCGGGGCCTTCACGGCAAGCGTGCTAAAGGTTCCACGCAACTTGTTGAGTACGAGCGTTGCGAGCGCCTCGGCTTCGACGCTTTCAGCAATGATGACGATCTCCTTGCGACCCTTCTGTGCGACAGCTTCCAGGACCGGCAGAAGTTCCTGAATGGAACTGATCTTCTTGTCGGTAATCAGGATATACGGCTTCTCGTAGACCGCTTCCATGCGTGCGGTGTCGGTGACGAAATAGGCGGAGATGAATCCGTTATCAAACTGCATTCCCTCGACGTACTCCATTTCCATGCCGAGTGTCTGGCCGGCCTCAACGGTTGCAACACCGTCTTTGCCGACTTTATCGATCACTGATGCGACGACATCACCGATTTCCGGATCTTGTGCGGAAATGGTTGCGACCGCTGCGTATTCCGTTTTCTTCGTCACATCTTTCTTCAAAGTTTCCAAAACTTTGCTGACCGCTTCGACGCCCTGCTCCATGCCGCGCTTAATAAGGATCGGGTTTGCACCGGAACCGAGGTGCTTCATGCCTTCTTCCATCATGGCATGCGCAAGAACGGTGGCAGTAGTTGTACCGTCACCCGCTGCATCGTTGGTGCGGGTTGCAGCCTCGCGTACCAGCTGTGCACCCATATTCTCAAATGCGTCTTCCAGCTCAATTTCCTTGGCGACCGATACACCGTCTTTGGTCACCATTGGAGCACCGAACTTGCGCTCAACGACGACGTTGCGGCCTTTGGGACCCATAGTCGCACGGACTGCCTGGGCGAGCTTTGTGACGCCTTTGAATACTTTCTGGCGGGCGTCTTCACCGAACATCAATTGCTTTGCCATACTTCACGAGGGGAATTGAAAATGAAAAAATGAAAATGAAAATTATTTGACGATTCCGAGAACAGATTCGAGGTGAAGAATCTTCACTTCAACATCTTTGCCGTTTTTATCCTTCAACTTCACTTCGTCACCTGAGTACTTTCCAAACAGAACCTTATCACCGACCTTCAGATAATCGTGCGGGTTTGACTTGTCCTCGCCGATGCCACCCTTACCGAGAGCCAGAATAATTCCTTCCTGCGGCTTTTCGCCTTTGGCCGTATCGGGAATCACAATACCGGATGCGGTAACCTGTTCGGCTTCCAACGGAAGCACAACCACGCGGTCTCCGAGTGGATGAATCTCCACTGCAAGCTTAGGAAGAGAAGCGGATGCCATAGTGAAAGAGAAAGGGAATATTTATCACTCGCAATTTTAGAGTGATAATTCATCCAGTCAAGATCTTGAAAGACATCCACATAAAATCTCGGACACCTAGTTGATCCAACCGAATCGATCACCGACAATGGAGCAGATGAAAAAACTGATTCTCACTGCCGGCATGCTCGGATTTCTACTTGCCCCATCTGCCCCGGTCTATGCATACGGTGCCGATCCTGTGAATCGCGGCCCTTTGAATGTCTTTTCGCGCGATCAAGTCCAATGCGGCAAGGGTTGGCGCCTTCGCGGCCTGATTTGGGGAGACCGCCCGGTCTCCGTCTGCATGCTCAGAGTAAAGAGGTCCGGATTTGGCGGACCGCTCTAACTATCTGATGTAGGCTTCTCACCGACTTCTCTTCATTTCAATTTTCTTCTATGGATCCAATTGTCCACTTCGAACTCCCGGTTGATAACATGGAACGCGCTAGAGCGTTCTATAGCTCGATTTTTGATTGGAAACTGACCGATTGGACCATGCCGGACGGCTCAATCTACGTCGGCGTGCACACGACGCCTATCAACGAAGAAACACGCGAGCCGCTAAAGCCGGGTACCATCAACGGCGCAATTGTGAAGCGTGATGATAAGACACCGGCTCCGGTGTTTGCCGTCCATGTTTCGTCGATCGATGAAAAAATGGACTTGATCGTCAAAAGCGGGGGATCGGTCGTCACACCGAAAGTATCGATTATGGGCATGGGCTTTTATGCCTACGCGAAGGACTGTGAAGGGAACGTGATCGGACTCTGGGAGGATGCGAAGAAGGCATAAAACGCAATTGATAGCGCAAAAAGAACTGCTATCATCTGCGGGCTTTGATTGCGATCACGGCACCATACTATCTGCTTACGGCAGCAAGTATGCCGATGTGGCGAAATGGCAGACGCGTACGCTTCAGGAGCGTATGGGGGCAACCCCGTGGAGGTTCAAGTCCTCTCATCGGCACCATCGACTCAATCTCTCGATTCGTCCCGGCAGTACTTCTATACTTCCGCCGTGCTTTCATCAATCCGCATCCGGCCGTTGGAATGGGCATTCCTAGCCCTCCTTGTTTTTTCAGTATTATGGAGAGGTGGCAAAAGCGTCGATGCAACGTGGATTCTGACAGGCGTAACATCGATTATCGTTCTGTGCTCCTGGCTGGTCGACCGGTTTGACGTCTACGGCGGCTCCGATCGCGCATCGGCCGGGGTATTGCCCGCGTGGCTGCGCATAACCCTTCTTGCCGCTGTCGGTTGGACGGCACTCAGCTACCTGACGTCGGAAACAAAAAACTACGGTCTCGATGAAGTTCTCCGAACCGCATCCTACGCACTCGCGTTTTTCATTGTGGTACGTCTGCGCGAAAAAGGGCAACCGGTTTGGCTCGCAACTGCATTTCCCATCGCCGTTGCGGCAACCGCCACCGTCGCCAGCCTCATTGGATCGGCGGTGTATGTACTACAACCGGTGATGCGCTTCAGCGGCACGTTCTTTGATGCGCGCTTCCACACCGACTACTGGCCAAATGCCTGGGCGGAATTCCTCTTGATCGCACTGCCCATGACCCTTGTCTGCTTACTCCAGTCTGACCGTCGCAAGCTCTGGTGGGCAGCATGCGGCGGCGTACAGCTTGCTGCAATGATCCTCAGTTTCTCACGCGGGGGCATGATTGCGCTTGGCGGGGAAGTTGCGCTGCTTGCCGGCCTTCTTCTTGTCCATCGGCGATCGATCAGCCGGCTTACCGCACACTCTCTGATGCTGCCCGTCACGGCCGGGCTGGTCGCCACTGCTCTCATCTTCTCGCTCAACGGTTTGCGGTCGCAACGATACGATGTCGAATCGTTTACACGGAAGGCAACTTTTACGGCATCCGAAGGACGCTCTTCCGTCGACGAGCGAGCACAATTCTGGGATGCCGCGATGTCGATGACCATGCAGCGGCCGATTCTCGGATGGGGACCGTATAGCTTCCGCTTCGTCCAACCCGCGAGCATGACGTCAGTACTGGCAACGTCCGATCATCCGCACAACGCTTTCCTGAAAATGTCGGCAGAACGGGGACTTCCCGCAGCCTTGCTCTTCACGCTCTTTATTCTGTCGATTCTCTGGTACGGCGCAGCCGCTATCATCCGTGATCCATCCGCATATCTGAAAGCAGGATCTTTTCTGGGTGTTGCAGGAGTGCTTGCACATACGATGATCGATTACAATTTGCAATTCACCGGAGTCGGTCTTCCGCTGTTTGCCCTTCTGGCATTTCTGGCACCTCTGCAAAGCAGCGCGGGATTGCAGACCGCGTCGTTCGGACGATGGAAACGCAGGAGGAGGCTCAACGATGCCGCAGCAGTTCTTGCAGGCATCGTGTTATTCGTTGCGGCCTGGGAAGGACTGTTTCTGGTGACATCATCACTCGGTCGCCGTGCAGTCGCCGCACAGGACATTCAGAACGCACTCAGCTGGTACAGCCTGTCGCATGCGGAGCTCTTCAGCCGCGATCTGTTTTTAAGCGAAGCGCACATCAAATCACAGAGCGGTGATCCGACTGGGGCGCTGGCCTCACTGGACCGGTATCAGCGGCTCAATCCGCACGACAGCCGGGCATGGAAAATCCGCGGATCCGTTCTTCTCTCACTCAATCGCACTGCGGAGGCACTCAGTGCATTGGAGCAGGCATATGAAGGGGGACGATTCACCGATGCGGGGATTCTTCGTCTGCTGCTGCAGACCTCAACCCAAAACCCGACGGCCGCCTACCGCGCCCGAAAAACAGAGTTTGATGAGCTGTTCGTTGCCTATGCAGAAGCAATTTCCGCCAATTCACACTTCATCGCCCTGTCCGACAATGTCGAGGAGTTACAACAAATTGCCCGGATCCTGGGCCGTCTGTTCCCGTCCGATGCTGAGCGGTATCTCAAGATCGCCAGGGACGCACAGGACAACGCGCGCAAAGAGCGCGCCTCTTTTGCAGCACGCCCTCCGGGAACTCTCTGGTAATGATCCTGTTATGATGTACCACATTCCCATTCTGGCCTTCGCATTTCTGCTCAGCGGCTGCGGATTGCTATCCGAACGCATGAATATTGATGCGGGAACGACAACCCACCAGAAACTGACGGTCATGATGCCTCAGGGGCAGCAGGGATACGGAAGACACGGACGCGAAGTCACCATCGGGTACGGAGCGTTGAGCGGCACGGGCACAGTAAACGCAAACGGGGTGGTCACTGCGCACTTCATGCAGGACAGAAGCACGATTATCGGCATTCAATTGAACATCGAGGCAGCTCCCGAGGGTTTCTTTTACGAAGGATGGGCCGAGTCGTCGACAGGAGCGAGAATCAGCCTTGGGCACCTCACAAACCCCTTCAATGATGTCCGACACCAGTTACGCGCGGAGATGGCTTCGGACCTTCGTCATTTCCCAATTGTCACCATTACGCGGGAGGCTGACGACGGCGATCCGACGCCTTCCGAAACGGTGGCGATGGGTATTCTGAAGCAAACACGGCGATAGGGGTGTCAAGAACCTGTTTTTACGTCAAAAAATCCGCCCGTCTCCTTTCTGGTACCTGTTCCTTGGATGACGGCGGTGCTCTTTCGAGCGGCGGTAAGACTCACTGCTCTCGTCCGTCTACGACTACCGTAGAGTGGGGAGACTCATCACCATGCTCAGAGAGAGGAAGGTGATGAACGCTGCGTGCATAAACACCAGCTGCAGTGAAGCTTTCTGAGTGGGTTGCTTCACGTTATTCATAGTATGTCCCCGGAGGGACGCAGGGGAGTGTACGGAGGCGGGCTTTGTTGTCCAGCAACTATTGACTCATTTTCGTGAACATTCGTAATACTACTGATGCTCCTCATGTGCGTTTTGGCTATAGATTGTGAGGGAATAGAGAAATTGGGTTAGATCATTATTGTATAAAAAATGTGCTCATAATTGTTACTTTTTTCAATTTCAGCGTATTGCCCATCATATAAATATATTTCTTAATATAACTATATGCTCCTAAGGGGCGGATTGGGAAAATTCGCTCTCTGGTAATGGGAATGACGCATGCTACAGTATCGCGCGCACGGAAGTGCATCGGGATCCTTCGACAAGCTCAGGATAAATTCCGCTCAGTTGGAGCGCGCCGTACGCGCTCTCCCATGCAAGTGGTATCATAAGATCATCGGGATGTAGCTCAGTTGGCTAGAGCGCGTCGTTCGGGACGACGAGGCCGGAGGTTCAAGTCCTCTCATCCCGACCACCGATAATCTCACCAATATTCACACAACGAACGCCTCATTGGTTATGATAAACGCATGGACCGGATTCTGACGCTACTGACATCCTTTGTCCCGACCGACCTGACACCGGGTTACACCCGTGAATTTCACGCTGCCGTTCGTGCAGCGATTGCCGACGGAAAATTAACAGAAGAGGAAATTGCCGATCTCGAACGCCGCAAAGAAGAACTAGGATTGAGTCACGAGGTGCTTGACGCGATCCGGCAGGATTTATATGTGGAAGCATTCAGTGCGGCGACCGAAGACGAGCACATCACGGAAGATGAATGGGCAGAGTTGGAACACATCCAGGACTACCTTGACTTGAAAGACGCGGACATTGCCGGGACGAAGCGCGAGCTGTACCGCATGCGCATTCTCAGTGAAATCAAAAAGGGGAATCTGCCCATCGTTCAACACGATGGATTTCGCCCCGGCGATGATGAGTTGGTGCATTGGGCGGAGCAAGTTCAGGCGTTCAGGACAAGAGGAAAGGGGAAGGTTGTGCAAGACTCCGCGACGTTCGACCTTGCAGGATGGACCGAGGAGGATGAGGGGATACTGGTCATTACGTCAAAGCGGGTCGTGCTGACCGCTTCGAAGACCGATGCATGGACGTACCGCCGGATACTGGGTGTTCGCGCCTACACGAATGGCGTGCTGCTGTCAGTGAATAAAGAGCCTTCCTTGTTTCTCCGATACACGCAGAAAGGTAACCACAACATCGTCGGAAGCGTTCTTTTGGCACTTTTAGAGCATTCCAGCAGCATCAAAGAGCTGTCCGACAGCAAAAAGACGTGATATACTGGCGCGTCAATGCATCCATCCCCCGACACATTCGACGGCCACGGTATTTCGCCGGACATCCTCGCGATTCTGACAAAAGTCGGCTATACGACGCCGACGCCTATCCAGCATCAGGCGATTCCTGCGGCAACCGAAGGCAAGGACGTCATCGGCATCGCGCAGACCGGAACCGGTAAAACCCTCTCCTTCGCCGTCCCGATGATTCAGAACCTTCTGAAGGATGGCGGTAACGGACTGATCGTCCTGCCGACACGCGAACTTGCACTTCAGGTGGAGGAAACCTACCGCAAAATCGGTCAGCCGCTCGGCATCCGCACCGCAGTTCTCATCGGTGGAGCATCCATGAATCTTCAGCGCGATATGATTCGCAGGCGTCCTCATGTCGTTGTCGCAACGCCGGGCCGTCTGATCGATCACCTCGAGCGGAAAACAATCACGCTGAACAGTGTCAAAGTGCTCGTGCTCGATGAAGCGGATCGCATGCTCGACATGGGATTCGCTCCGCAGATCAACAAGATTCTGACCGTCGTGCCGAAGGAACGCCAGACGCTGCTCTTCTCGGCGACCATGCCGGAAGATATCGCGCGCATCGCATCGAATCACATGAAACTGCCGGTGCGTATCGAGGTTGCTCCCGCCGGAACAACGTCGGAACGCGTGCAGCAGGAACTCTTCATTGTACACCGCGACGAGAAACTGAAGCTGCTGGAGGCACTCCTGCGCGAAGAGCCCGGCTCGGCGCTGGTTTTCTCTCGAACCAAGTACGGAGCAAAAAACATCACGAAGAAAGTGAAAGACATGGGATTCACCGTCGCGGAGATTCATAGTAACCGCTCACTTGCCCAACGGATTGAGGCGCTGAACGGATTCAAGAGCGGCAAGTACGCCGTGCTTGTCGCGACCGATATCGCCTCGCGCGGCATTGACGTCACAGGCATCGGACTGGTGGTGAACTATGACCTGCCGAATGATCCCGGCGATTACGTCCATCGTATCGGCCGTACGGGTAGAGCGGGGCGAGAAGGGCGCGCGGTATCGTTCGCTTTGCCGGACCAGCACGCCGAACTGCAGCGCATTGAACGCCTCATTCGCACACAGATTCCCCGTGCCGGTCTGCCGGAGGGATTGACCCCTGCAAACCTTGCAGGTCCCGCCCGACGTCCGTCACATAGCGTGTCATCCGGTTCGGTTCGCGCGCGACCGCAGCGCAAAAAATGGCGCGTCCATCGCGGTCGAAAATAATTTTCTCATTCTGAACCTGATCGACGGACGACATGCTATAGTTTCACCATGATTACTGACGGGCAGACAGCACCGGCATGGAGCGGCATTGATCAGAACGGACGACGGCATTCATCGGATGAATTCCGCGGTTCATGGTTGCTGCTGTATTTTTATCCGAAGGATGACACGCCGGGATGCACGACCGAAGCATGCGGACTGCGCGACAATATTCAGGAATTACTGCAAAGAGGCGTGCACGTCGTGGGTGTCAGTGCGGATGACGTGGAGAGCCATCAGCACTTTGCAATGAAGTACAATCTGCCCTTTATTCTCATTGCCGACGTAGACAAGGTGATTATAAAAGAATACGGCGCATGGGGAGAGAAATCGATGTACGGCAAAAACTATATGGGCATCATGCGCATGTCGTTGTTGATCGATCCCGACGGAGTAGTCCGCAAAATCTATCCGAAGGTAAAACCGGCGGAGCATGCGGAAGAAATCCTGCATGACATAGAAGTGCTCGCGTGACAGCGTGTTGAAAGAGGGTAGAATACGATCGATAACTCTTTCTTTTGCATTTCCATGGCATCCAAGCGTTCACCTCTTCTTATCGGCATCGTCATCGCAGTCATTGTGCTGGCGTTATGGCTTTTTTCTTCCTATAACAATCTGGTAACAGCCAGCGAGTCGCTCAACAATTCCTGGAATCAGGTAGAGACACAGTACCAGCGCCGATTCGACTTGATCCCGAATCTCGTTTCGACCGTGCAGGGTGCGGCGGATTTTGAGCAGGAAACACTGACCGCCGTTACGGAGGCACGCACACAGTGGCTGAACGCCCAGTCGTCAGGCGACCTCAATGCACAGGTGGAAGCAACCGAGAGGACCGAATCGGCTCTCGCACGTCTTCTTGTCACCGCCGAGGCATATCCGACACTTACCGCAACGCAGAGTTTTGAAAATCTGATGGTACAGCTGGAGGGGACGGAAAACCGCATCTCGACCGCACGCCGCGATTACAATGATGCTGTTCTTTCATACAACCTGATTGTCCGCCGCTTCCCGGGCAACATCGCTGCCATGCTTTTCGGCTTTGACGTTGCTGAGGGCTTTGATGCAGCCGCAGGCTCCGAAAACGCTCCGTCCGTCGAATTCAACTGATGAACTCACGATTCGCACTGGGCATCGGCCTTTTTTCTCTTCTTCTCGCACCGTCTGCAGCCGCTCAGTTCGAAGTGCCGGTCAACGACGGCTTCGTGACCGATTACGAAACAGTCGATCAACCGGAAGGATTGTTGTCGGATGATGATGAAGCCGTCCTTGAATCCGATCTTCGGCAGTATCAGCGCGAAACCAGCAACGAGATTGCCGTCGTACTCCTTAAAACACTCAGCGGTTCAGACGTCTCGGAGGTCGCGGTGGAAATCGGCCGCAAGTGGGGAGTGGGAACAGAAGAGGATGACAACGGCATCCTGATACTCGTATCCTACGACGATCGTCAGATCTGGATTGCAACCGGCTACGGCCTGGAAGGAGCGGTGCCCGATCTGGTCGCTCACGGCATTGCCGAGAAAGACATGACGCCATATTTCCGCGATGCAGAATATTTTCAGGGATTGCAGGCGGGCATTGATGCACTGAAAAAACACATCGGCGGGGAATACACCGCGGAACGCTACGACGAGGAAGCAGACGTATCCGGTATATGGCCGTGGCTGCTTTTCTTTCTGTTCGTGGGACTAGATTTCCTTGCAGCCGTGTTCGCTCGCAGTAAATCGTGGTGGGCGGGAGGCATTGTCGGCGGCGTCGCCGGCATGTTGCTCACGGCTCTCTTCTCATGGTGGGTCAGCATTCCCATTCTTGTACTGCTCGGTCTGCTCTTCGATTACATCGTTTCGAAAAAAGGTCCGCGCAAAGGAGGAGGCCGCTGGCGAGGCGGGCCCGGAAGCGGGTTCGGCGGGTTTAGCGGTGGCAGCAATTCGCGAAGCGGGGGATTCAGCGGTTTTTCCGGAGGATCGTTCGGAGGAGGCGGAGGCGGAGCAAAGTGGTAGTTTCCGGGGATTCTGCTTGTTCACACAGTAAAATCGGTTATCGTTGATGCATGCACCTGCTCATCGCACTCGCAGTTCTTCTGTTTCCGTCTAGCGCACTAGCAGTATCGCTTTCGGCTATGCCGTCCACGTCATAGCATGGAAGCATTCCTCAGGGGGAGCAACGGGTTGCCATGCTGACCATCACCTTGAAAGCAGACTGCGACGCCGACATCGCAGTTGAACAAATTGCACTGCGACACACGGGCCTCGGCTCCGCGTCGGACCTGCCGCGTGTCTATGTTATGGAAAATGGCAAACGCCTGTCGCATGCCCAGAGTTTTTCCGGTCGCAACAGGACCGCAACGCTTCGCCCTCGCGGATTATCCATCAACGCGTGCTCCGAGCGAACACTGACCATCGCCGCGGATTTCGCCCCTGACGCCGCGCCGGGCGGGGAGCATACGATTGTTTTGGCTGGCATCACAACTGACAAGGGGCCTGCAAGCATATATGCAGCCGGTAGGTCTCCCGCTGTCAGAGCCACACCGGCAACTGCCGGAACAATTGCTGTCGAATATCTGTCTTTGCATTCCACTGTTCGCTACGGAAATAACCGGACCGTCGGACGGATGCGCCTGAGTGCGGATGGTGAAGCGGACCAGTCGATCACCGAAATCATTTTGACGAATGACGGCAGTGCGCGTAACGGCGACCTGATACATCTCGAATTGATGGACGGTCAACGCGTTCTGGGGGAAATCGACGCACTCGAAGGGGATACGGCACATTTCGTGCTGGATAAACCGCTGACAATCGGGCGAAACGCGACAAAACTCATCACTGTCCGCGCCGATGTACGGGCAAGCATCAAACGGACTATCCGCCTGATAGTCGATGAACCGTCGGATATCATTGCCGCCCCGACACAACGAGGACGTCAATAGACGGCGAAATCAACTGTATATTCTGGCACAAAAAACGCGGATACGGCACACTGTCGGCCACAGATGAAGCGATCGGGATTCATCACCGTGCTGTGCGCACTCGCACTGTCTTCCTGCGTGACACCGGGCGATCTTCCTGCGGAAGAAGTGTTGATGCGCTCGTCAGTCGCGAACAGGGGACTGGTGTCAGCTCGGTTCTCCATTCATACGCAATGGACGAATGACGAAGGATTGGACGGATCCATCGATGCCGGCGGTCTGATGCAACAGGGAGGGCGGCAGCTGCGGATGAACGTGACGACATCGGGCAAAACAACGGATGGAACAGCGTGGAGCGGCATCGGAGAAATGATCGTGTTATCAGAAAACGAGGTATACATGAACATCCAGCAGGCCAACGCCGTACCTCCGCATCCGCTTCTCCTGTCTCCCGCATTCTCACAATTGATGGGAAAGTGGCTGCGCCTTCCGTCGCAGGGAGAGATTACCCCCGCGGAAACGCTGACACCGGACCCCCGTTTCCTGCGCATGCAGTCCGATATCATCCGCGTGGTGCGTGACAGGGGAATCGTCAATCTCAACGGACGCGATGCATACCGGTACGACGTGGAGGTCGACCCTGAGCGCCTTGCCGCCTTTCTGCAGGAAGCATCGGGTGATGCGTCGACGGCGGAGTCTCTCCTCCGGCAGCTATCGGGTGTGACGGCAAACGGTGAAATCTGGATCGATGCGGAGAATTTTCTCCTGACCCGAGCAAATTGGAATGTGTCGCTGTCGCACATGCAACCTTCTATCGATGTAGCAGTGCAGATGCAATTGACGGATATCGGCGTGCAGGCGGCGATCATCGCACCTTCTCCGGTTGAACCGCTTCCCGAAATCCCCCTCCTTCCTCCTCCCGAGGCAAGCATTATGCTTGAGCTCTGATTCATGGAACCCACTTCGACCGTAGACGGCGTTTCTCCTCCTGCACCCGCAGTGACTGCTCCTCAGCCGGCGGCAGCACCGGCTTCCTCTACACAATGGAAGTTGTTGATCGCGCTTATCCTGGGAGTGCCCTATGTGCTGTATGCCTTCTGGTGCCTGTTCCTTCTTACCAGTCTTCCATCCGCAACAGCGTCCGACACATTCGTCACGATCGCGCTTTCATCCGTTATTGCGGGAGGCATCGTGCTTGCGGCAGTCTCGTATATCATTTTCATGCGCATCGGAAGTTCCAAAGCACTACCGAATGCCAAGCTTATAGCACTGATCAAGCTCGGTCTGTTCGCCGTACCGGGCATTCTTCTGTCCGCAGCGACGGGGTTCATGATCAGCGGGGAACCTCAGCTGAGCATCGCTATCACCAATCCGACTTCCAGTGACCAGCTTGTGGCTCCGTTGACGATGACCTTCAGCGTCGCGCAAACGGTGGAGCTGCTCAAGCAGCGCGGATTTGCTCCCATTCAATATTCGTGGGATATCAACGGTGATAATCAAATCGATCAGCAAACATTAAGCCCCGAGCTGACGGCGACATTCGATAGGGAGGGAATTAAAACGGTACGAGTCGTAATGCGTTCGTCGGATGGCAGTACGCGCGATGCCTCGCGTCGGTTCCTGATCAGCAGATCGGTATTCTCCGTCACGCCGCTCCCTGCAATCGTCGAGCGACCGGTCGTTTTCAGCCTGGCCCAACTCTATCCTCAGTCCGATGCGGTACGCACTGTGTCGTGGGATTTTGACGGTGACGGAACAGCAGATGACGAAGGACCTGGACTGCAAACATCATTCACATATCTGAGAACCGGCTCTTTCACTGTATCGGCCGTCGCATCGCTCGCCAACAACACTCAGGTCCGTTACGAGCGCACCATCGACGTGCAGGAAGAGCCGCCCCAGCCGTTCCCGGTTTCGATGAAGTCGCAACCGAACAACCTGATCGGCACGGCACCATTCGCAGCGCTGTTTTCCATTGAAACGAGCGAGCCCGTGCACAGCGTACAGTGGGACTTCGGCGATGGACAAAAGGGTGAGGGTCAGCGAGTGACCCACACGTTCGGTCGCAATGGAAGCTACGCCGTTGTCGCCCGCGTGCGATCACAAAGCGGCGTTATTGCAGAAGTGAACACGCTGGTGAAAGTCGTCGATGAATTGCGATTGAATGATTTACGCTTCGAAGGCTCACCCCAAGTACAATCCAATCGAATCAGCGGCGAGGTTCCGCTGACACTCGATCTTCGTCCGGTCACGCAAACGCCGTTCGTCGATTTCGTCTGGGAAGCGCCGGATGCCACCGAGATCGGATCAACCGATACGCGTCTGCAAGCAATTTATCGTCGTCCGGGCACTTACACCATCACACTCGTCGGACAAGATCAGGAGAATCACGTCTTGCGTCTGCCGATAGAAGTGCAGGTGAATCCGCCGTCGTCGGTCATCACATTCCAAATGAGCCCCGAGAGCGGTATCGCCCCCTTAACGGTGAAGTTTGATGCGTCTGCCTCGGAGATTCCGGGAGAGGAAATTACCGGATTCATCTGGGACTTCCGCGACGGATCGGAAGTGGAATATGGTGGAGCGTTCAGCCAGCACGTATTCACAAGGCCGGGCACGTATGCGGTAAACCTCACCGCACGAACGACAAGCGGCAAACAGCAAAGCACGACACGTACCCTCGTTGTCCGCGCCGCATCTCTGCAGCCGCGGATTCTTGCAAGCAGACTGTCGGGGCAGGCTCCTCTGACCGTCGCATTCGATGCATCGCCGTCATCGGGTCTCATCAGCAACTACGAATGGAACTTCGGCGACAATACGCAGAATGACGGCATGCAGGTGGAACACACCTTCCTGGACCCTGGTACGTACACCGTCGTTCTGACCGTCCGCGATGCGGCGGGTGCGTCAAGCTCCACTACCGCAACCATTACCGTTCAATAGTTTATGAAAAACCAAAAATCCATCGTCCGTGCGTTTGCTATCCTAGGACTTCTTGCAATCGTTCTTGGCGCGATTCTCCCGGCTATAGCGTTCTAAACATGTCATCCTGCGTTCGGTCCTGAAGGGCTCAGACCCTCAAACGGGAGTCCGGTCGAAGGATGTACACGCAGTTGCTAAAACTCTGATCAATCCGTACTCTCGCTCCATGCGACACGGCTTTTTACTGATCGACAAGCCAACCGGGCCCACCAGCCACGGTGCCGTCGCGATGGTCCGCCAACAACTGTCCGAACGAGACATCGGGCATTTGGGAACGCTTGACCCAGCGGCCTCCGGCCTTCTTGTATTGGCTGTGGGAAGTAAAGCCCTCAAGGTGATCGAACTGTTTTCCAATCTTTCAAAGGAGTACGACGCAGAAGTTACGTTCGGTGCCGTCAGTTCAACATACGACAGTGAAGGTGTCATTGAAGAAGTGCAAACAAAACCGGGATGGGACGTTCCGAATGAAGAATTGATTCGTCGGTTAATTATTGATCGATACACAGGAAAAGTGAGTCAGATTCCGCCGGCATTCAGCGCCGTTCACGTGAACGGCAAACGCGCGCATGAGCTTGCGCGCAGCGGCAAAGACGTTGAGATGCCGACGCGCGAAGTGCACATTGAAAAGTGTACGATTACACGTTATGCCTATCCCGAACTCGATCTTCATGTTCGCTGTGGGAGCGGTACCTACATCCGTTCTCTTGCGCATGACTTGGGGCAGGATCTGCGATGTGGAGCATATCTATCTGCATTACGACGAACGGCAGTGGGGGATTGGTCGGTCGAGAATGCTGTCGCTCCGGACACCGCCACATGGACTGACGTAATGCCCCTTAAAGAGGTTCTGGCAGGTTATCCAAAGTTAGAGCTGTCGGACGCGGAGTGGGAAGATATTCGGCATGGTCGGACAATTGCGCGGACCATTGAGGATCAGACTTTTGCCTGGCATAAGGACCTACCGGTGGCTCTTCTGATACCGGCAAACAACGGTTGCCGCCCGCGAAAGGTTTTGTAATATAGTGACTATTCCAATGAAACATCCGGAAATCATCGTCGTCGATGTACAAGGGCAAGAACGGCTATTTTCTCCAAAGGATTTATCAACTATCTGTAATGTAGCCCGTTCATCTTTGGGATTCTGTCTCGTAAATGCAGAGAAGAAAAATTCTCTGCGATTCACGGGCGATATTATTCGAAATGTCGCAAAATTCCGATCTCAAGCAACACACCTAGTGATGAATGTCCTCGACACGATTAACAAAGAAACATTGCCTTTGCTCCCCGACTTAGAATATATCGGTCTGGCCTCTGCAGGCTGGTGGGATATTAATGATCCGCAGCACTTTGAACATGATGCTATTCGAGCGCGGGGAATAACAGTGACGAATGCGGGTTCATACGCCGCCAGTCCCGTTGCTAATTTTATCCTTAAAAATCTTCAGGCACCCAAGGAAACCCAGGGGATCGCAGTGATTGGCACTGGCACCATGGGTTCTATGACACTCAGACAATTGTCGGACAATGGGTATCGGACACACGCAATTCGCTCAACAACGACCAATGCGGAAAAGTTGAAGGTACTTGGAAGTGTCGATGCAGTATGCATACAAGTTCAGAAAAGTGCGGGAGTTGTTCTGGGTAGTAATGAATTTGATTCTCTTCAGGCATCAACCCAGATTATCAATGCGTCTGGATTCGAAACAGTCGACTTACACATGCTACGTTCGTTTCTCGAACGGAATCCCGATTCCCGCTACGTACACGAAGCTTGGCCCTGCGATCAATGCTATAGTTTTTTGCGACAAGGAAACATCAACCCGGAGCAAATCGATTTGCCGTCGGAACTGCGAGCGAGCAACACTCCCGAAGCTAACCGTCTACGCAAACAAAATGTTCTCAGAAATCTTTTCACGTATATACGAAAAGAAAGAGATCCAAAACTCATTAACCGGGTAATTTGAATGGTGGACCGGGTGGGACTTGAACCCACGACCAAGAGATTAAGAGTCTCCTGCTCTACCAACTGAGCTACCGATCCATGATTTGAAAGAGATGATGCAACACCCATACTAACGAGCTCTGTTTTCTACTCTGGCTTCGCAAGCGAAGGCCAGGCAACTGAGCTACCGATCCATAAGGCCGCAAAATAGTACCAGAAAGTTAACAAGCTGCAACCCGGAGAATGCCGCGTTTCAGCCTATTGAACCATGCTGACTGTCTCATCCGCCTTCCTTGCAAACTCCTCCTTCAACTTCTTCGGAACCGCCTTGTAGGTGGAGATGACAGGCTGATTAACCATCCGACCGTCCGCATACTGCACAGCATAGTCCCAACCAATCTGATTGATACGTAGTGGCTTCTCTGTAAACGAATCGCTCTGATCGGACGTGGCAGCAAAGAACGGCCCATCGAGGGTCACAATGCGACCGTCGGACATGCCATACAGTTCGACATACGCATGTGTATCACCACCGTGTGCGACCATGACAATCGGCGCGTTCGTATCATTCTTAAACACGAAATCCTGCTTTGGCGCATAGACCGTCGCATCCAAACCAACACCAAGCTTCTCGTAGTACGTCACATACAGACTGTGATTCGCACGCTTCAGAATCGGCAGACCGGCCATCAGCACTGCACGGTATAACGTCGTCGTTGACTGGCAAATTCCACCGCCAGGCTCCGCGACAAGCTCGCCACCATTTTTGATGACCAACGCATCTTTCCAGCCGGACGTATGGGCCATCGCTGCATTGAAGGAAAACTCTGCTCCCGGTTGAATCACCAGACCGTTCAGATGCTCATTCAATGCCTTGCGGACATTTGCTGCGCGTCCGAGAGGGGAGCCGGTGAAATCCGATTCACCGCGTGAAAGAAGCGGCAATTGCAGAACACCGGACGCAGCCATGAGAAAGAGAACGGGTTCCTGATATTCAACATCGATTGAAACCGATGCATCACCGTCTTCCAGCGCATCGGCAATTTTTTCCGTTGCTTCAAACAAGTCGAATGCGTACCCCGGTTGCGGATTGCTTTCCACCGGTATGGCTGAATCGGTTCCGTTCGCAACGACGCCGGTATGCATCACGCGCGGCAACAGATCTTGCTGCGATTCATCGAGGTAATGACGAATAGCTGCGGCATCAATTGTGAAATCGACATGATCGGCATCAAACCGAATCCATTGCGGATGATCGACCAGTGTGACGCTGACGGAAGGCGGATGCATCTGCTTTGACGACGTATCGATAAAGTGAATTTCCACTGAACGATTCAGCAACTCCGTCCGACGTTCCATCGCCGCATTGACATCTTCGGGATTCAGCGACAAGCGTTCGGATGCACGATGCGCAAGATTGCTCGGAATCGGTTTAATAGCGATATCAACAGGCTCTTCCTGAGCCCACACAATCGATGCAAGCGGCATCAGCAGAAAGGCGAATGCACATGATGCGCCGATCTGTATCTGCCGATAGCGGATATTATGGAACATCGTGAGTGGCAGTTGCTGCGGCAACTTCGTGATGCTCTGGTTCGGACCAGAGAAGCGTGATTCCCGGCGTACCGGTGTACTTGCGTTTAACAGAAGAGGGGAATCCCTTAACGTACGTAGAGATGATCGGACGTGAGAGAACTTTTCCGTCAGCGTACGTGACAGTGCTCTGCCAGCCGATTTCATCCCACGCGAGAGGACGGATAGTCTTGGGGCGACCAGGAGTCGTATTGAAGTACGGACCGTCGAGCGCCACATCACGGTTATCGTCATAGCCATACATACGTACGTAGACGAGATCACCGACCGTATATGACTGGACAAGAATATCGCCCGGCGTGTCGTTTACAAACAGGAGATCATGCACACCCGGGAAGACCGTTGCATCCAGACCGACACCGTACGGCTCGTAGTGATCGACGAACATGCTGTGGTTGCGATCGTATTTGATCGGCAAACCAGCAAGCAGCGCCGCGCGATACACGGTTGTTGCAGCCTGGCAGATTCCAGCACCCGGTGTGAACGCGGTTCCGCCACCGAAAAGACCCATGCCTTCTTTCCATCCCTTTGAGAGAGTCACAGGCACATCAAGCGTGTCGACGAAGGAGAACGTCGCACCTTTCTTGATGACGATGTTATTCACACGTTCATCAATCGCTTTGTGCACGTTCCACACGCGCTCCTCCGGAGAATTCGAGAAATCCGAGACACCCTGTGCAATCAAATCGAGTGTTTTCATTTTCCCATCAACTGCTACGCGCACGGTTCCGGATCC
This sequence comes from uncultured Candidatus Peribacteria bacterium, assembly GCA_964466635.1. Classification (GTDB taxonomy): domain Bacteria; phylum Patescibacteriota; class Gracilibacteria; order Peribacterales; family Peribacteraceae; genus JAKQEM01. The sequence continues at coordinate 3,266 of CAYXNG010000008.1, read as the reverse complement.
GTATTCCTGCGTCAGATGCACCGAGTCATATCCGTTTCGCATCGCATTGCTCACTGCAGCGCTCAGCTCCTCGACGTCGTAGGTATATCCGTCGTGAGCAATCGGTAAATCAATCGCGCGAACAACACCGTCATGATCGGTGTACGTTTCGCCAAGGACAATGTCAGTACGCTGCTTCAGGCCGTCGAACTTGCCCGTCTCGAGATACTCCTTGAACAACTCTTCGTTCAACACAAACATTGCCGATGCCCACGTGTTGCGCATAATCAGCAATTCGGGATTCTTCGCAAAGTCGATCGTCCACGCTGCGGACGGAATGTTCACATCATCCGTGTCCGTTACATTCACGGTAATCTGAGTTCTAAGAATACGTGAACGATCTTTCAACGACTCCGAAAGATGCGCGACGCTCGGCACGGGTTTTCCCGCAGCCTCGAGTCTGCGTTGGAGACGCTTCGCGATCCGCGATCCGTCTCCTTCGACACTCGCGCTACACGACGCACACGATGCAGACACAGTTTCACCGGATCCCGCCGCTGCGCTATGCAGTTCGGTCTCATCCTGCGTACCGATTGTCTGAAGTGTATAAGAAACTAATCCAGCTAATCCTGCAACCGCTAAAATTGCAGAGAAAACAAGGTTGCTGTGTGTTTTGTGTTTGTTGTGCATATTCATAAATATTATACAACATTTTATGAAATATTGCAAATATTATCTACGTGTCACAGTTCGGGCGGTCTCACTGTGACAGTTAGTTCAGGATCGGACTTTATGCTGGATCAAAGCGGAAGCTGTAGCTACTGACGTCACACCGATCAGCGCAAGAACGTCGAGCGGGAAGCCGGTTGACGGCAACTCACCGATCACTGTGACACCCGCGATCTGCGTGCGGCTATCGAGCGTCACCGTACGGATATCATCGCCTTCAAGGGTCGACACGAGCGACACTGCAGCACCATTGGGCGCGGTGTCCGATACGACAAACATGATCGACGTGGTCCAAGTGCGTCCAGCACTCAGCGGAGGAAGAATCCACTGGATAGCAGATGAACCTGCGCTGACGGATCCGCCATTGTCGATGAGAGTCACCACAGAGGAATCGAAGCGCGTGCTGACAATTGCATCGCTGACAGTCGTGTTACCTGTGTTGCGGACCGTGAGAGTAAAACGCACACGTCCGCCAGGTATCACTTCGGAGGAATCCGGTGAAACCGAGAAGCTGAGTTTTGCCGACTGGGACGAACGTGAAGAAGAGGAGCTACTTTTCCGCGAAGATGAGCCATTATTTGCAAGAACGCTTGTGGTATCTGTTGCAGACGCATCTCCGGCGAATGCCTGTGCCGTCAGCAGATAATAGTCGGGTGCGGAGCGCAACACATCCGTTCTCACCGTGAATGTTTTGACGGTGCCCGCGGGAAACAAAACCGATGACCAGGTTGTCGTACTGCCGTTCTGACTGGAAGCTGGATCACTGTCCTGAAACACGAGAAATGTTCCGAGACCCAGACGGACATCGGTGATGCGATCGTCACCGGTTAAATTTTTAACGGTGATGGTATAAGTCAGCAGATCATCGGGTCGCGCCGTCGACTTTCCGTCAGTCAGCGATACGTCAAACAATTTCTGATTGGCGGAAACGGATCCGACAGTCGTAGTGTCCGTAGAAGATACCCCACCCGCAGATGCGACTGCGCGCAGCACCGTACCCTGGGGAACCGATGGAACGAGATTCATTTGAACGGTATAGGTGACCTTCTGATTGCCGGAAAGAAAGATATTGTCCCAACGGACAACTCCTCCGGCATAAACGCCGCCCTGATCGGGGCTGACGGTGGTCGCATACGACGGCATTTCCAGAGCAATGTCGACCGTTTTCGATATCGATTGGGTGTTCTGAACGGTAACCGCATACACAAGCGATCCTCCGGCATTGATGCTCGATTTGCCATCCGTGACGCTCACGGTGATTCCCGCAACCGACGAAGAGGAGGAACTGCTCGACGATGCGAACGCAGAACCAGCTGATCCAAGCAATATAAGCGCGAGAATTGCCGATTGAACGTGTAATAGACGCATAGAATCAGTATTTTACTGAATATGAAAATATTGTAAAGTGATATTTACAGACGATTTCAAACGTTCTGATAGGATAGAATGCGTGATTTCACGAGAATACGTTCGACTGGCATTCTTCTTCGCGCTGTTGGCAGGGGTCGCCATATTGGCTTTCCTGATCGTGCAGCCGTATCTGGTGACATTGGCCGTAGCGATTACCTTATCGGTTGTCACTCATCCGCTGCATGTCCGCATGCTGAAATGGACGAGGGGCATCAAAAGTCTCAGTGCGATTCTGACGATCCTGGTGACGACCGTCATGATTCTCGTGCCGCTCTCCCTTATTTCCGTGCAAGTGGTACAGGAAGCACGGGCAGTGTACGAACGCCTGAGTATCCCCGAAGAGGGCGCCACCGGTTTTTTGGGAACCATTGAAGAAAACATCAACGCGCTGCTGGCGACGTACATCCCATCCGCATCGATTGATTTCGATAATCTGGCGCGACAGGCACTCATTTGGATCTCCGCAAACGTCGGCCAATTGTTTGCGACGACGCTGCAGGGATTCATTCAAATCGCCATCGGCGTCGTCGCTTTCTACTATCTGCTGAAGGACGGCGATCATTTCATGCAAACGGTGATCTCCCTCAGTCCGTTGTCCGACAAAAACGACCAGACGATTATCAAGCGCCTGTCGGTCGCCATCGGATCGATCATGAAAGGATCTCTGCTGATCGCCCTGCTGCAAGGATTCGTGTCCGCCATCGGATTCATGATATTTGGCGTCCCGAGTGCGGTGTTGTGGGGAAGTATCGCCGCCGTCGGTGCGCTTGTTCCCGGAGTGGGAACATCCATCGTTCTGATTCCCGCCGTTGCATATCTCTTCATCACCGATCACTTGCTCCAGGCCATCGGACTGGCCATTTGGGGTGCGACAGCCGTCGGCTTGATCGATAACTTCCTCGGACCGATTCTGGTCGGCCGCGGCGCGCAAATCCATCCGCTGCTGATTATGTTCGCGGTCATCGGCGGTATCGGGTTCTTCGGTCCGCTCGGATTCATCCTCGGTCCGTTGGCATTGAGTCTGCTTTTCGCATTGCTCGACATCTACAAAATGATGATCAGCAGCCCGAAAGAGAGTTTATAAGCGTAAAAGTGGTGGCCCAGACCAGGGTCGAACTGGTGACACCTCGCTCTTCAGGCGAGTGCTC
>CAYXNG010000007.1:0-27730 GCA_964466635.1 uncultured Candidatus Peribacteria bacterium | reverse complement strand
ATCAGTGTCGAAAAAATTTCCAACGGTCAGACCATCAGCATGGACCACGTGAAGTCGCCCAAGAGGATCGAGATTCTGGTGCTGCAGAACATGGAGCAGTATCTCCATAAGAAGAACATGAAAGATTCCAAGCAGATCCAGCAGCTTCTTGCGACCCTCGTGGCGGAGCAGATGCAGCTGCAGGAACTGAAGAATGCCCATAGATCCGACGATTCCGACGAATGATATGGATATGATCTGGGTTGTTGCCGGCTTGGTCGTACTTGCCGCAGCCGTTCTTTTTTTCATGAAGAAAATGGCGGGCAGTCGCAAGCTTTCCGGTGCATCGCTCAAGCGTGTTCAACAAGCGTGGGCACATGTTGAGACTCTTCAGGATCCTGTCCGAAAAATTCTCGAAGCAGACAAAGTGCTCGATCTCGCACTGACGGAACTCGGTTACACAGGATCACTTGGAGAAAAATTGAAGAAGGCAGGTCCGCGTCTGAAAAATCTGCAGTTGGTGTGGAATGCGCATAAATTACGCAATACCCTCGCGCACGAAACGCAGGCGTCCGTTACTCCGCAGCAGGCGGAGGCTGCGGTGCGGGCTCTGAAGGGGGCGGTGGAGTCGTTGGCTTAACTGTGGCTATAGCTCGCAGACCGAAGTGTTTTCCCATGACGATCGCAAGAGGGTTTGGCTTTGGTTTTGGCTTTGATGTGTCTTCCGAAGGAGGGGGATGTTCATTCATGTCTTTAGCGTATCCGTCGACACACTCCCGCAACAGAGTTAATTCCAGCGGTAGTTGTGCATCATCGCTTGAGCCTCGACGATCAATTGTGCAATAACCAGAGTAGCAGAGGAGCTTGCGGTTACAGCTTCAATCAAAGCGGGATCAATTTCGTTATCTGTCTTTTCAGGTTGCCAGTCTTGAGTTTCATCAAATTTATCCATGGCTATAAAGCATGAACTGGTAGAATGTAAGCGTCAATGAAACCTGCTCTCGTCATTGTTGGCCTCGGCTCCTTCGGCGGGCTCAGGATGACAAGGTTTTTTAATTTCAAAATGCCCTGAGCTTGTCGAAGGGCTTATACATTTGTAGGTGCAGTCATGGTGAGCTTGTCGAACCATTGTTTAGTGTTAAGTGTGTTATAATTTTTGCTGTGAAACCCTCTCTGGTGATCGTCGGCCTCGGCAACCACGGTGCGTCCTACGAACGAACGCGCCATAACGCGGGATGGATTGCGATTGATCGCTTGTCCCGTGAGTTCGGAGAAGGGGAGTGGAAAGAGGCGCAGAAATTCGAGTCCCATATTCAGGAAGCACGATTCGGCGTGGTGCCTATTCTGCTGGTGAAACCGCAGACGTACATGAACCTGTCCGGCGAGGCGATCCGCAAAATTATGACGTTCTATAAGATGGACCCCAAGACGCAGCTGATTGTCCTAACCGATGACATCGATATTCCACTCGGGACGTATCGCATGCGACTGACCGGAGGTCCCGGTACGCACAATGGCCTCAAGTCCGTGGTCGATGCATTCGGCGAGGACTGGCCGCGTATTCGCATTGGTATTGGTCCAAAACCGGAGAAAGGGGATTTGGGAAACTGGGTTCTTAGTCGGTTTTCCGAGGAAGAAGAGAAAGTGTTAGAAGAGGCGATCGGGAAGATTCCGGATCTTGTGCGGGAGTTTGTGATGACGGCATCTTGACGAAAGATGTGTAGAGGTTGAAAGTATCCGCCAATGGCAACGCAGCACATGGCAGCTTTAGGCGAAATCGCACGAGCGACGAGAGATAACCCGACATGGGGACATCCCAGTGGTGTAAATGCTTTTTATACCATCATTCACCATGGTCCGGCAAAAATCAGGACACAGCTCCAGGAGTGGGGACTGCGCATATTCGGTGACGATAACACAAACGACGCGGGCTTTAAGAGATTGGATTTAATTTTCAGGGGACTAAGCTCAACGGATTCTGCTGAGTACATTATGCGAGAAGTGCAGCGGCGTCTGCAGGAGGCGATGACAAAGCCAGCGCCAAAGAAACCCGCTTCTCCTCCGCCTGTCACCTTTGCGTCACTGGGTCCGGGTACTCCTCCCGCACCGGTTGTTCCGAAAAATCCACCACCCGCTTCGGCTCCGACGCCGTTGGGACCGTATAGGAAGAGCAAACCGTGATGAAGAATTATTTCTTCAAGTGTTCGTGATCGAGGAGATGTAGTACTCGGGGGTCGACTTCTTTTGTTGCATGAGCGACTGCCGCACGAAGATGATCAAGCACGCAGGTGCAGGTATCCATGAGAAGAAACTGAATTCGAGCTTCAACTTCGCGGCCTTCTCCGGACACGACATCATTTGCTTCCATCCATGCGCCTACTTTGCACACCAATGACATCCCTCCTTTTTGATGTAACAGGGATCGAATTTCTCGTTCAACTTCACGGGATATTGGCGCAAACGGTCGCATAACGGTTTCGACCTGTTCAGGCGTTGGCCGTTCCTTGCCTGGAAATGACGCAGTTACGGCTTCGACTACCGAAAGGGCTTTGCTGGAAGCGGGCACGAAGAAATAGTAGCAGAGTGGCTATAAACAGATCTTCGCTTCTGGCAACTTTTGCCGTATTCTTTGAGCAGCCTTGGGGAGTCGCCAAGTGGTAAGGCAGGGGCCTTTGAAGCCCCCATTCCATGGTTCGAATCCATGCTCCCCAGCCAATTAGAAGTTGAGACTTATAATCATTTGCTATCATCTATATAGTTTGCTCTAATAAATAAGTTTATGAAGCAAGTATTTAAAGAATATCATCAGTTTACTGACGAAGAATTTAAGCAATTGTGGAATGATTGCATATTTGTTTTTGACACAAATACACTTCTCAATATGTACCGATACAGTAGAACTACTGTTGAAGCGTACTTGAAAGTGTTAAATGAACTTAAGAAAAAGGGGCAGCTTTGGATTCCATATCAGGTAGGATTTGAATTCTATGAAAATAGAATTGATGTTATTTGTGAATTTGAAAAGTCTTATGATGAAATTTTAGCAATTTTAGAAGGTGTTAAGAACATTGAAACTAAATATAAAGATCACCCTTTCCTTGATTTATCTCAAATAAAAAATGAAATAAATAAAGGTTTATCAAAGGCTGAAACAATAATTAAAAAGGCAAAAAAAGATCATCCAAAATGGATGGAAAAAGATGAGGTTTTAGAAAAATTAAATGAATTGTTTGATGGGAATATTGGTAACAATTATAGCAAGGAAAAGCTAAGCGAAATAAAAGATGAAGGGAAGTTGAGGTATGAGAAAAAGATTCCTCCTGGTTATAAAGATGATAAAAAACCAGAAGATAAAAAATTTGGAGATCTAATTTTATGGTTTCAAATAATTGATAAAGCCATAGCAACAAGAAAGCCAATTGTTTTAATATCTGGAGATGTTAAAGAAGATTGGTGGCTAGAAAAAGATGGCAAGCGTGTAATGCCACTTCCTGCATTAAAAAAAGAAATGTTTGATAAAGCAGGTGTGAATTTTCATATTTATACAGCAGATCAATTCCTAAAATATTACACCGAAGGAACAAATAATAAGATTGATGATAACACTATTAAGGAAGTGAAAAAAATTCGCGAACTAGAGGAAAAGCGCATGCGCATGAACTCTATTGAAATTCTGGGTGGTATTAAGAATTCTGATTCTGAGATCGATCTCAGAGTGTTCGAGAGATATACTTTTGAGTATTTACATGCGCTTAGTTTAGTGGAAAATATACTTAGATCTTCTGAATCTGAAAAGTTTCCATTAAGATATTTAGAAGATTTTGAAAGTTTAAGCAGAAGAATAAAAGATATTGTAAATAGAGGTATTCATGGCGATGTTGATTCTATGACTTTGTTAAGGTTATATAGATATTCAAGGGAAATTTCACATCTTCTTGATAAAGTCCTTAGTTCTGATGAAATATCTGCTGACTTTTATCAAGTTTTAAAGGAATACTGTCAGAGAATGGAAATGATGGCTCGAAGAATCAGGAGACTTTCTTGAGATTGTTTTAGATGATTCATTACAAAATTATGAAGTTCCTCTCCACCCCCGGCCTCTCCCTCGCAACCATCTACGTTGTCGCATGCATCATGTTCATCTGGAATCAGGGATTGTTTGGCGAAAGCTTCATCGCGCTGATTCTTGGTTTACCGTGGAGCATGGGTTTCGCCTATTTTGAATACTTCAACGCGAGTGGTTGGGTCGCTGCAACTCTTCTCATTGCTCCGCTGATACTGAACGCGGTGATTCTGTACTGGATCGGATCACTCTTCGGTCGCAATCGTTAATCGAGATATTACTTCTGTAGTCGTTTATTTTTCCGATCCGCCGCGCGATCAGACGCTTTCTTGGGTCCGGTTGGTTTGCTTGGCAGATTCGTTGGTCCGTTTGCAGTACCAGACTTCAACGCGACATTCGTAAACGGTCGGTACGATTGAATAGGGAAGGTGAGTGGATCGACGGTCGTAGGGAATTTCAGCGGATCAATCTGCTCCTTGGTTTGCACGTTCACGCAGAAGAAGTGCTGAGTGAATCCTTTGGAGGCATAAACATCCGTCTGCGCAATGCACCAGCCCTGGGGCGCATCGGTAGTTTTTGCACCGGCAGTCCCGCCGCAATATTGTGCAAGGATGTTTGAGTTCAGAACGCCATCATCGGTAAATGCGTCACGTACGCCCAATAACTCAGTGGGATCTTTTTGATAGAGCGTGGCGATGCTGCACAGGAAACAACCGTAATCGCCAACGGTAAGTGTGCTTTTTCCGAGCTTTTGATTCTTGTAGAGCGGGTCGCGCTGAGAATAAAGATTCATGCGGTTCATCCTATCACACTTAATCGAGGCTATCGAAGAATGTAACGATCGCTTGCGCTGTGTCATCCGGCCACCAGTGTGGGTAATAGGTCCCACGTTCATCGCGATCCAACTCGTGCGGACACCACACGACAGTATTGCCGCCGTCGCATCCCACGTACTGCGAACAGAGCAACGATGCGGGTTTTCCGGGAATGTACTCATCGGAACAGGCATTTGTTTTCAATCGATGATCGCGCACTGCCTCCACGCCTTTGTGTGGCGAGAGTGTGTCATCGGGGTTATTGATGATCATCGCTGCACTTGGTCCTGTACATGGTGCAATCATCGCGGAGCCTCCGACGGTTGCGGAGCCACGGACGACATCGCCGCGGGCACAGGCGACGCTGTTTGCCATCCACGCGCCGAGCGAATGTCCGACGGTGTAGATGCGATCCAAATCGATGCAATGCGCGTTGCCAATTTCCTCGACAATCGCATCGAAGAATGCGATGTCGCGCAACGTCGAGAGCTTGTCTCCGGGGTCCGACCAGTGGAAGGTGCCGGTTTCTTTCTGCAGTGCAGATGGATACGCGATGTAGTAGTCGCTGGCTGCACGGTCCAGCCCGAAGTATCGGCGAATCTGTTCGTTGGAATTTGTGCGACCATGAAATGCGACAATGAGGGGGAGGGGATCGCGTGGTGACGGATTGTTTGGTTCAGTTAGGAGAAACGATCTCTCGGTGCCGCTCACCGTCAGTGTTGTCCGGACATCGCGCGAAACTTTGCCGCATCCTTCCGACAAATTCGGCACAACGCGGTCTTCATCGTGCTCCAAAAACCGCAGCAGTAAATCTGCCGCGCGTTCACGGTTCAGCGGTTCCCAGGGGATGTAGGAATGACGTGGAAATACATCATTCCGATCAAACTCTCGCGTATACGGCTCATGCCATGCAAGACCGCTACGTTCTGGAATCTCGCGATCGTACGCGAGGAGCAGCATCTTCATCGCTTCCGCCACGTTGACCGCTTGCTCCGGTCTAAATGAGCCGTCCGGATATCCTCCGACAATATCGCGGCGTTTTGCTGCGCAGACGTACGGTGCGTACCACGCGTCATGTGCGACATCGGCGAAACAATCGGCGCCGGCGACAGGCTCGCTGTCCGATCGTCCGCGGAAGACGATCGTCAAAAACTCCGCGCGGTTAATCGGATCTTTCGGCCTGAACGTTCCATCGGGGTGTCCGGTCAATGTTCCGCGTTCGGCTAATTCTTGCGCTGCATCGCGATAGTTAAACCACGAGCGGTCCATGTCCGGGAATGATGCGGCGAACACCGTGGCAACGGTGAGATGCATCGTAAGAATGAGTGCGGCGAACAAACGTGCGATCGTCACATCCGCAGAATAGCAGCACCTGTTTATTTGTCTCCGTTTTCCGGATCGAAAATCGACGGATTTAAATGGATGCCGTTGAGCAGCTGCATAATGCGCTTGCCGCCGTAGACGGACGGCATCATGCCGACGCCGTTGCAGCCGAGGTTGTAGAGCAGAACCTTGTTCTTCGGTTCAAACCCGATGCGGCGGATGTAGTTCGGCGTATATCCCATCAGACCCTGCCACAGGAATGTCCGTGTCGCGGTCGGCAGCAGATCACGGTATGACTGCCGAAGAACGCTATCGAGTTCCTCGGCAATGTCCGCCGGTGGTGCATTTTGCGGATCGTACGTCGCGCGATCGGGAAGTGCGCGTTCGGGACCGCCGAGGCAGAGCAATGTCTTGTTTCCATGCGTTGCGTGTTCGTACGGACGGCGTGTCAGATAGTGATACGGCTCGTGATAATCGAGGTTGCGGTGATAACTGACAGCCATCGAGTTCTGTCCGGGTTCATCGAGATACCCGGTCATATAGCCGATGGTTCCCTGCACGTTCGCGTGGAATGACGGATCGATATCTTCGCCGTGCTCATTTTCGATAGAAAAATGTTCGAACCCGTTGGTGCACAATACCACTCGACCCGCTTTTACCGTCGGTCCCTCGGTTTCCAGTGTCGCATCGTTTGCGCGCAGTCGGACCGTCGTGACGGGCAGATGCTCGGCAACCATCAGACGATCGCCGTGGGTTGCAACCATCCATGCCACCAATTCTTCACAGAGCAGAGCGCCGTTCATGCATCCTTTGCGTGTCGTGGTCATCGCAACAAATGACGGATCTTCGGTGTAGAGTGCGTTCAGAATCGTCGAGTGCGGCATCTCCATCACATACTGCTTCAACTCCGCGGGAATCTCGCTCAGGAACGGATGTCCGGTCTGTATCATCATCGGTGCATCGCCGAGTCCTGCCTTTACCCGGATATCGTGCTCTTCCAGGTGTTCCAGAATCTGCTTGAGCGTTGTCAGTCCGGCGTAGCCCGCGCAGCGGTTGAGCGGCGTTTTGAGGCCGCAGTCCTGCAGGATATCTTCCAAAATGCCCCATGCGGATTCCACTTGCACCTGCGCTTCTACCGCCATATCGACACCGAATGCACGGGCGATATCGGCAAGAGGTCGTTCAAAGTAGGTGACTAACTGCCCCGCGTTTCGTCCTGTCGCACCATGGGCGATGCGTCCGGCGTCTATCAGTAACACCGATGACGTCGAATGTTTCAGAATTTGATACGCCGTCATCACGCCGGCAATACCCGCGCCGACTACTGCAACGTCGCATGTATGGTCTTGTTCGAGCTTAAAATGCGGTCGATCTGCTTTTAACTGTTCAAGCCAGGGGGACTGAAAGGAGTGATTGGACATTTTGGGTGTTTGTTCTCTTTTATTATACCATATTTTTACATTGTTCCGAAGCCGAAAAATAGCCATTGCGCACGGTTTTTGGCAGGTATAGGATGGTTTCGTGATCAATTGCTATCACGTCACGGCTTCCTGGAATTCCCGCGTCTTCTGCACGAAGATGACGGATCCGGCGGCGTGACTGTAAGACCCCAGCTGTGGGAACACGCCGCCTCCAAGAAGGTGGTTTTGTTCATTCACAGCACAGGGTCGATCAACCAGGTATGACACTAATAGTAAAAGGGGGCGAATTAAGATTTTTCTTCCCCCAAACCCCCTGTCCCCCTTTCCCCAACGGGAGGGGAAAGGGGAGAAGACACCAATGGTGGATATGCTTGGGAAGTCGTATTCAAGTGGGGCAATGTGGAGGGGGAAATTCCCCTGTAGATTGCCCCACTGGAAGCAGGTTTCAGGAGCAGGGCGGTTCCAATCATCATGGATGAAGAAAAGGAAGGACGATGAAAATGCACTATGTTCGCGGTGGTACGACGTGGGCGATTCCGACATGGGATCAGCCTGCAGATGTCGAAGTGCAGCAATGGACGGTGTCGATGGTTCGGAAAACCGAGGCAATGCGGCAACAGAAGCAGACGATCAAGCTGCAGTTGCCTCGCGGCCTTACGCGCCGGCTTGAGCTCAAAGACGATACGGTGACACTGACGGTGAACGGGTCGGTGTTGCTTTCGTCCAGTGAACGGGCTGAGCCACTCTGCGCCCTGCAGAGCCTGTGAATTCCAGTGGGCTGGGGAATTCCCGAAAAGACCGCCGTGCACATGCGGTCTTTTCGTCATGGATCGATCATTTTTTAGGGATTGCGCTGCAGTCGCCGTGCTGCTTGGCGGGCAAGTTTTCCTGCTTCTTTGCGCGACCAACGTGGCGTTTCACGCGTAAAGGAGGCGATGCGTTTCTGCATGGCGACGCCGGAGAGGTGATAGGTGCTCGAGTGGAGCTTCGCCAGATGCGACGGGGTCAGTGCGGCGGTTGGCATAGGGAGGGGGGCAGTGAGTACGCCATTGATGACGTCTTTTGCGCGGTTTCATGACGGAAGAGCGCTGGACACGTATACATTTCTTGTTCTTTTGTGCGTATTATGCCGTTAGGGGCACGCGAAGGTCCGTTTTGAACGATTCGGCCGGAAAAATTCCTTGCATTGCCGATCGCGCTTCTGTACAGTCTGCCCACTTTTCCCGCATTTTTCGTGTTCGCAATCGTCGATATCGCCGGTTTCCAGGAGAAAGTCACTGTCGGTGACAAGCTTCACATTCCTCTCCGGGATGCAAAAGAAGGCGACAAATTGACGTTTGGCACGGTTTTGATGATTGCCAAAGACGGCGACATCTCAATCGGTACCCCTGCGGTCGACGGAGCATCCGTCGAAGTAAAGGTGCTCGGCCACGGTCGGGACGCAAAAATCCGCGTCTTCAAGCACAAGCGTCGCAAGCGTTATATGCGTCTGAAGGGTCACCGTCAGGATTTCACCGAAGTGGAGGTAACGGGAATCAAAGCGTAAGTTGTTAGCTTATAGCTTTTAGCTAATAGGCTTTTTCTAAAAGCTAACAGCTAGAAGCTGAAAGCTCGGTTCGTAGTTTCTTCATCGCCTCCAGCGTCACGCCTAAATTTTGCATGCACGCGATGGTTTCGGCGCTGCGTTCGCCGGCTCGAAACAGATGTGAGAGGTAACTGAGTGAATGCTTGCGACTCAATTCAGAGGGTGAGTCCGCATCGATGGGAGAATGATCGTGAATATACTTTGCGTTGTGGATCCGGATTTCCGTTCCGTCGGTACGATAGAGTTTGCCATGCCGTGCTTCGCGCATTGGGAGGACACAGTCGAACAGATCGATGCCGCGCTTCACGGCCTCGCGATGTTGCGAGACACGGCCGACGCCCATCAAATATCGCGGCTTGTCTTCCGGCAGGACCGGACAGACGTAATCGAGCACGCTGAACATCTCGTCTTCCGTTTCGCCAACGGCCAGTCCGCCAACTGCGTATCCATCGAATCCGATCGCTATTAATTCTTCCGCACATTTCTTGCGCAAATCTTGCTCGAGTCCGCCTTGGACGATGCCGAATAAGAGAGGACGTACGGCTTCGAGCTTCGAGCTTCGAGTGTTTTCTTTTTCTCGTAGCCCGTAGCTCGCAGCTGATAGTTCTTCGTGCCACTTCTTGCATTCCTTCGCCCAGCGAATGGTCCGATCAACTGCTTCAATTTGTTTCTGGCGCGGCGCAGTCGACGGCGGACACTCGTCAAAGCACATGATGATGTCAGATCCGAGCGTATGCTGAATGCGCATAGCTTCTTCGGGCCCCAGAAAGTGTTTGCTTCCATCGATGTGCGACTGAAACTCGACGCCGTGCTCTTTCATCTTCCGTATTCCTTCCAGTGAAAAAACCTGGAACCCGCCGGAGTCGGTTAGAATCGGTCCGTTCCATCCAATAAACGTATGTAATCCTCCGGCTTCTTCCACCACATCTTCTCCCGGTTGCAGGTGCAGATGATAGGTGTTGCACAAGAGAACATCGGAGCCGAGTGTCGTCAGATCATCCAGCAGAATGCCGCGCATTGCCCCTGCAGTTCCGACAGGGAAGAACACGGGGGTTTCGATGATGCCGTGCATCGTGTGAATGCGGCCGCGTCTTCCTAGTGCCGTTGTTGAGAGAAGTTCAAACATGAATCTATAGGAGTAGAAGAATGTTCCTCGACAAGCTCGGGATAACCGAAGTTCCTCATTCAGATACCCTTCGACAAGCTCAGGGTGTCATGGTGAGCCTGTCGAACCACGAACATTGGGCTTAGTGTAGCAGAAAAAGCATGTCATGGTGAGTCTGTTCAAGGTGGGGATGACACTGCTCGTAACTTTTCATCGTTGGTTGCAAGTGTTCTTTACTGCAAGAGCATTGAGTACTACGCACCGTTGTTGCACACTGAACTCCTCTTTCCTGCCTCCTTCCACTTTTCGTATGTGTTGTTCACCTTATTCATCTCCTAAAAAAGTTGTGAAGCTGTTCGGACGCATTGGTGTCGGTCTCGGCCTCGCGTTTGTCGGCTTCGCTCATTATCAAGATCCTACCTTTGCAGAAGCAACTGGCCGCGGACTCGGCATGCTTGAGTCTCTCGGAATGGTATGGGGGTACATCCTCCCCGGTCTGATGATTCTGGGAGGCTTGCTCCTCGCATTCGGTATCTTCTTGGAAGTATCCGCATATGCACTCGGCATCGCGTTGGCATCTATTGTTGCCGGCACATTGCTCAAGTCCGCAATCGGCGGTATTTCGCTTGGTGACACCATGCCGATGGCCGTGAATGCGATCATCTGGCTCATTGCCCTGCAGTTTGTGATGAAGAAACCATGCCATGCATCATGCGGTCCGAACGGTAATTGCGGTCCCAACTGTAACTGCGGCCCCGATATGCCCGTCGAGAAGCCGGTCATGAAGAACGCACCGGTCATGCCGGTTGCAACAAAGGCACCATCCATGTCCAAGCCTGCAATGAAGAAGCCAGCGGTGAAGAAGGTGGCTCCGAAGAGGAAGTAATCTGGATTATCATTGTTATAAAAACCCCGCCGATGAGGTGGGGTTTTTTATTGTTTGGGATGACACAACTTAATCGACAATCCTATCGATCAATCCGTACGCCAGAGCCTCTTCAGAACTGAGGAACTTGTCGCGCTCGGTGTCGATGGCCACCTGTTCCAGCTTCTTGCCGGTGTGATCGGCGATCATTTGGTTGAGCATGTTTTTCATGCGCATGATGTGCTCGGCGTGGATCGCGATGTCCGTTGCCTGACCTTCGGTTCCACCAAGCGGCTGGTGAATCATGATTTCGGAATGCTTGAGAGCAAAGCGCTTACCCTTGGCACCACCCATCAGAATAATCGCACCGCCGGAAGCAGCCATACCCAGACAGACCGTGGAAACGTCCGGTTTCACATGCTGCATCGTGTCATACATCGCAAGCGTCGAGGTGACCTGTCCGCCCGGAGAGTTCACGTACATCGTGATGTCTTTCTTTGCGTCCTCTTTTTCCAGGAAGAGCAGCTGGGCGATGATGACATTCGCCACTTCATCGTTAATGCCTGTTCCAAGGAAAATAATGCGCTCTTCCATCAGGCGGGAGTAAATGTCATACACGCGCTCACCGAACTGCGTCTTTTCGATGACAGTGGGAATCACGAAGTTCTGCGGTGTGATGTGACCGCGGTTGATCTGCGAAGAAATGGATTGAATTGAAGGATGCATAACGAAGAGAGAAGAAGGTATTGAATCTGTTCGTTTCTATTATATCCCGAAACAGGGGGTCGGAGCAGTATGCATGCTACGGCGAATATGGTGTAATGGCGAAGAAATCATGAAGATTCTTGAAGGCAATCAGTGGCAACCGCTTGTAGATCAGATTATTCGACAGCCAAAGCCGTTGATTGTCGTGCTTGGCCCTACAGCAAGCGGAAAAACCGCGTTTTCGATCGGGGTTGCAAAGTATATTTCACATGCTGCGATCATCAATGCGGACTCGCGCCAGCTCTACAACTACATGAACATCGGCACCGCAAAAATAACTGATGAGGAAAAGCAAGGGATTCCGCATCACCTGTTCGATGTGCTCGATCCGTCAGAAGATGTCTCGATAGCCCAGTACAAAGAGATGGCGACGACAGTAATTGATGAATGTCATCGGAACAACATCGTCCCGATTCTTGTCGGCGGATCGATGCTCTACATCAGTGCTGTTGTTGACGGACTCGATCCATTGCCGCCGGCCGATCCGGAGATCCGGAAACGATTAGAAGCAGAGTGGGATGCGGATGATGGATGGACGCTGTACGACAAGCTGGTCGAGATCGACCCTGCAACGGCACAGTCGTTCGAGAAGCAGAACAAAGTCTATGTGGTCCGCGCGATGGAATTATATGAGATGACCGGCAAGCCGCCGTCTCAGCTCAAAAAAACACTGCCGCCGCCGTACACCATTCTGCAGTTCGGCATGCACTGGCCGCGCGAAGAATTAGTGCGGCGGATCGACGAGCGCACGCATCAGCTACTGCAGTCCGGATGGATTGAGGAGGTAGAGGGATTGCTTGATAAGGGCTACACCGCCAAAGACCCTGCGATGAAGAGTCATGGTTATAAGGAAATCATGCAATGGCTGTCGTCCGATGATCGCGATATGCAGGCACTGGAAGAAGTGATTGCCGCAAAAACGCGACAATATGCGAAGCGGCAGATGACCTGGTGGAATGAAGATGATCGAATTCATTGGATTGATGGACAAAACGTGTAATCTGATGTCAGAGTCATCTTTCCACTTCTGTTTCTGCCCCTCTTCTGCTGTAGAGGGCAGGCACAACAAACGCAGGACCTGATCACTCGAATGATCTAACTGCGGTCCCGATGACCCTATGGGCGGCACCTCGTGTGCTTGTAGAGGGTCGAGGATGACTCATGACGGAGAGCAGTCTTGCCCTCCAGCACGATACCGGAGCAGCAGTCGGTATCGTGTTTTTTGGTGTACAACCATCCCTGCCTGCCGGCAGGCAGGCACTCTGTTATGATGTGCGTCCAATGGCTATTTCGCTCAAAACACCGCTCGCAACCGTCCTTCGCACAACGAAGGACCATATCGATGCGCTCGATGCGATGGGGCTAAAGACGGTGGGGGACTTGTTGCTTTATTTGCCTCGTGCACATGAAGATTTGAGCAACATCGTCACGCTGGCCGATGTGCCGGTTGGTCAGAAGGCATCGCTGCGCGGCAAGATCGGTACGATGAAAGTGACGCGGATTCGCGGCGGCCGCCAAATTGTCAGTACGATTTTTACCGATACAGAAGGCGGGACTGCGGAAGCGATCTGGTTCAATCAGCCACACGTTAAGCGGATGTTGCCCGACGAATCGGAAGTGGTCCTCACCGGAAAAGTATCCGAGAAGGGATATAAGCTACAACTCCAGAGTCCGCAGTTTGAAATTGCCGGATCGCAACCGTTGGTTCATGCGGGGCGCTTAGTTCCGGTCTATCCGCAACACGACATCATCAGCACGCGATGGCTGCGTGAAAAAATGGTCTTAATTAAAGACGCTATCGATCTCATTCCTGAAACACTTCCACAGGAAGTAATTGAGCATGAAGGATTGATGACACGGCGAGAGGCGATTGCCGCATTGCATTTTCCGGAAAAGCCCGATGATGTGATGCGCGCACAGCAACGTATGGCATTTGAGGAAATGTATAAGGTGCAGTGCGAAGCATTGGAGCGAAAAAAGTTGTGGCAGGGCGAAAAACAGGCACGATTAATTGTCCCGATGGATGTCGAACTGATTAAGGCATTCTTCGCGTGTCTCAAATTTACCCCAACCGGTAGCCAGAAAATTGCGATCTACGAAATTCTCCGCGACATGGAGAAGGATGTCTCGATGTCACGTTTGTTGGAAGGAGATGTGGGATCGGGAAAGACGCTCGTTGCAACAGCGGTCATGGCAACGGTTCATCGCCATGGCGGACAGAGTGCGTTGATGGTGCCGACCGAAGTGCTTGCAAAACAACACACCGAAACTATTTCACGGTTACTCCTCACGCTGCATAATTATCTTCAAGAAGAAAAAAGGGGACAGGATTTCCGCTTACCAAACGTTGCACTGCTGACAGGATCGACACCGTCATCCGATGCATTTGCGATCAAACAGGGATTGATCGATGGAACAGTCGACATGGTGATCGGCACACATGCGCTAATTGAAGACACGGTGCAGTTTAAGAATTTAAAATTAGTGATTGTCGATGAACAGCACCGCTTCGGTGTGAATCAGCGTGCGCGACTCAAAGACAAGGGTATGCCGCACTTCCTCGCTATGACGGCAACGCCGATTCCGCGGACGCTCGCACTTACGGCGTATGGTGATCATGATTTGTCGGTGCTTCTGGAAAAACCCGGTAACCGCAAAATCATCAAAACAAAAGTCGTGTCACCGAACGATCGAAAGACTGTCGAGTTGTTCATCGATCAACAAATCACCGAAGGTCGGCAGGCATTCGTGATTTGTCCGTTGATTACCGGATCGGAAGCTGAGGAAATTAAAGATGTGAAAAGTGTCGAACAAGAAGTGGTGCGATTGCGTGAAGGATTCCCGCACCGGCAAATTGCGATGCTCCACGGTCGTATGACGCCGATTGAAAAAGAAACAATTCTCCGCGAATTCAAAGAGAAGAAGTATGACATTCTGGTGTCGACATCGGTGATTGAAGTCGGCATCGATGTCCCGAACTCGACGATCATTATTATCGAGGGGGCGGAGCGCTTCGGTTTGGCACAGCTGCACCAGTTCCGTGGGCGTGTCGGTCGCAGTGATTTTCAAAGTTACTGCTTCCTGTTTACGACGACACCGGAGCAAGCGCGGTCACCGCGACTCAAGGCGATGGAGCAATTTGATTCCGGATTCCAGCTTGCGGAGATCGATTTGAAATTGCGCGGTCCGGGAGAACTCTTCGGCACACGCCAGAGTGGATTGCCCGATTTCCAGTTTCCACAGCTGTTCCAACCAGAGCTGGTGGTAAAAGCACGACAAGCGGCAGAGAAGATGTTGGGGATATCGGCAGGGAGGTCGGCGTAAATACGGATTTTCCGTTGTTTCCCGCATCTAGATCGCTAAAATACATAGGAATTCCCCATTTTTCTCATGGCTGACGATCAGACAACCGGTACCAATCCCGTTCCTCCTCCACGACCCGGCGATGCCGTGCCCGAAGGCGGACTGGATCCGACGCAGGTGTTTGCCGCACCGCCGACGCCTCCGGCGGCAATGCCTCAGCAACCAGCTGGTGGAGGAATGGGCGATGATGCCGGCATGGGCGATGACGGAACAGGCGGAACACCGCCGCCCCAGGATCAGGGCCCACCGCCTCCGCCGCCGGGAACGATGGCGACCAAGGAAATGGGATACGATGATGAAGATATTCGCGTGCTCGGAGAAGTGGGCAACTACCGTTTCGGTTCCATTTCCGTTTCCCTGACGAACGACAATATTCCGGTTCCCCAGCATCCGGAAACAGTGTTCGATGAGCAGATGTTCCTCTCGTTGCTGCGTGGCAGCATTTCGCTGACACGAGACGAAAAGTGGCGCATTGTTCAAGCGATTCCAAAACTCAGCCAGTTCCAAATTGACGAGCTTCAGAAAATTTTAGAAGAGGAGCGCCGTAAGTTCAGTGAACTCTCCCCAAAGCATTTGTTGCAGCTGATGAAGCTGGAGCAGAAGCACAGCGAAGACTGGAAGGATCTGCAGTCGATGTATATCCAGAGCCAAGCACAGCAGACCGAACAGGCGCAGGCGGATGAAATTAGAAAGCAGCTCGGATTGTAAGCTTATTAGGATGTAGCTGATTCGCTGATTAGATTCTAATCAGCTATTTCCTAATCAGCCAATCAGCTAAACGTTAAGGTGAAAAACCCACATCAACCCTACGCCAACAATTGCCAGCAGCACGCCGACAATCGCTTTGCTCCCCGCCTTTTTATGCAGGTCGGTCAGTGCAAGGAAGAGAAATGTGCCGAAGGCGAAGCGCAGCACTAACGGCGATGCAGCAAGACCTTCGATAGCCGGGATATCGTATGGAATGCGCCCGTCTGCACGGTAGCTGCCGGCTAGAAAGATGATGCCGTACCATGCCATCAGCCAGCCGGCGAATAGGCGCAGCGTTTGAAGTAGGGGAATGTACTCCGGTTTCTCGGTCGCTTCTTTGACAGCTTTTGTCGATCCTCCTGTGACAGTCCATGCCGGCGTTTCGCTGAATCCGATGGTCGCATCGCCGGCCAATTCCTCCACCGTCAAGCCGCGGCGGTGCAGTCGTTCACGTGCCTGTTGCACGGTTTCCGCATCGATGCTTCCGCGCTCCAGCGTTCCTTCCGATGTTCGGGCTACGTACGGGAATGAGGGCATGTATCAAGTATAGCGTATGATTGAGTATCAAGTAGGGGCATGGCGCACCATGCCCCTACAAGAAGTTTGATCAGTATTAATTCTGCGGCTTAATCTGTTCCGTGATGTATCGTACAGCCCATTCAAGATTGGCTGGGCCGGTAACGACAATGTGTCGGCCTCCTGTCCAAGAGCGGATGCCCATCGCTGAGTCGCCACTGACGGTGACAGCACCGTCGGATGCGGCGTTGCCGCTAACAAGATCAACGGAGAGCGGACCTTCACCGAGATTGTTCATCTCGGAAGGGCCGATCTCGACGTGCCAGAATGTCGTGGATGTTGCACCGAAGGACTTAAACCACCAGTTGCGGTGGACCGGGAAACAGAAGCCGATGTGCGACGAGCAGTACTGCTGCGTCCAGTTTTCGGCGCCCTGCTTGTCTTTTGCCATGATCGCAGCTTTTGCAGTCAGATCAGCGGATGCTTGCCACGCTGTGGACGATGCTGC
This sequence comes from uncultured Candidatus Peribacteria bacterium, assembly GCA_964466635.1. GTDB lineage: Bacteria > Patescibacteriota > Gracilibacteria > Peribacterales > Peribacteraceae > JAKQEM01. Next base: position 10,675 of record CAYXNG010000007.1, on the reverse strand, counting down.
TGCAGCCGGAGCGGATGAAGCCGGGGCAATCGATGACGCAACCGGGGCGATTGATGAAGCGGCAGGAATGCTTGATGCAACAGGAGCAACCGATGCTGCAACGGATGATGGAGCAGTGGAAGAAACCGCAACAGATGATACTGCAGCAGGAACGCACATGCCGCCACAGTCCGCGCCGCCGTTCATCGGATCGCAGCTGTCGCTTGGGTCATCGACACATTCTTGACCATCAGGACACTGAATGCCCGCAATACCCCCACAGAATGTTGTGCTGGATGCAGCGGACGAAGACGATGATGGTTCCATCGACGTAACGCGTTCCACGCGCATAATCTGTCCGCCTGCTTCTACGGTCGGGCGAACAGCACCGAGGACTTCCACCTTCATATCGACGTACGAGTTCAGGTCGACTGCGTCACTGTGGAGCAGAATGTAGCGTCCATCATCAAGGCGCAGACGATGCGTGCCTTCCATAAAAATGCTGACACCTTGTTTTTCGACGGTGCCGCGGTACATCACGTTCTTTGTTTCGGCGACGGTTGACGTTGCCTGTGAGCTGACGGACGAAACGGCTTGTGTGCCGTTGTCGGTTCCCGGAATGCACGCGCTGAGCAGCAGCACGGAAGCAGCCAGGAGAAGAGAAGATTGCTTCATAGGAAAAAGAAGAAATACGGAACCCAGAGTATACCTCATGGCACCGCCTATCCAAACGGTTCAAAGGCTAAATTTAGTCTATTTTAAGCGTCATAAAGTGACGCTATACTCGTCGCGGAGGGATGGCCGAGTGGTCGATGGCGTCTGACTTGAAATCAGATAGGCCAGCAATGGTCTCGTGGGTTCGAATCCCACTCCCTCCGCCAGTTTTGATTAGAGCATCCCTTCCGGCAAATCGTGCGTCGACTCGCCTAGGCGCTTGCGCAATTGCTCGTTACTCGGCAATTTTTCGATCGGAACCGTTCGCTTAGACCAGAAACTGCGGAGTTCTTCCAGATAGTGCTTCTCTGTAATCACTTTTTCTACAAACGGTTGTGCCGCGTCGCGGAAGCGGCTCGTGCCCAAATGTTGCATCAACATGTACAGAGAAGAGACGAATGCATCTTCGCCGCCGGTTACCTCCGTCGTCAGTTCATCCTGCACCGCGTTCACTATGCTGTCTGTATCCAGTCCTGCAAAGAACATCAGGTCTTCCGCTTTGCCGGATGGGAAGTAATGATTCAATCCGAGTCTGCGCAGCGAGCAGGGGAGCTGGAAGTCAGCGATGATGTCCGCGACCTGTGTTGCAAGACCGCCTTCGGTGTTGTGATCTTCGACGACAATCAGATGCACGGTTTCCAGTGCAGCTTGAATCACTGCTGCAGCATCAATCGGACGGATACACGAGACATTCAGCACGCGCACGTTTTTCAGTTGGTCCGCAGCCTCAATGGCCGCATGCACGCAACTTCCCGTTGCAAGAATCGTCACCTTGTCGGTCATATCACCGGCACCGCGGACAAGATCAATTTTTCCGTCGTAGATGTAGTCCGCACCGTAGAGAATGTCGCCCTTCGGTGTTTTGATCTGCGGATGATCGGTGCGTGGGGAGAACACAAACACGTTCTGATGTCCTTCGGAAATAATCTCCAACGCTTTCTCGGCCATGGCACCGCTCTGGTTTGCGTCGGCGGGCATCCAGACTTGCGAGTGATGAAAGGGAATATTCAGATAGTTCTGTTCCTGATGCGTCTCTCCGTCTTCTCCGACACTCAAACCCGCATGCGTGCCGTCGTGGATGACGCCGCAGCGCGTGTGCGCACAGTTGATGTCGATCAAACGTGCATTCGCGCGTGCTTCGTTGGTGGCAAATGCGGCGAAGGTATACGTGACCGGTAACAATCCTGTCTGACGCATACCGGCAGCCATCATCGCCATGTTTGCTTCGGCGACTCCGACGTTAATAACTCTACTTGCGCCATCCTCTCGAATCCAAGGAGCCTGTCCTGAGCTCGTCGAAGGGAAACCGCCGGAACCCGCGAGGTCCGCGTGCAACACGATGATGCGCTCATCGTGCTTCATCAGTTCTTTCAGATATGTTGCGCCGAACTCTTTGCGGGCTGCTGCTTTATCGGTAAAGACAGGGCGTTTATGACCGGCTTTCCATTCGATCGTAATATCGGTCTGTGTCGGCTTTTTGGATGTGTACCGTTTTTCCTCCGCAGCTCTGAATGATTCATAGGTATCGATCGCTGCATCAAAGTCCGGCAGTTCTGCCAGAGCTTTATCGTGCTCTTCCTTGCTGAGCGGCGAACCATGATAGTTCTTTGCGCCGGTGTTCGATCCTTCTTCCATGAACGACACGCCTTTGCCCATGGTGGTGTAGTAGCAGATGAACGTCGGGTGCCCGCTGCCATTCCATGAATCGGCCAAGTCCTGCGCGGCTTTCACCTGTGCGAGATCGTTTCCGTCCTGCACTTCAATGACGTTCCATCCTGTTGCATGGGCAATCGATGCAAAATCAGTGGCAACAGTCTTACTCGGCAAATCGGACAGCTGAATATCGTTCCAGTCTCCGTGAACGACAAGATTATCGAGCTTAAGGTGCACCGCGAGGCGGAATGCTTCCATCACCTGGCCTTCCTGCGAATCACCGTCTGCAAGCAAGACGTCGACCATGCCGTTTTTCTTCTGATACTTGAGACCGAATGCGGTGCCGACACCGTGACTCGTTCCTTTGCCAAGTGGTCCGGTGCCAAACGGCATATCACCAATTCCTGCTTCAACATGGCCGGGAAGACCGGCGGGAATGCGGAAGTTCTCGATAATTGCCTGTGGAGAAGCGAGGCGTTCATCATCACCGCTGCGTCCGAACATCCACTGCAGTCCATAAGAAAGAAGACTGAGATGTCCCGCGCTGATGCGCAGCGGCTGATCGACCGATGGATCGCGGCGTTTGCTCAGGCTATAGGCGAAGGTGAAGGACGACAGTGGGCCGCCCGGATGACCCGATGCATGAGCGGTCGGAGCGCGTACTGCCAAATGCGCCATAATCGTATGTGCGGCGTCATAGGCCTTCTGTTCCTCTGCTGAGACCGTGGCGGCTTGATCAGGGCCGATCCAGGCGCGTTGTCCAACACTCACAGAGTTAAGCACACGCTGAGCGGAGGCTGGAATTGTGCCTTTTATATCAGCAAGAGGTGGACGGGAATTCATACGCGAAAATGAAAAGTAATATGATCAAGGTCAGTATAGCGTGTCATCCCGAGCGAAGACGAGGGATGATTCCTACTTCGTCACTACCAATAACCTCCTCGGTCCACTCCGAATCGTCTCCACGCTGCCATTCCAATCGTGAATCGCATCCATAATCACTTCTTTGCGATACACATAGTTCTCGCCGCGCTTGGTGCCGACGTCGTGCGTGATGAAGTTGCGGTTGTCGTAGCCGACAATCACGAGCACATGGTACGGCGGGCCGTCGCCGGAGTAATACGGGTTGCCGATGTCCTGACCTGCGAGCGGGACAATCACCGGATTTCCGTTCGCGAGTTCTTGTTCAATACGCTGAATACTCACATCACTTCCTTCCAGAACCTCTGCGTCATAACCAAACATCTCGCGTGCGACATCTGCCAATTGGAACATATCAATGTCGATCGGCAGACCGACGGATGTTTCGTAGTTCACCATCTCGTTGATTTCGCGATCCATCATCGCATTATCGAGCGCGGTTCCTTCTAAGTAATGACGCACAATAATCAGCGATGCTTCTTCGCATGCTTCATCATACGGAGGATCCCAGTTGCCGGTTGGTGCCTGCGAGGCGAAGGGCATATCGATGCGAACGGAAGCAGGGATGGATGCTGCCGCTTGCGGTCTTGCGGAAGAAGCAGGTCGGACAGACACTGCAGCCGCAGATGAAACTTGCGGTTCAACAGTTGTACCGGGAGCAGTGTCTGGTTCGGTATTGATTGATGATGTCGATGATGACCGATCATTCGGCTGTGTGATCACAACTTCTTGATTGCATGCAGCAAGAAGCAATGAGAATCCGGCGATGGCAACAAGGCGTTTCATGGAGAAGGGGGAATGACAGTATAGAAGACGGATACAGATACTTCTTCTTTCTTCTTCTTTTTTTCCGTCCCGCGCATACACTGTATCTGTTCCTCCCTCCCACATGAAATTCTTCCTCGATACCGCGAACGTTGATCAGGTAAAGCTCGCTGCCGCACTTGGCGTGCTTGATGGCGTCACCACCAATCCATCACTTGTTGCCAAAGAAGGCAAAGACTTTAAAAAGACGGTACTGGAAATGTGCAAATACGCACCGAATGTCAGCGCGCAGGTGATCGCGACCGATTTTGAAGGAATGAAGAAGCAGGGCACCGAATACGCAAAGTGGCACAAGAATATTGTGGTGAAAGTGCCGATGACTGCTGAAGGACTTAAGGCCGTGTCGTATTTCAAATCGAAGAAGATACGCACGAACGTCACGCTGGTCTTCTCTGTCCCACAGGCAATTCTTGCTGCGAAGGCAGGGGCAACCATCATCAGCCCCTTCATCGGACGCTTGGATGATATAGGTGAAGACGGGATGAAGCTGATCTCCGATATTCTCGATGTCTGGAGCAACTACGATTTCAAAACCGAAGTTCTTGTTGCATCCGTGCGTCATCCGATGCATGTCGTTGAAGCAGCGCGTCTCGGTGCGCACATCGCAACTATGCCGTATGACGTCTTCGATAAACTGGTGAAACATCCTCTGACGGATGCGGGTCTCAAGAAGTTCCTTGAGGATTGGGAGAAGGTGTCGATAAAAGGAAGAAAATTGCCGTGATCATTCTGAGTGGTCAATTTTCGACAGGACGTACTCGCTAATCAAACCATGAAAGCGGGAGTCGGCGACTGCCGATTGTTGTTTAGAAGCGCTCTTTCCACTTCGCTGTACGCGCATTGCCCGCGCATGGACAAAGACAGGTTCTTGTAGGAATGAAATTTCCTGCAGTGATCTTCCGAATCTGGTCTTGAGCTCAACAAGGCAGGATTGGACGCTTTCATCAAAACTCAGTGTATCCTGTCGTTGCCTGATTGCCTCTATCGCATTGGGAATGGCGGCGACAACAAGGGGATATACCGGCAGCGATTGAACATTTGCTCCGATCAGTTGTCTTTGGACCTCTTCCGCTAATCCTTCATGATTCATCATACAGCGTGATTATAGCGTAACATGAGTCTCTCAGCCGTGATATTGTTGGAGGTATCGAAGCTCGCTACAGTGGCGATGTATGGCAATCCACCTTGGTTTAATCGGTTTAGGAACAATGGGCGCAAACCTCGCTCGTAATGCCGCACATAACGGAGCACGCGTGTCTGTGTATAACCGCACGCCGGAAAAAACCGATGCGTTCCTGGTGGCACATGGATCGGAAGGGGAGTTTGTCGCAGCCAAGACAATCGAAGAATTTGTCAGCTCGATGCAGAGTCCGCGGGCGATTATCCTGATGGTGAAAGCCGGTGAAGCGGTGGATGAGATGATTGACCAATTGCTGCCGCACCTCGCTGGAGGAGACATGTTGGTTGATGCGGGGAACAGTCACTACCGTGACTCCGCACGTCGCACTGCCGCTTTAGAAGGAAAGGGGATTCGTTTTGTGGGTATGGGTGTGTCCGGTGGCGAAGAAGGTGCATTGAAGGGCCCGAGCATGATGCCCGGCGGAGACAAAGACGCATACGCGTATCTCGAGCCGTTATTGATGAAGATGGCAGCCGATGACGGTGCAAATGGAAAATGTGTCACGTACATCGGCGCAGACGGTGCAGGACATTTCGTGAAGACGGTGCACAACGGCATCGAGTACGGCGTGATGCAGTTGATTGCGGAGAGTTATGATCTGCTGAAGAGACTCGGTGGACTGTCGAACAAAGAACTCGGTGATCTGTTTACGGCCTGGAGCAAGAGTCCGGAACTCCGCGGATTTTTGATGGAAATCACGGCGGCAATTTTCAGCATGAAAGATCCTGAATCAGGAAACGATCTTCTCGATATGATTAAAGATGCTGCTGCTCAGAAGGGAACAGGGAAGTGGACGACGGAATCCGCGTTCGATTACGGTGTATCGGTGCCGACCATTACTGCCGCTGTTGACGCGCGCATTCTTTCTTCTGCGAAAGATTTCCGTGTGCGACAGGCCAAAGAAACGCCTCTACAGGTCGATGATATTCCAGTCGATCGCACAGAGCTGATCAACGACGTGCGTGATGCGCTGGAACTGAGCATGCTCAATGCCTATGCACAGGGATTACAGTTGTTGAGTGAGGCATCGAAAGCGGAAGGATGGAATTTTAACATCGCCGAGATCTGCCGTATCTGGCGCGGTGGATGCATCATCCGCTCGGCGATGACCGAGTGGTATCAGAAAGCATTCGCCGGAGACCGTGAGGCAGGTCTGGCACTCCGTGAGCGATTCAATAAAGATCGACAGATCAACTGGCGCCGCACCGTTGCACTCGGCGCACTTAGAGGAATTCCGCTTCCGGCAATGAGTTCAGCACTCTGGTATTACGACAGTTATCGAACCGAACGCCTGCCGCAGAATCTCATTCAGGCGCAGCGCGATCTCTTCGGTGCGCATGGGTTTGAAAGGCTAGATAAAGAGGGCGAATTTCATTTTACTCACAATTCAAATGGCTAAATTAATATTCTTGCAAGTGTTGATGTTTCTCGTTGCGTACTTTTTAGCCGAATTGGCTACAAGAAAATTATCTAGGTATTGGATTGAGAAGCTTTCATTTATTGGAACATATTTAGGATCAATAATTGGAATTGGATCCGTTACTGAAGCCAATTTTATTAGTTTAGGAGGGTATCCGCCTGTTATTTTAATCTGGAAACTTGGTCCACAAATTGGTGTTGGTTTACTTTTATTTGGCTTTATTTTACAAATGAATGCTCATGAAATGAGCCAAGTCGATCTTCTGAAAAAGAATAAAAAATCAAAGAAATAGATTATCTCGTCAGCAACGCCGCTCCAACGATTCCCGCGTCTCGCATCGTCGCTGCGACAATGGCGGGGAGGGGAGTACCGGGCAGGGTCCACTTCTTGAGCTCTGCGGTGATTTCATCAATGTGCTTGAGCAGTGCATGACCGGCAGATCCGCCGAAGACGATGACATCAGGATCCAACATGTAGGTCAGCGTTGTACAGAGCCAGGCGACTTCGCGGTAGATATCCGGCTGCATAAACGAACACACTGCGCCTTCCAGGTAATCTTCCGGACTCTGTGCCTCTTCGCAGCGCTTCCCCATCGCGGTTCCGGACAGGAACTGCTCCACACGTCCGCGCTTGTCATCCGGGTCATCGTACGGCGGTTTGCCCGGCATCATCAGCATGTGGCCAATCTCCGCCGCATAGCCGTGCGCTCCTTCGAAGAGTTTGCCGTCAATCACCAGACCGCCGCCTACTCCGGTGCCGAACGTGATGCCGATCACCATCTTGTAATCCTTGGCGCTGCCCAGACGAGCCTCAGCGAGGACGAAGCAGTTCGCATCGTTGCCGACAAAGACGGGCAGGCCGATGCGCTCGGTGAGGATCTTTTTGATTTCCCAACCGTCACTTCCGGGAATATTCGGGGCTTTGATCAGAACACCTTCAGGTTGACGGATCAAGCCCGGAATGCCGATGCCAATTGCTGTGGTTTCGGGGGTCTGCAAGCTTTTTATTGCTTCCACGACGTCGTCGACGACGGTTCCGAAGCCATCATCTGCCCTTGTGGGGATCGTCTTTTTATCGAGGATTTTGAAGGTTTCGGCATCAAAACGCGCCAGTGCGCATTTGGTTCCGCCTAAATCGACCCCGATTACATGGGATTGTGCCATCGGGGGCACAATACCACATCCGGTTGTATACGGCAGCTTCTTCTACGTGACAAAAAGAGGGACCTCTGACAGTATGAGTAACTTCTAGTCCGTACTCCCTTTTTATGAGACTCGAAGATGAATTTTTGGAGGCGTACGACACCTATGCGGATGCAATCTTCCGCCACTGCTACTACCGACTCTTTGACCGCGAGCGCGCTCGCGACATCATGCAGGATACGTTTATGCGTGCCTGGGAGTATATGTCCAAGGGCGAGAAGGTCGATAATATCCGGGCTCTGCTCTACAGAATTGCCAATAACCTGATAATCGATTACGTCCGAAAGAAAAAGGAGACATCGCTCGATGCGATGCAGGAGGAAGGCTTTGATCCGGCAACAGACGATGATATGACCCGTGCCGGTGATCGTTTGGATGGTGCGCAGGCGATAGAGGCGCTCAAGCTTCTCGACGATTCTCATCGCGAGGTTCTGGTGATGCGTTACGTGAACGGTTTGGAGCCCGCTGAAATTGCCAAGATTACCGGAGAAAGCGCCAATACTGTGTCCGTTCGCCTACACCGTGGACTGCGCAAACTGCGTGTACTTATGCGCTGAGCCACTTTTTCGGTATTTTTCAAGAAATTTCATGTTACCTTTGTAAGAGATCTTCTTCTATCCCGTCATTACCGTCACATGGACAATCCAGCGGACTCCCTACCGGGGGATCATCTGCGACCGGACGAGAAGGAAGCGGTGAAAGAAGTACTGCGTCTGCACATGCAGGCACATCCGGCGCCGACATCCCACAGCACATCCTTCCAGGAGCAATTCCAGAAGGAAGCGGCAGTGCTGTTTGAAGGTGAGGATATCCTTCGTCCAGATGAAAAAGCAGCGTTTCGCAAACAGCTTGTTGCATTCATGGACGGTCAGCCGGTGCAGGTCGAAGAACGTGTTCCACTCAATGTCCGGATAGCCGATGCATTAACATCCTTTGCACGGGGACTTTTGCCTCAAACCGCAGCGGCATTTGCAGTAGTGCTAGTTACAGGTGGAAGCATCGCATGGGCGGCCGAAGACACGTTGCCCGGTGATGTGCTGTATCCGGTGAAGACTGGTTTGTTGGAACCAATGCGTGCGGCCATGGCCAATGATCCTGCTGATAAGGCCGAGAAGATGGCAGACTGTGCGCGCAAGCGCTTGCTGGAGGCGGAGAAGCTTCTGTCCGGCAATCGTCTGACCGCCGAGAATTGGCAAGAGATTCAAACAAATATGACAGCGAATCTTGATCGTGCGGATACGTTGATCGCATCGATTGCGGAGACCGATCCGGAAACAGCCGCAACGCTTTCTGCCGATCTTAATATGATGCTCGATACCTATCATCAGGTGTTCGATGAGGCGGGTGTTGCATGGTCCAACACCATCGCGGTCGATGCAGCGCAGGTGATCAACACCGCCGCTGTGCGTTTTGCCGTTCACCACGAGACCAACGAAGAGAAATTGCTCTCCGATGAGGAGACAGCAGAGATGCTGACCAAGCGTGTCGTCCACTCTGTTTCCAGTATTATCAACCGTCTCCCGTCTGATGATGAGCACAGCGATGTATCGGTTCGCGGCCTTCTTAAAAACGCTGAAGAGCGACTAGAAAAGAAAGAGTTTCGCGATTCGCTGAAAGCCGCGCGCATGGCGATCCGTAAGGCACAAGAGACCGAGGCATTGCGTCGCATCGGATTACCCGCAGTGATCACCGCCACCGAAGAGTCATCCGTCTCAGCTGCCGCAACGGTCACACCTGCCGCTGCGGTGACCACTGAGCAGACAACGTCGGCATCGGCCACGATGTCATCTCCGGCAACATCGTCAAAGGCCAAAGACGTGCAATCATCGGGTGTGACCGTTCAGAGCTCAGCAGAGGCAGAAGTGTCATCATCCGCTCCTGAGATTGAATTGCCGCCGACTCTGCTTCCACCGGAGGTGACCGAGGTGATCAAACAAGTGCCGTCTGTGCTTCCGTAAGAGGGCAGAGAGAGGCAAGATGCACGTATGGCGCGCACGTTCGACTCAGCATCATCAGAACCCTTTGCGGTCAGCCGCAGCAAGTTGGAGTTATTTCTGGAATGTCCGCGTTGTTTCTATCTCGATCGTGTGCATGGAGTTGGTCGCCCTGGTGGTCCGCCGTTTTCGCTAAACCTCGCAGTCGATGCACTGATGAAGAAGGAATTCGATTTTCACCGCTTGCGCAACGAGCCGCATCCGGTGATGACGATGTACGGAGTCGATGCGGTGCCATTCCGTCATCCCGATTTGGAAACCTGGCGCGATACGCCGCAGGGCATCCGTGCACTGCACGGGCCATCGAATATCGAACTCTTCGGATTAGTTGATGATATCTGGGTCCATCCCGACGGTTCATTGGCGGTTGTCGATTACAAAGCGACAAGCACTGCTGCAATCATTACGCTCGATGACCGCCACAGCTATAAGCGCCAGCTCGAAGTATATCAGTGGTTATTGCGAGCGAACGGATTCACTGTCTCAGATACCGGCTACTTTGTTTTCGTGAACGCGACGCGCGACCGAAACATGTTCGATCGCCAGCTTGAATTCACCATGCAGATTTTGCCGTACACGGGCACGAATGGTTGGATTGATGATGCGCTAATCGCGGTCCGCGAATGCCTGATGTCCGATGTTCCGCCGCCGTCGACGGGGGAGTGTGAGTGGTGCGAATACCGGAAAAAGGCCGGTCAGATTGAGGAATAGGCTTTGCGGATAGGCCGGCTGTTCGTATACTCCCCGAGCCGCGGAGAGGTGGCCGAGTGGCTGAAGGCACCACACT
>CAYXNG010000006.1:0-32422 GCA_964466635.1 uncultured Candidatus Peribacteria bacterium | reverse complement strand
GTTGTTTAAATGCTTCTGCAGCCTGATCATCTTTCGTGTAGGACTTCTCCAGCCACGGGCGGGGAACCTCAATGCTGAATGGACGACTTGGCTGACCGTTCACGCAGAGCTTCATCGCACCCTTGAAGGCGTCCATATTTACCAAGTCCTGTTCGCTGAAGACCGGTGCCATTTCTTTCACGGCGACTTCGGCATCCTGCGGACCGATCTTGTACATCATCATCGTTCCGACGTTTCCGAAGATCGCGCCTTTCAAGCTGACCGATCCTGCAAGCTTGCTCTCCTTTTCCAGCTGGTCGATGTACTGGTGTGCGAGGATCAGACCGAGGCGATATTTACGAGCCTCAGACAAAATAGATTCAATGCTCGGCGTCACGAAGTTCTGGAATTCATCGATGTAGAGGAAGAAGTCTTTGCGCGCTTCTTTCTCCATGCGCTGGCGGCGCATCGCGGCGACCTGAATCTTATTCACGACAATCATACCGAGCAGCGTCGAGTTGATGTCACCGATGAGACCCTTGGACAGGTTCATCAGAATGATCTTGTTGCTGTTCATACACTCCGCGATATCGAACGAACTCTTGGTCTGTCCGACAATGTTGCGGATCAACGTATTGGTGACGAACTGTCCGAACTTCGCGGCGAAGTAGGGGATCATCTCCTGCTTCTCGCGTTGGCCGGTCTTTGCCATTTGGTTTTCCCAGAAGGACTTTACGATCGGGTTTTTCACCTTGGCGACTTTGTACTTCTGCCATTCATCGTCGGTGAACAAGCGGACAAGATCGGTAATCGCGCCGCCTTCTTCCTCATCTTCCATCAGCGTGAGACAACCGTTGCGGAAGTAGTCCTGAATGCGCGGGCCGAATATCTCTTCGCCGAACATCTTCACCATCATGTTCATCGCGTCGAGGGCGATCAGGTCTCGCTCTTCCTCCGTCTTTCCTTCAAGCAGGTTCAGACCCATCGGGCGTTCGGTGTCGGCAGGGTTGAAGAAAATCACATCGTCGGCGCGGTGGCGGGGGATGTACGGAAGCAGGTCGTCGATCAGCGATCCATGCGGGTCAACCACACACATGCCTTTACCGTTGTTAAAATCCTGACGCGCCATCAGCTGGATAATCGAGGACTTACCGGTACCGGTCTGACCGATAATGTAGAAGTGACGGAAGCGGTCCTCGTCATTCATGAAGATCTTCTTCTTCTCGCCGCGGTAGGTGTTGGTTCCAAGGTACAGACCGTCATCCGGCAGGTTCTTTGGAGCGGGTGCTACTTTGAAATTCTGCCATTTGATCGTTTCCACTTTGTTGTACTTGATGTGCGGCAGATGGAAGAGCGATGCGAGTTCGGTCGTACCGAGGAGCATTTTCGGTGCCTGCAGCCATTCACGGAACAGTCTTCCCGGCGAACGGCGAACGAAGCGGCGGATCGTCTTCGCTTTCGAATCGAATTTGATCGTCGTAAATCCGTTGCCGCGGACATCGTTGAACTGACTGAAGCCGCCGAGAACCGTGTCGAGGATCATCTGCGCTCTCACTGTGTTTTTCGCCGATGAGACAACGCGGATCATCGCATTGAAGCCAGGATTTCCCGCCTTTTCATCAACGGCTTTGCTGTATTCCTCCACCATCTGCGAAACTCGTTCGCTCTTTGGCGAATCGGACGCCGGGCCGCCGGATGCGAACAGATCGAAGATCGCACGGATCCATGTCAGCGGATTAAGCCATGAGGAGCCACCGCCCGATTTTCCGTTCAGCAGATCCTGCGCCTCTTTTTGCAGCTTGCTCTGCCAACCGGATTTTGCCGGTTGAAGGATAATCTGCACGGCCGCGCCTTCGTCATTCTGTAACTTGGAAAAGGCATTGGTGATGGCGTTGAGCGGATCGCTCTTCAGCTGCAGATACGTTTTGAAAACAGCGGTATAGGGTTTACTGGGAAAGAGGTGTTTTGCTGCAACAACGGAATCCTGCGTAAAAATGTTATAATCTTCGACTTCGTCGATCACGGTGTCCGGATAGAACGACGTGATCTGCTTTTCGATGAGCGGAGCAATCGAGCGCGGGCACACGACAAAGAAGAGAATTTCATTGGCGAGTGCGGCGTATTCCAATGAGAGGAACGGCTGTCCGGTCCAGTGACGATTCAGTGAGCCGTTGTAGAGTCCGTGGAGAGATTGGTACAAGTGATCCATGACGCCAATCACCTCTTTGTAATCCTTTCCGAACTGATCGGTGTCCGCTTCTTTTTCCTCTCGTGTCTCTTTCTTCGGCACAAGCAACTGGAGGAAGACAAGATCTTCCTCGCGCGCACGATCCGCTGCCTTTCGACCATAGAGCATGAGTGCATAGATTGCCGCAGTAGCAGCCGCGACAGAGCCGATCAGAAGCAAGAAGGTCGACATGAAACTATCGTACCAGTATAGCAGATTTTACGCAGAAAATCATGTGACAATGAAGGGTTTCCACCAACAGCTATAGCCCCAACCATGCCAGCCAGCGTGAGATCCACAGGAAGGGGGGCGGGCTGTTGAGCGGGCGCGATACAAAGACGATCTGACGTAGGGCTTCGCGCAGTTTCCAGAGCACGCGGTGATGCTTGCGGATAATCACGTTTACCTCCCCCATTTCATCAATTGATGCCTTAAAGAGGTTCATAGAGCCGATGAAGGCCGTTGCATAGTCCACCAGAATCACCTTTGCATGGAATTTTCCGGGATACAGGTGGACCGAAACCATGCCGTTGTGGCCGTACGTGATCAGACGACCGATTGCGACCATATTCGCGTGGTGATGGAATTCCACCCAGTCCGGCAGCAGGACGGTCACGCGGATGCCTTTTTTGCTTGCTGCGATGAGTGCATCAATCACATCGGCGTCCGATATGTAACAGTGCTCTATGACAATCTGTTCCTTTGCCTCTTTCAACAAAGACATCAGTACGGGGCGCAGATCCTGTTGATCCTCGGTGTTCATGACCAGCCGCACGGAACTGTCGTCGGGCATCGATTGGCGGGTTAAAAACCGCTCCACGAAGCGTTCTCCGCGCAGTTCCACCATGTAATCATGGTAGGTGTAGCGATATTCATCGGCGATATTCATTCCGGTCAGAAGCAGCGTATGGTTGTCGATAATAAACACTTTTGCATGGTCGTTATTTACCGCGTGGCGGATGCGGATATTGGGGTGGGACCAGAATGCCGGCCACGGGCCGGACTTGTCGTCTTTGGTTCCCAGAAAATCGCCGTGGAACTCGAAGAAATCGCCAACCGCTTCTTTCGTGATCTCGACGCGTACGCCACGTTCGGCGGCTTCCAATAGAAGCTTAGCCATCCACCGTCCGGTCGCATCGTTCTTCCAAATGAATGTCTGCACGATGATTTGCTGCCGTGCCTGACGCACCAGCGTTTCCAGGCGGCGGAAGGATTCGCGACCGTCGACCCAGAGTTTGACGTCCCGTTTGCGGGCGATTTTTGCAATCTGATTGGTCGTTTCGAGAATCACCAGTAAGCGCAACCGATAGTACGTGCGCAGCCAATAGACGAGACGGTGACCGCGCTTGCCCAGCAGATAGCGCAAAGCGGCCTTGAGAGATGTCCTGAATCCTCTGCCGTTAAACAGGTCCTTCCAGGATGTAGGACGAATCATACGAGGAGCGTAGCGTGAAAGGCGTCCCGCGGAAATTACGGATGATTCCGTTTCCACTGTTCTTGGACACGCTCAACCATCTCGAGCAGGCTCTTAATGGTCATGTCCTTTTTAATAAAGTAATCGTCTGCACCCAATTCGCGACCCCGCTCCTTGGAGCGTTCATCGGCGAAGTTCGTCAGCATGATCACCGGGAAGGCGCGTGTTGCCGGGGGGTACTTCTCCAGAACCTGAAATCCGTCCATTTTCGGCATGTGGATGTCCAATACCAAGACGTCGGGGAAACGGATTTCCAGCTCTTTCAAGGCTTGTTCACCGTCCTCGACTGCACGGATGGGAAAACCCGCAACCGAGAATTTCTTGATATAGAGATTGCGCAGAACTGCGTCGTCTTCGGCAATAAGGATGTCTGGTTTCATTGCCTTTAGTATAGCATAAATGACATCCCTCTGCCAGAGGAATATTGGCACCCTCAAAATGGGTCTGGTCTCCAAATGCAAAATCTGCTATACTAAATAGAACATTTATGAACAAACACACACTCTCCTCTACAACCCTGTCGGTCCTCGGCTGTGCGGCGATTGCATCGGTCGTTGCGTTCTCCGGCGGAACATTCGGTGCGGACCTCGTGACCGATTGTGTCGGCAAGGCATATGGAACACCTGGTTGTCCGGTGAAAGCCGCTTCGAGCAGCAGCCGATCTCTGATGTGTGGAAACGGAGTCGTTGATGTTGGAGAAGAGTGTGATCTGGGAAGTACCAAGAATGGATTCAGCAACTGCACCAAAGACTGTGTACTGCTCTTCTGTGGTGACGGTCTAATTTCCCCTGCCCTGAAAGAGGAATGTGAGCCGGAGTCCGAGGAGGTATATGCGCTCGATCCTGCAACCGGAGAACTGGTCATCGAAACACGTTATCTTGCGCCTTCTTGCGGTGCGATCTGTACGGTACCGACCTGTGATAAAGACGGAAACTGTTCCGGTGGCTGTAAGCGGAATTTCCTTCCTGCTTGCACGGCCTCGTCTTCCAGTACGACTCCTCAACTGGCTCAAACTGCAACATCGTCCGCTGCATCTACGACGTCCACCGCATCATCGACGGCAGCAACACAGACTGTCTGCGGAAACGGCGTCATCGATAGCGGCGAACAGTGCGACGACGGGAACAGGGTCGATACCGATGCATGTACCAATGCTTGTCGTATTGCCCAGTGTGGCGACGGAATCGTGGCTATCTGGGAGCAATGCGATGATGGCAATCGTGTTGATACCGATGCCTGCAGCAATACGTGTAAATCTCCCGCCTGCGGAGACGGAAGCGTGCAGAGCGGCGAAGAATGCGACGATGGCAATCAGGTGAACAATGATTCCTGCACGAATGCATGTAAGAATCCCCGCTGCGGCGATCAGATCGTTCAGACCGCTCTCGGTGAACAGTGTGACGATGGTAACCTTGTCAGTGGCGACGGCTGCACCAATACTTGTACCCTGCCGACGTGCGGCGACGGCGTAGTTCAGCTTGGCGAAGAATGCGACGACGGGAACAGGGTCGATACCGACGCTTGCACGAACCAGTGTATCATGGCGCGTTGTGGTGACGGCGTTTTACAGATCGCGGCTGGCGAGGAATGCGACGACGGAAACCGGTTGAATACCGACGGATGTAACAATCTGTGCAAACTGCCGCTGTGTGGCAACGGAGTCCGCGAAGGACAGGAAGAGTGTGACGATGGCAATCAGAACAACAACGATTCCTGTTCCGTTGAATGCAAAAAGCCGGTCTGCGGCGACGGTCTGCTCCAACCTGGTGAATACTGCGATGATGGAAACGATAATAATGACGATAACTGCACGACGCTCTGCAAGGTGCCGACGTGCGGTGACGGTCTGCTGAGTTCCAAGGAGGAATGCGACAACGGGCGCGAGAATTCCAACAGCAAGGCCAATGCCTGTCGTATGGATTGCCGCGCTCCGCGCTGCGGAGACCGCGTGATCGATGAAGGCGAACAGTGCGACGGCGGCGAAGACTGCGGACCCGATTGTACGGAACTGAAGCGCGCCGCCCCCCAAGGCATCATCGATTCCTTCCCGTTCATGACCGCCAGTGTTCTCATCGGACTCTTCGGTTTGGCTGCGGTGATGGCATTCGTCTTCCGCAAGCAGCTTCATCAGATCATCGCAAAGGTTGCCGGTGAAAAGGTTGCGGAATCCATCGACGACATTCCGCTCGATCAGATCGAAATGCCGTGGCAGAAATGGTAAAAAGCGTGAGGGACCCAAGGTTCCCTCACGAGCTCCCTCCTTCAGAGAGTCCTGCAGCGCGGGAGACCCGCGCTTCGGACACGATTAGTATTAAAAAACGGGGCCTCTGGCCCCGTTTAAAAAAGAATTTTTAGTATTTACGCGACTGATACGCGTACGTACGTCGTGATCTTGCCGCCATCGAGATGCTGCTCGACGGTCTTGCTTGGATCTTTCACGAAGTTCTGCTTGGTGATGGCGTTTTCTTCGCGGAACTTTTTCTCTTTGCCCATCATGATCTTGTCCCACATCGCTTCAGGCTTACCCTCTTTGCTCATCTGTTCGCGCCAGATTTCTTTCTCTTTTTCCAGCACGTCTTCGCCGACTTCTTCCGGATGAACGTAGCGCGGGCTCAGCGCTGCAGCGTGCATCGCGATGTCACGCGCCGTGTCTTTGGTTGATCCTTCAAGTCCGATGATTACCCCGATTTTGCGGTTACTGTGAATGTAACTTCCGATAACAGGCGCTTCGATTGCATGCATATCGTCGGCCGTAATGTTCTCTCCGAGTTTCTGGACCAACTCGGGAACAAGCTCGGCTGCTTTTGCCTTGGCCGCATCCATACCGTCGGAGAACAGAACCGAGACGATTTCTTCGCCGGTCTTGCCGAAGTTCTCGTCGCGAGCGACGAAGTCCGTTTCGCAGCGGAGGATGAACATGGCGACGCGGCTACCCTCTTCTTTCAAGAAGACCAGCCCTTCGCCTTGTTCACGGTCAGCCTTCTTGGCTGCCTGGGCGATACCGCGCTTGCGGAGAATTTCAATCGCTTTCTCTTCGTCGCCTCCCGCTTCAACGAGTGCGTCTTTGACGGCGGAGATGGAAACGCCCGTGCGGGCTCGCAGTGACTGGATGGAAGATGCGGAGATGTCCATGATATCTAGGAGGTAGGAGCTAGGATGGAGAAGTCGGAGATAGAATATCTTAGTATGAGCCGCCGATCACGGTGCGCTCTTCGGGTTCTTCCTCTTTGTTCACAACCTGATCCTTCTTGCTGCGGACGGTCTGCAGTTCGTGCAGGATCGTGTCGAGAAGAATCTGGATGGAACGAACGGCATCGTCGTTTGCCGGAATGCAGGCAGTGAGTTCGTCCGGATCGGCGTTGGAGTCGCAGATGCCGTAGACGGGGATGCCAAGCTTTTTCGCCTCAAGCACGGCGACGTGGTCGCGCACCGCGTCGACGACGAAGAGTGCGTCGGGAAGTCCGTGCATCGCCGCGACACCCGCGAGAGCTGCATCGAGCTTAGCGAGCTCTTTGCGCAGGGCCATCTGCTCTTTCTTGGTGTACTTCTCGACGTCACCGGTCTGGAAACTGCGGCGCAGATCGAGGTAGTACTGCAGGCGGCGCTTGATGGTCGGCCAGTTCGTGAGCAGACCCGGAATCCACTTCTTGGTGACGATCGGCTGATTCAGCTTCTGGCCGATGTCTTCGACGAGTGGGATGCTCTGCTGCTTGGTCGAAACGAAGAGAATCGTTTTACCTCCGGACTGGAGCGCTTTGAGGGCTTCGACAACGTCGATCAGACCCTGACGTGTCTGGGCAAGATCGAAGATGTGGATACCCTTGCGAGTACCGTAGAGGAACGGTGCGATCTTCGGATTCCACTTGGCCTGTGGGTGGCCGAAGTGGCAGGCATGTTCCAGCAGTTCGGCTTCAGACGGGATAGGCATAACGATAGGAGGTAGGAACTAGGAAGTGAGGAGGTAGTAACAGAGTTGATCGGCGCGATGTACACCTCTATTGGGTGCAAGGAGAGAAGGCGGTGATCAAATCCTTGGGGGCTGCCCGAATGCGTCTTTTCGCCTAGTGCGGAGGATTCTCGAGAGGATCACCCGTTCGGCGCGTCCCCTTCGGGGACTTGCTCAGGGTGGCCCTTCGGGCCAGGACCGCAGCGATCAGCATTCGGTGATGCGTGGTTTATACAGGTGTCCGAACTGCTTGGCAAGGCCTAATACAGTGTGAACAGCTCCGAAACCAGCTTTCGCGCGTGCGGAGACTCAAACGCAGACTCTTCCGCCGGGTATCCGAGCATCACGCCGCCGATCACGGTCTGGTTCGGCTTCAGCTTGAGAAGGTCGTGAGCGGTCCCGTGGTGCAAGGAGACGAAGCAGCTGCCCAAGCCCATAGCCGTAGCGCCCAGAAGCAGATGTTCCATGGCGGTCACGCAGGAATACTCCAGTTCGCGTGGATTCCAGAGAATATCGTTGTTCGATGGCCGGACCGATGAATCGCAGGTAATGACGATGAAGATGCCAGACCCCTCGATGAAATTGCCGTAACAGCTCGCTTCCATCAGTGACCGCTGCAAGGAGCGGTTTTCAACGATATGAAAATGCCATGGCTGCGTATTCTCGACGCTTGGAGCGAGGCGGGCGACTTCCAGCAGTTTGAACACCTCCTCTTTCTGTACGGGCTTTTCGGCAAACGTGCGGATGCTGTGTCGTTTGGTGCAGAGTGCGGTGAAGTCGTCGAATGTCATGGGGGAAGTGGAAAGACGGTCCGATTATACTCTTCTGTCCGTTGGCGTCACATCGATCACATCACCGTATCTCTTCTTTTCCTTCTGCTCCGGCGTCTCCTCAAAAATGCGCATGGCCATGGTCAGAAGAATCAGAATGACTCCTATGTCATCGAGCTGACCGAGCAGCACGAAGAAGTCCGGAATGAGATCGATGGGAACAATGAGATATACCAGAGCAAGTAACGGCAGATATTTTGTTTTTGCCGGTACGTGAGGGTCGATGACGAGTTTCGGATAGTCTTTCAGAAACCGGAAAATGCGGGTGAACATGCACATATGATAAATCACCGGAGCATAATGCTCTATCAAACAAGTAGAAAAATCCGGCATCTCGCATAACAAGAGATGCCGGTAGGATCACATCCTGCTTCAACTCAGCGCCCTGGCAACGTCGCTGTATGGAAGGCTTTTTTCGAACGCAAGATCGTAGAAGTCAGAAGCTTCGCGTCGAATGCTCTCCCAATTAGCGTGCTTCTCCCCTTTGACATAGCGCCGAACAATCCGATCGAGCAGAGCCCGAGGCAAGTTTCCTTTTGTCCAGTGTCGATTAAGCATGACCCATTGGCCTTCGTAAACTGCTGCGTTCACGCGCTTTCCGTTTTGGGAGAGGAGAACGCGAGAATCAGCGTATCGATGGTGCCGTCGCAGAAATGACTGGCGGCAATATTCTCCAGCCAACACGTACGTCCATGCCTCGTGCATGCGTGAGTTCGAACATCCAAGTACGGGAAAGCGCATCTCTGCTGCCCTTGTCGAATGCTGATGACGAATGACGCATGATGAGCCGTTGCAGAAAGACATAATACGGACTCCTGTGGTTGAACCGTTGGATGTGAAAGATTGCCTATGCGAACTGACGCACAGGGAATGTATCCAACTCTCCTTTTAGTGCAAAGTCAATTCAGCTTAATTCAGCAACTAATTCGCCGATTGGCACGCGTTTCTGCTCCAAAGTATCGCGGTCTCTAATAGTTACGGTATCAGGTGCACCTTGTTCCGCATCTTCTCCGATGGTGCCAAAGTCGACGGTCACACAAGACGGCGTGCCGGTTTCATCCTGGCGGCGGTAGCGCTTGCCGATGGATCCTGTGACATCAAAGTCGATGTTGCCGTCGAACTTGTCGATGAGCATGTTGCGGATTTCCTGTGCTTTCGAAATCAGATGCTCTTTTTTGCTGAGAGGAAGAACTGCCACTTTCACCGGGGCGATCGATTTATGGAAGCGCATCACGGTGCGGACATCACCGCCTTCTAACTCTTCTTCATCATATGCATCAATCAACAATGTCAGAACCGTACGGTCGCAACCGAAACTCGGTTCCACGACGTACGGGAGGAATTTCTTCGTCGGCTCATCGGGGTCCGTGTACTTGAGATCTTCCCCGCTGAATTTTTCGTGCTGACTGAGATCGAAATCCGCGCGATTTGCGAGGCCGAAGAGCTCGCCCCATCCCCACGGGAAATCATATTCGATGTCGACGGTGCGGGAGCTGTAATGCGAGAGCTCGTCTTTTGCATGCTCACGAATGCGGAGTTTGGCCGCGTCGATGCCGAGACCGGTGTACCAGTTCCAGACCGCATCTTTCCATTCCTCGAACGCAGGACCATCGGTGCCCGGCTCAACGAAATACTCAATTTCCATCTGTTCGAATTCACGCGTGCGGAAGGTGAAGTTACCCGGCGTGATCTCGTTGCGGAACGCCTTGCCGATTTGCGCGACGCCGAACGGCAGGCGCATGCGCGTTGTCTGCGCGACATTCTTGAAGTTCACGAAAATTCCCTGCGCGGTTTCGGGCCGTAGATAGATATCCGTTCCTTCGCCCTCAATCACACCCTGTTGTGTCTTGAACATGAGGTTAAATTTCTTTGCCGGCGTCCAGTTGCACTCGCCGCAGTTCGGGCAGGTAACTTTTTCCGCGGTGAGCATCGGCTGAAGCTGGTCGAGCGTGATGACTGCCGCCGCCTCAACGCCGAGTTTTTCTTCCAGCAACTTGTCTCCTCGGAAACGCTGCTTGCAGCTCTTGCAGTCAATTAACGGATCGTTGAAGTTGCTTACGTGTCCGGAAGCTTCCCAAGCGCGCGGGTTCATTAGAATGGCCGCGTCCAGTCCAACCATGTCGCCGCGCTTGTGGACGAATGTCTTCCACCAGTGGCGCTTCACGTTGTTCTTTAGTTCTACGCCCAATGGTCCGTAGTCCCACGTATTCGCCAGACCGCCGTAGATATCGGATCCCGGAAAAATGAATCCGCGACGCTTACACAATGAAACAATCTGATCAAGAGAGGAGGCGGGCATAGGACCGAATCCTAGCGGAGAATCGGACGTCGCAAAAGTGTCCTTTTGGATCCGCCAAGACTGAACCGCTGTATCAATGTCTTCCAGAAACCGGGTTTTACGGTTGTTTTCTGATAGGCATGCGCAAATATCCAGACGCAGGCAAATACGATCATGTTCGCGGTCGCGATAGCGACGGGGTGCGCTTCCTTGAAGGTTTCCTGCAGAATCATCCGGTCGATGTCCGAGAATGCGACGAGCGAAACGAGGTTCAATGTGAACAGGATCGATGCGCTCATATAGAGGATGGCAGACTTTCGTCCCAGCAAGAGAAGAGGCAGACCCAATGCCATGAAGGGGAAGAGATAACGCTCGTGCATTTCTGCATTAAAGAGGAAGAACGCATACGCGATCAAAGCTGCGGACAGCATGGTGACGCCGGTTTTTCCCTTAGATTTAATGTCCTGCTGGATTGCCGGGAACCAGAGGACCGTCACGCTGCCGATGACGATGAACCAGGCAATAAGCCCGAACATTCGGTGCGACAGCGGACCGAAGAACAGGTCCGTTGCGGACTTTCCTGTTTCGCGGGTGTAGAGCATGACCCAGAAATTATAGGCGTTGTAGCTGAGCGTGTTGTAAAAGCCGACGGAACCAGCATAGACATTCATCAGCTTGTCGAGTGCGCCGTAGATTGCGAACGGAATCACGGTAAGCACAGTCACGGAAAGGCCGCCGGCCATCAGTCGTATCCATCGTCTGATGTCGAACCCTGCAGCAACGACGACCACGGGAACTAATAACAGGGATTGCATCTTAATAAGGAGCGCCGATGCCATCAGTACGCCGGCAAGCATCCACCGGTGCCGCTGCATGCACAGAACGGTCAAACACAGGAAGAGAGTGAAGACGCTGTCGATCTGACCCCAGACGGCGGAGTCATGAATAACTGCCGGATGAACGGCGTAGAGCGCGGCTGCGAGAAAGGATCGCTTTCTGCCGCCGAGCGGTATCAGAATCAGATACAGAACGATGATGGTGACAAGATCGGCGAGAATCGCCGGAAGTTTAATGATGACCCGGTAGATAGGCGCTTCTTCGTTGAAGTTCGGTGACAGTGTCGATTGATAGACGTACCCGGTTAGGGCGAACATGCCGATGGAGAGCGGGGGATAGTTCGGCAACATCGTGTCGCTTTTGAGTTGTTCGCTATACGATTGAATCAATCCGAGCCTGACCGCGCTCTTCGACCAGTCTTGGTTCAAGCTGATATCCCCGCCGAAACCGCCGTGCCACGACAGCCCCAGACGGATCACGAATGCAATGGCTATAACAGCCGGAAACAACGCGATGCCCTTTGACTCCGGGCGAAGAAGCATTAACCGCGCGCCGATCCAACTTGCAAGCAGAAGAATGATGACGAGTAGCGACAAGAGCAGCGGGTCGGTCCATGCCGTACGCAGCATCAATCCACCCTGTCCTCCGGTATCACGAATGCGCATCGACAGTGTATTTTCTCCCGACTGCAGCGGAAGGCGGACCACGCGACCCGGATGAAAATTACACAGACCAGTGATGTCATCGATTGGCTGGCCGTTTACAATCATCTCTTCAACACAATCATCGGGTCCGATGACGAACCAGCTCGCGTGCAACGGATTCATTCTGAACGTTGCAGTAATGTTAAAGTACGATCCTTCGCCTTCGGCAAGAAAGGGGATGGAAGTCTCGTGTGATTCCATACCGTCATACTGGTAGCTTGCGCTCATGTCTCGCATGCCGAGCGAGAGCATGCTCGCGAGACCTGCGCTGATTAGAAACAATCCGACGAATATCTCCGCAATGAATGCGGCGTTCCATCGAGGGCTGAGCAGAGTGTCTGAAAGTCGCATGATCAGAAGGGGATGGCGGAAGCGTAGTGATCGAACACTCGGATATCGTAGCGTCCGTCAGTGAATCCATCGAGTTCATCCAGATGTATCACGTACCCGCCGTACGATCGATCATTGCATCGATGCAGTCCGAAGGTGAATCGTCCGAACTGATTCGCCCACTGGAATTCCGCGCCCGGATTTTCGTACACCACGGTTTCGTTGAATTGTCGGGGGTCTGTTTTGTCGTAGAACAACGCGAAGACATACGGCATGTTCACGCGGTCGGTTATGCAGAGATCGCCGTTAGTCGAATTGGTCACATGCGTTATAGCCGGACCGAGTCCGGTAAAGAAATCATCGGATGCTTCTGCGCGGTACTGCGTGAAGTACGAATGTGAAAAGAACGAAAAGAGAACCAGAAAAACGCTGAGGATACCGTCGCGAGCAAATCGATTCCCCCAAGCAATTGTCTGTACGCCGAGTGCGCAGAAAAAAATCAATGCGATGTAGATCACGTTGATGCGGTTGACGTTTACCGATTGCAACGCAGCAAGAGTGACAGCGGAGATCAGCCAGAAAAGCAGAAAGATAACCGGATCTTTTCCGCGTGCGTTCCACACTCGTATACACGCAACAACGATACCGATAATCACAAAAGGTAATCCGATCAGATAGAGCTGACCGTATCCTTCAATCCCGTTCCAAATCAGCCCGTCATGCTGATACAAGAGCAGTCTCCAGAATTCCCGAAGGTTGTTGATAATGCTGCCCCAGTCTCCGCTAAACACGCTCGAGACGGTCTGAAAACGCGGAGTTCCCGTCAGTCTGGGGATACTCATGAACGGCAGTACGATCGATTCCCATTTAAACTGGTTGATGGCGACGTAGAGCGCGATGGGTAAACCGGTCACGAGTGCGACGATTGCCGAGATGCCGAGCGATGACCATCGTGCCTTCCAGAATATCTTCAATGTGATTGCGGCAAGCACGGTGAATATCGGAACAACAACGTAGGCGGTACCGTACAGATAAAGGCAGAGTCCCAAGACGAATGCGGACCAGGGAAGGTATCGACTTTTCTGTAACGAGAGAATAAGAAGAAAGACTGCGATCAGAAACATTCCAGGCAGGATGTTCGAATCCAGTCCCCAGCGCGAGATCATGATATGCCACGGGTTGATGGCAAGGAGCAGCAGTGCCGTCACGGCCGTCGGACGGTCGACGATACGACGGACGAGTTGATACATCAAAACGAGTGATGCGATGCCGAGCGTGAGATGCGGCAGACGGATCGACGTTTCACTCAAGCCGAAGAGCAGCATGAACGGCCACGCGAGATATCCGTTCAACGCGTACATCCCCGACCCCCATGATACGAACATGACGGGAAATGGAAATCCGTTGCGATCAATGCCGAAGTTCAGCACCGACCATGCATCGTATCCCGTTGCCGCTTCATCTTGATTCAGTCCCGGCGGCAGATCTCCGAATGCCCACACGCGCACGACGATGCCTATTAGCAGTAAGAATAGAACGTCGTAGTTCGCCTTAAGATGGCGGATGATCGTGTCGCCAGTCAGTCGTGATTGACGCGAGGTCATACGGAATACTATATGCTACCATCATTCTATGCGGAAGAATTCCAGCTTTGTCTTCACACTTATTATTTTCTGCATTGCAGTCGTAATGCGTCTGACATACCTGTTCGTGACGACCTATGAAGAACGCGGTCATGACGTGTTCGGCCACATCGATTACATCAACTATTTGGTCGATCATCGTTCATTGCCCGATCGCGATGACGGATGGCAATTCTATCAACCTCCCTTGTATTACGCCGCGGGTGCGTTGATTGTGGCTGGAACAGAAGCAATTGGATTTGAGCGAGAGTTCGGATTCAATTTGGTGCAAATCCTCTCATTGATCGTTTCGATTGTCGTATTCGTTGTGTGTATCAGGTGTGCGAATCAGCTGTATTCGTCCGCCAAGTATGAACCCGATACAATCATCTTTCTTTTCTTTCTAGCTGCAGTTCCATCATTCGTGTACTTCGCGGCGCGCCTGAACAACGATGTCTTTGCCCAACTTACAGCATTCATCTCGGTCCTGTTATTGCTTCGTTGGTGGCAGTCGCCGCACCTTCTACGATGGATTCTCCTCTCGGTCACCATCGGTCTCGGACTGCTCTCAAAAATGAACATGGTCCTATTTTTGCCGATTGCTGGAATCGTCGCTCTGGCACAGCCGGACATCGACTGGTTAAAGAAGGCTCGCATGGTCATCATTCTCGGTATGACGAGCCTGATCATTGCCGGGTGGTATGTGATTCCACCATTTTTCGAAGTGGAGGAAACACGCTCGGCGGTAATAGGCAACGCGGAACATATGACCGGGCCGATTCCCAACACGTGGAACCGGTTACTCGTATTCAATCCTGTTGAAGTATTGCGTCATCCGTTCAATCAGATCGACGGTGAGGGCGCGCGCCGTCACTACCTCTGGGAATACCTGTTCCGTTCGATGTTCTTCGGAGAGTTTACGTATCATCCAGCTGCGACTCCGGCCGCTCTCATTATATTGTTTACCGGAATCATCGCTCTGGCAGGTGCCATCTGGTCATTCGTGCTCGATAGTTTCAAGGGCATCCGGTCATCAACGTTTCCCCTTGTTGTCACGACGGTCATGCTCCTGATGGGTGCACTTGCTGTCCGCATCCAGATGCCATTCAGCAGCTCGCAGGATTTTCGCTACTCGACTGCATTGTTGATACCCTACGCGTATTATGCGCTGGCGAGTGCAAGCGGTCACTCTATCCTATTCCGGAGGATCGTGATGGGACTGCTGTCGGCTTCATGTGTCATTTTTCTCATCATTCTTTTTCTAACCGACTCTGTTTAAATGATTGCGTCGGAGATAGAATCGCTTCCACTTTCTTCACCACTCATGTCTCTGTCCGTCATCCTTCCCTGTTACAACGAAGAAGAAAACATCGAAGCGGCCGTACGCGACGTTGCGTCGTGGATGAAAAATGCTTCCGTCAACGGATCGATCATCGTGGTTGATGATGGCTCAAAAGATGGCTCCCCTCAGATTCTGAAGAATCTTTCCAAAGAGTACGACAATCTGAAGATCGTTACACATCAGAAGAATGGAGGATATGGCGTAGCGGTTCGCTCGGGATGCGATGCTGCGACCACGGACCTGATTGCGTTTATGGACAGTGACGGACAATTCCACGCGTCGGATCTGTCATTGCTGTTGCCGCATATCGATCGCTTTGCGTTTGTAACAGGGCGACGAGCACACAGAGCTGATCCGCTCATTCGCAACATGTTCGGAAAGATTCTTGGTGGCATGAACTACATCGTGCTTGGGCTCTGGGTTCGCGACGTGAATTGCGGTCTTAAATTATTCCGCCGCGATGTCTGGAAAGAGATCCGCCCGACACACGGCGTGGAAAAGCTCTTCAATACCGAAATGTTTTTGCGTCTGAAACGGAAGGGGATTCCTTGGTATACTGTCGATGTCCCGCACTACCCGCGGACAAAGGGAACGCCGACCGGCGGATCCATCAAGGTGATCATCCGCATGTTCAAAGAGTTGTGGGGGTTGAGGACGGCTAAACTCTAAACGAGGAGTCAGCTTTCAGGAATCAGGAGTCAATTGTTTTTTGCTTTGCTGCTCTAAAGCACTAAAGCATCAATTTTAATGTAGATAAAGTAAAATTAACGGATGTCGAAAATATACTATGTCTATATTCTCCGTTGCCGCGATGGATCATATTACACCGGCATCACGGATGATTTTGAAAGACGCTTACAAGAACATCAGGCTGGTACCAATGAAAGTGTTACACAACGAAACGACGTCCGGTGAAGCTTGTATATCGATCGGAGTTTCAGGATGTAGGAGAGGCGATTTCGTATGAAAAACAAATCAAGCGATGGAGTCGCTCTAAGAAAGAAGCGATGATTTACGGCCATGAAGAAAAGCTGCAGGCTTTGGCAGAATGTAGAAATGACACATATTTCAAGTATAGGGAAATAAATTTTGTGCGAATTAAAACGAGCAAGCGGATCGAAGATGCACTTGTGTCATCCCGAGCGAAGACGAACCATGACACTTGGATACTAGCTCCTACTTCCTATCGCGTCTCAACCACAAACGGACTATTCCGATCGCAATTGACGCAACGCATATCCCAAATCTGCATCCAGTTGCGACGCTCGAATTGCTCGGCGTTCAACGGGCCGTAGTACGAGAACGGACGGAAGTATTCAAAATTGAGGAAGATGAGAATCGCCATTGCGAGCAGTGCATAGGTCTTGCGCTTTTCAGTCAGCTTCCAGATAGAGAACTGCTGCAGTTCATCGAACACAAGGCCGACCAGAACAAAGGTGAAGAAGAGCGGCAGGAAGTAGTGATAGAGATACATCACGCGATCGATGGTCGACACGGCGGCCATGTAACTGACATACAAACCGAGGAAGAGCGTGATGAGCAGCCCTTTGCGGAGATGAACCGCACCTGGATACAGAACCGATGCAATCAGCAGAACCGCACTCATGCCGACACCCGCGAGTCCGAGAAGCCAGATCGTCGGGTTCGGAACGAGATACAGATAGCGATATGCGTTGCTGTCCGGCGTTTCCCAGCGGTAACTGATCGTGCGTCCGCCAAAGGGCCAGAGGAACCAAGGGCTGCCGTTTTCGTCGGCCTTGCACAAATCGAGACGAGGAACGCCCGCCTGATAATGAGAGACGAAATTCAGTGAGTCACGCAGCATATAGGGGATCGCAAACACGGACCTGTTCTGACGGTTGGTCAGAATCGCCTTGTACTCCGCCGATGCCTGATAGTACCCAGCATCCGGCAAGGATGGATTTACCGTTCCTCCGAGAGAGAAGTGAATATGCCATACCCCGATGTACACCACTGCGAAAGCAATCAGCGCCATCCAGACGAAGGTCCACCATCGACGGATATTCGGCCACACGAACACAAGAAGAGCGGGAACAAGCAAGACAAAGAGCAGCGCAAAAACCTTCGTTGCCAAAGCCGCGCCGAAGGACGCACCAAACAGCAGTGCCGCTCGGCCGAATTTTTTCTTGTTATTCTTCCATTCAATCAGCAGCAGAAAGGCGAAAATCGTCAGTGCGCTGAAGAACATCAATGTCGACTCCAGCATCGCCGATCGACTGTGAACAATCAGCGCGTTATCGAATACATAGAGGAAGCTGAGCAGTACCGACCAGAGATGTTTACGCGTAATTACAAAGAAAATGCCGAAAACGATCGGGGTCGTCAGCCACGCGAGCATAGTCGGCAGCAGTCGGTAGCCGGCGAAGGAGAATCCTTCCGGCGGGTTGGTTGCGTAGTCGGTGCCGATGAACTGATTATCCAGAGGATTAGCATTGATGAGCCATTCGCCGGCCGCAATCACCAGTTTTCCGAGTGGGGGATGCGGTTCCATAAAATAGACGCCGTTCAGATATTTTTGAGCGGAGGCGATGTGATAGTTCTCGTCCCAAAACAGCGCCGGTGGATTCCAGAATCCATGGACAAAGGTGAAATAAGACAGTGCAAGAAGAAACAAGACCGATAGATGCATCGGGCTGGTACTCGTACTCTTAAGAGAAGGAAAACGCATGCTGCGGAGTGTACCTTCGCGCTGCAGCACACGGCAATGAGCGGAGCGTGAAATTCGTTACAGATGGCCATTTTAAGCCGTTTTACGATGATCCTGAAATTGAAAAAATGCTTAAAAAATGCTATAATAACCAGATATGTCGCTTCTGGCTGAATATTCACTTTTCACCGGGAAATCACTCGCAGTTCTCTGCGCAGTCGGAGCGTTGGCGACGGTCGATATCTCGCGCCGGATGCAGCACCGCACGTCACACCTCTTTTTCGCCGGTGCACTCGGCACCTTTCTGTCGGTGGGATTGATCCGTTCGACGGACCTGTTTTTGCAGCATGGATCGACGTCGAATCCGTATGCAGCGGCACTCGCCGTTCTGCTTTTGGCAATAGGATGGAGAGCGCTATTCGGTCCGTGGGATGTGCAGACAAAGCTTGTGCTGTTGCTGACGTTTCTCTTTTGGATTTCCCTGCGCATGTTCGGTGACGACTCGGCGTCCGACTTCCGCATCCGGATGATCGCCGCCGCCATCGCCCTTATTCCTGCGGTCATCTGGTGCCGCCTCTTTCTGAAGTATCACCGCGAGCGGCTCAGTACCGTCATCCTGCTCTTCTTGGCTGGTGTCCTGTCGACCGTCCCCATTCTTTTTTATGATTCCCTTGTCCGCAGAGGAGTGGAGTTGAAGTTTTTCTTCTTCACCATCAAACCGGAAAGCTTCAATCGCGCGTCCGAACTGTTTGTCTCGGGATATGCGGGAAGCCTGAGCCAGACATCCATGATAGTGCTGGTAACGCTTTTATCCTTCATGTTTGTCGGGCTTATAGAGGAAGTCAGTAAGTATTGGGTGCTCAGCCGCAGCGCGAAATCGGTGTTTACCAGCATCGATGACGTGATGCAGCTGTCGATCATGGCCGCCATCGGATTCGCCTTTGCGGAAAACATCATCAATCCGGTCTACTTCACCGCATTCGTCCGCGAGTATCTGTTCCATGGAGCAGCTCCCGACATCGGCGGTTTCCTGGGAAATATTCTCGGTCGCTCGGTTCTGACCAGCATGGTGCACATTCTCTCGACCGGCGTGATGGGATACTTCCTCGGACTGGCGATTTTCGCCTCACCTGTCCTGGCCGAAGCGCATGCTAAGGGTCGCATTCATCGCGTCCTCCATGCAGCGGTGTCTGTGTTGCGTCTGCGCGAAGTATCGATGTTCCGCGTGCAAATGCTGACGACGGGTCTTCTGGCCGCTGTCGTGCTGCACGGTGTCTTTAACTTCCTCGTGACGTTGCCGGACATCCTTCCCGGTAACCCGCAGTCCGTTGCAGATTTGCTGGGCGACGGAGCGCCGGGGTTCCTCGGAAACATACCGCTGCTGCTTGTCCCCGCATTGCTGTACGTGGTTGGAGGATTCTGGTTGCTGACATCACTCTTCATGCGTAAAGAGAACATTGCGGAACGCGGTCATCTTGTGACGAAGGAGGAGCTGCTACAGGAAGTTGCAGGATAACAGTAATCGTATATTTAGCTGAAATCGCTTCGGTCATGCGAGTCGAACCTAAATCAATCTTCCTTTATTGAAGAAATATCGTCCGATTTGTTGTGAAAGATGAGAAGCGCCGCGTAGAATGCCGGTACTTTATTTTCTTCCCGCGCGGAAGAATTCCCGTCGTCTCATGCACGTTTCACGCAACGCCCAACGAATCGGTCTCTTTTTCCTGTCACTCACGTTTCCTCTCGCCACGTTCGGTGCGCAGTCGCTGAACGTGAAGGATACCGCCCTCGTGACCCGCGGCGATTTCCTCCGAGCCGTCATTGTGGAATTAGGATTGCCGGTCGATACGAAAGCGGTGCCGAAAGAAACCTATAAGCCATCGGTTCCCCAGGCCTACAAGCCGTATGTCCGTATTGCCGAAACATATGGCGCCATGACCGCTTTTTCGTCGTCGGACGCCTCGTTACGCAAGCCGGTCACACGAGGCGAAGCGGCTGTTATCGCCATGAAGATGCGCAACATGAAGCCGTCAGGATCGAAGCTCTCGTTTACCGACGTGAAAGGCATAGAAGATGCGGCTCAACTGGCGGTCGAGCAGGGATGGATGAAACCCGTTCGCTCTACCTTGTTCGGTACTTCCCGCAATCTGACCGGTCGGGAGGCGAAACTCATGTTGCAGAAACTATCCGGTAACGCATCGATTACGACCAAATCGAATGCGACAAGCATTAAAGTTCAATACAAGCAGCAGAAGCAGATTGATCTCCCGCAGGCCGATCTTCTGCGGACAGTGTGGCAGCTGCTCAACCAGCAGTATCTCTACCACACAAAGATCGACTCAAAAGAGGCGGGATACAAAGCAGCGGAGGCGCTGGTGAACAGCCTGAACGATCCGTATACGATCTTCATGCGGCCGGCCGATGCGAAGAACTTCCAGGAGCAGTTCCAGGGAGAGGTGTCCGGCATCGGTGCGCAGGTCGAGTATTCCGATAACGCGTTGACGGTTGTCGCTCCCATCAACGGATCCCCCGCGCAGAAAGCGGGCATCCGTGCCGGTGACCGCATTATCAAAGTGAACGGTGAAACATTGGCAAACATGAACCTGGTTCAGGCCGTCGATAAAATCCGCGGCCCCAAGGGAACGTCGGTGAAACTGACGATACTGCGTGACGGATCGGAAATGGACATCGAGGTCACGCGCGACACCGTCAGACTGCCGGAGATCGATATTTCCAGCCAAGACGGGATCGCGATCGTCCGTATCGTGCAGTTCGGCCAGACCACCGATACCCAGCTGCGCTCGCTGATGACGGATGTGCAGAGCAAGAATCCCAAGGGTCTGATCCTCGATCTGCGCAACAACCCCGGCGGCTTGCTTCATGCGGCGGAGATCACGCTCAGTAACTTCCTGCCCGAAGGAAGCAGTGTGGCCGTCATCAAATCCGCCAGTGAGGAGTTCACGGAAGTGACAGCGGACAAGCCGACCATCAGCGAGGATGTTCCGATGATCGTCTTGGTGAACAAGGGGTCCGCGAGCGCATCGGAAATCGTCGCCGGCGCATTGCAGGATTACAAGCGCGCGATCGTTATCGGAGAGAAGACATTCGGCAAAGGAACCGTGCAGCAGATCGTCGAGTTCAGCGACGGATCGAGTATGAAGATGACGATTGCCGAATGGTTGACGCCCAAGGGACGGGAGATCGACAAGAACGGACTGGAGCCCGATGTTCCCGTTGCGGCCGGAGACGGCACGCGCGACATGCAACTGCTGAAGGCGCTCGACCTTCTGCGCTAAGACCTTTACACTTCCTTTCCTGAATCTAGATCCTCCTTCCTA
Source organism: uncultured Candidatus Peribacteria bacterium (assembly GCA_964466635.1). Classification (GTDB taxonomy): domain Bacteria; phylum Patescibacteriota; class Gracilibacteria; order Peribacterales; family Peribacteraceae; genus JAKQEM01. The sequence goes on along the minus strand of CAYXNG010000006.1, from coordinate 10,847 downwards.
GCTCCTACCTCCTGAATCTATGCAGTACTTCATTCTCGCCGTCAGTAAGAATCACGCCCAGCTGTTTCAAGTAAACAGCGACGGAATCAACCCTCTTGCCGTCGAGGGCATGCCAGCCAGTATGAGTGAAGCGTGGTCCGGCATGGAGCGCCATGAACAGTCGATCCAGTCACACTCGACCGGTGCCGAAACCGGCATGTTCCACGGACAGGGTGGTGCGAAAGACGTGGAAGAGCAGGAAGAGAACGAATATCTGCACAAGATTGCAAAGGGTGTCCATGCGGTCGTGCATACCGCGCGGTTGCCGCTGGTGTTTGCCGGAGTCGCCGAAGAATACGGCATGTTCAAGAAGTTCGATCAATCCGGCATGCTCCTTGAGGACTACATTAAAGGAAGCGCTCAGCAGATGCCGATGGAAGAATTGAAAGAAAAAGGAGACGCGATTGTGAAAGCGCATCAGATGAAGCAGGCGGAGTCGCTCATTGAGGAATACGGCAATCTGCTCGGAACCGGACGGACCAGCAACGATATCGACGCGATCATCGCTGCAGGTGAGCAGGGGAAAATTGATCTGCTGCTGGTGACGGACGGTGCTGAAGCGCAGGATTCGAAGATTCAGGACGCGATGGCGCATGCGGTTGCTCATCGCGGCCGCGTAGCGCTGGTAGAAGCCGGCAAATTGCCGGAAGGTGCCGTTGTCGCAGCGATTCTTCGAATGTAAGATTGCCTGTCCATGGCGCAGCTACCGAGGGTACTTCAACAATGGGTAGATGAAGATCTCTCCCCTTCCGAGAAAACGCATATCGATGCGCTGATTTGCTCTGCTTTTGTACGCGACACGATCAGCATTCTTTTTCATAATTCCATGTACTTTGATGGCATTGCAACGGGTTGCCGCCTTGCAACTATCAGTTCAACTACCATTGATCAGGTTGCTGTCATTCTCAATCATGTCTACAAATTTGAATCAAAAGAGCCAGATGGCAGTATTGATAGGCTCGTCGAAAGCATTAACACCTTGCGAGGTGGATATCAGGAACTGATTAAAAAGGTCATTGAAAAGCTCCCGTTCACTCTTCAGTGTAGAATCAGGCGCTATGAATCGTAGAAGAGATATGCAAAATTCGCTTGCAAAGCCCAATTTGATCCCGTAAAGTCCCCGCACTTATGGCAATCCATGCCCACAAACACGGCGAAGAGAGCAATGACCGCCTTCAGCAGCGGTTCAAGCAGCAGGTCCAGAAATCCGGACTTATCAAGAAACTGCGTGCTCGCAATATCCTGAGTCGCACCCCCAGCAAGCGCCTCCAGCGTCTGCGCGCCCTTAAGCGCGAGGCCTACCGCGCAGAGAACCGCAAGAAGAAGTTTTATAGCAACATGTAAGGTTGTTTCCATCCTGCAATCCAAGACCCAGAGATGGGTCTTTTTTGTATCAAAAAAATCCCGGAGCCGAAGCTCCGGGGTGCTAATGTGCATCGGCAGCATTATTCGTCGTACGTGACCTCAACCAATTCTGTCGGGAAGCTGTACGCTTCCCGCCCGCTGTACAGGAATGTGTTGATAGAGTCCTGACGGATAGAGCCATGATAGGCTTGCCCTTCTGGAATGGACGTGATTCCGCCGGTGTAGCCTTTCATTAGACTGTAGAAATTCAGCATCCACAGATGCGTTGTCGTGCGCAGAGTTCCCGGGCGATACTCATTGCCTTGCCTTGTCGCAACTTCAGCAGGTGTCGGGGGTGGGGACGATGTAGCCATCACAGCTCCTTTTGCAATGAAAGATCGAGTCCGATACACACTGGTATCGTATGCCAAAACATTGTGAAATCAATATATCTCGAGCTTGGAGCATCCGCTCTTTTTTGCTAGAATTCTCCCGTATTTTCTCCTCTGAAAAGGAGGTTTGACTCTTTGCATTATGACTCCCGAACAGAACTACGGTGCCGCCCAAATCCAAGTCCTCGAAGGACTTGAGCCGGTCCGCAAGCGTCCCGGTATGTATATCGGATCCACCGATGTACGCGGACTGCATCACTTGGTGTGGGAAATCGTCGACAACTCGATCGACGAAGCGATGGCTGGTCACGCAAATACGATTCTCGTAACACTTAACGACGACGGATCGGTAACCGTGGAAGATAACGGTCGCGGTATTCCAGTCGACATGCATCCGACGGCAAAAAAGTCTGCACTGGAAGTTGTTCTTACAACACTGCACGCGGGTGGAAAATTCGGTGGAGAAGGAAGCGGCTATAAAGTTTCTGGAGGTTTGCACGGCGTGGGTTCATCGGTGGTGAACGCGCTTTCTGTGTATATGAAAGCCGAAGTGCACAAGGATGGTGCTATCCATGTTCAGGAATACAAGCGCGGAAAGCCGCAGGCTGATGTGAAGAAAGTCGGAAAGACAGACAAGCACGGAACGATCATTACCTTCATGCCGGATGAAGATATTTTCGACACACTGGAATTCAGCCTTGAGACACTCTTGACGCGTTTTCGACAACAGGCGTACCTGACACGCGGCATTACGATTGGAGTAATGGACGCACGTTCGGTTCGTCCGGAAGCGGATCTTGCCTATCCTCGCCTGTATCGCTTCTCTTTTGAAGGAGGAATCGGCGCGTATGTTCTCCATCTGAATGAATCGAAAGAAAAGATCGGTAGCCCCATTTCGTTCGAAAAAGACACGCCGGATGGATTGGTGGAAGTTGCTCTGCAGTACACGCAGACGTTCCAAGAGCACGTGCTCAGTTTCGCCAACAACATTCATACCGCCGAGGGTGGTCATCATCTCACTGGTTTTAAAGCGGCTTTGACCCGCACTATCAATGCGTATGCCCGTAAGTACGAACTGCTCAAAGAGAAAGAGGACAACCTCTCCGCTGATGATGTCCGTGAAGGGCTCACTGCGGTAATCTCCGTTCGTATTCGCGAGCCGCAGTTTGAAGGTCAGACGAAAGGCAAGCTCGGTAACGCCGAAATGAAGACCGCCGTCGAAACCGTTGTTAATGAACGTCTCGCGCTCTACATGGAAGAGCATCCGGGCGAAGCAAAAGAAATCGTGGCGAAATGTCTTCTTGCCGCACGCGCACGTCTTGCCGCACGCGCAGCGCGCGACAGTGTGATCCGCAAGGGCGCACTCGAAGGAATGACCCTGCCGGGTAAACTGGCCGACTGTTCCAGCCGCGACCCGTCACAAAGCGAGCTCTACATCGTTGAGGGAGATTCTGCAGGTGGTTCCGCCAAGCAGGGTCGCAACCGCGAGTTCCAAGCCATTCTCCCGCTCAAAGGAAAGATTTTGAACGTGGAACAGGCACGCCTGGATAAGATGCTCGGTAACAACGAAATCAAAGCACTCATCATTGCACTTGGTATCGGTGTCGGCGAAGTGAAGGATCTCTCGAAGCTCCGGTATCACCGTATTGTGCTGATGACAGACGCCGACGTTGACGGTGCGCATATCCGCACACTTCTGCTGACTTTGCTGTATCGCTATTTCCCGGAGCTGATCGAGAATGGCCACATCTATATTGCACAGCCACCACTCTTTAAGTTGCAGAAAGGAAAAGAGGTTCGCTACGCATTCAGCGACGAACAGCGCGATGACGCATTGCGCGAATGGGGTGTGACGGCCGATGCACAGCCGGAAGAAACGGAAGAGGAGTCAGCCGAAGAAGGGGAGGTCGAGGAAGACGCAAAGAAGACCGCCAAGAAATCATCCCGTGTTTCCATCCAGCGCTACAAGGGTCTCGGTGAAATGAACCCCGAACAACTGTGGGAGACAACACTCGACCCTGAAAACCGTCTGATGCTGAAAGTGACGGTTGACGATGCCGAGCGTGCGGATGCAGTTTTCACGACATTAATGGGTTCGGAAGTCGCACCGCGCAGAAAGTTTATCCAGACCCATGCGAAAAACGTAAAGGATCTCGATATTTAAGCCAGAGTTATTGTCATAATCCAGCCATAGTCTCGTCCAAGAAGGGGAAGTACTTCCCCTTCTTTTTATGCAGCCTCGAACATCTCAAAAAGATGTATCAGTGATCATTGCGGCATTAAATGAAGAATCGACCGTCGCAAACGTCGTCCGTGAATATGTGCGTCATCCGCGAATTGCCGAAGTCATTGTTATCAGTGACGGATCGACCGATAAAACCGCACGACGTGCGCGTGAAGCCGGTGCGATCGTCATTGAATTCTCGATAAACAGTGGCAAGGGAGATGCGATGGCAGCCGGTGTAGAACGTGCATCGCAGGATCTACTTTTGTTTTCCGATGCCGACTTGATCGGTCTGAATCAGGGTATGATCTCTCTGCTCATCCAGCGTATAGAAGAAGACGGATATGACATGTACTCATTGATTCGTGATCGTGCGACGGAATCATTCCAGCTTTACTTCCCCCCTCACTATTCTGTCGGCGGCGAACGTATCCTGCGAAGATCTCTCTGGAATATGGTTCCACCTGAAGACCGCCGGGGATTTGAGGTTGAACTTGCATTAAATTACTACGCATACCGTAGCGGACTGTCGATGGGTTACGAGCGCGTTCCGGGATTACAACAGGTATCGAAGGAAGTGAAGCGCGGACTCATGCGCGGTTTTATCATGCGAATCGATATGCTTTGGCAATGTGCGAAGGTGTTTTTCCGTTTGCATGTGATGCACATGGCAGCGGCATAAATACCCATGATAAAGAGATGTGCGGCGGGCCTTCGGGCCCGCCGCACAGGATGATTGTCCTTCAGGTTTATTTCGACTTAGTCGTGAGGTATCGCATCTGTCCACCGATGACTTCTCCGCGCTGCGGTTTCGGCGTTGGCGCCGGACCGGGCATAGAATCTACCCACCGGATGGCAATGATGAGTGAGACACAGGTTGCTGCCAGCGTGTACATTGATCGATCGCCGTTGCCTAGATATCCGAAGATCGCTGCAGCAATGGCCGTTAGACCAAGCCAAAATTCCTTGCAGTAAATGTACTCTTTCACGGTATCTCCTTTCTGATGGGTAAATGAGCGAAGGACGTTTCTCATCCTCCTCTCATTTTCCGTACTTTCAAGATCATTTATTCACCCTGATCAATGATATTGCCCATGTGATCGGTCAGCGAATACGTATCCAAGTTCTTCTCGCCGAGTAACTTCTTGATGGTCTTCAGCGTGTCCTTGAACGGAATCTGCTTTTGCTTTCCGGCCTGCATATCGCGCAGGATGATGGTTCCGTCCTTCACTTCCATCTTGCCGAGCAGCAGGGTGTAGCGTGCTTCGAATTTATCGGCCAAGCGCATCTGGCTCTTTAGACTTGCCTCGCCCAGCGCTCCGACGGTGTGGACGCCCATCTCGCGCAGATCGGTGATCAACTTTAGACAGGTCTTCTTCGCCTCCGGTCCCAGCTGTGCAACGAACACATCAACCTGGTCTTTGTTCGGCGCTTGAATGCCGGCCTCTTTCATGTGCCAGATAATGCGTTCCATACCGCATGCAGCCCCGAGTCCCGGCGTCGAATGACCGCCGAAGAGTTCGATGAGGCTGTCGTAACGGCCTCCTCCACCGACCGCGTTCTGAGCTCCGGTCGAGCTGTCCCACAACTCAAAGACGGTCTGGTTGTAGTAATCCAGACCGCGGACCAATCCCTCGTTTTTGATGAAGTTGATGCCGAGCGTCTCCAAATAATCCAGCACCGTTTCGTGATAGGCGCGCGATTCGTCATCGACGAACTGTTCGAGCTTTGGAGCGTTTTTAAGCAAGATTTGCGTGTCTTCTTCTTTGGAGTCGAGCAGACGAAGCGGATTGTACTGCAAACGCTTCTGATCAAGTTCGGGGAGATTACGCTCCTTGCCGATGAAGAAATCCTTCAGCGCCTGACAGAATACTTTGCGGTTCTCTGCGGTTCCGACGTTGTTGATCTGCAGGGTTAGCCTATCCATAATCCGCAGGTCATCGAGAATTTTCACGATCACCTGAATCAACTGTGCATCAAGAGACGCATCTTTCAAGCCGATCATTTCGAAGTCGAACTGGTGAAACTGGCGATAGCGGCCTTTCTGCGGACGGTCATGGCGGAAACACTGGCCGATCGAATACAACTGTACCGGTTGGGGGAGCTGCTGCATGCCGTGTTCCACGTATGCGCGGCAGATGCCCGCCGTGAACTCCGGGCGTAGTGCAAGTTCGGCAGCGTCATCACTCTTTTGTTTTGACGTCACAAGAAACAGTTCTTTTTCGACGATATCGGTATGTTCTCCGATGCCACGCTCAAAAATCGCGCGGTTCTCGTATACCGGCGGGTCGATACGCTTGAATCCGGCCTGGCGGGCGCGGTGGCGGACGGCCTTTTTAATGTACGTATGGTACTGGTGATCCTCCGGGAGAAGGTCGTTAGTGCCGCGGGGAGTGCGAAAAAGGGGCTGAGACATACGGAAAAGACGGAAATCAGTTCCTTTCGACCGTAGCAGAAGAGAGCCGAAATGAAAAGGGGGCTTGGCATAATTTCGGGAAACTGCGTGGCAGAAATCGCGCTGCGGATGAAATCGCTGTACCATTGGTACCATTCCCTTCCTTCTATGAAACGTTTCTCCGTCTTTCTGCTTTGTTCGCTGTTAGCCGGTTGTATGCCAGGTGTCGGTTCTGACACGGGCGATTCATCGATGTCCGTTCCCTCAGGACAGTTTGATACTGTCTCATTCGGTGCGGATATTCCGTACACCGAAACGACGGTCCAGATTTCCCCGACGCTCGCAGCGGATTTTTCCCTCAGCGAAATTGAGAACCTCGATGACATGCAACAGGCGTACGGCTTTACCCTCAGTGCCGCCGAGCGACAAGCGCTCGAGCGCAATAAGTTTGTGATGCTTCCGTTAACCGAGACCTCGATTCGCCCGAAGATGGGCGATGGTGCGGCACGCGAGTGGTATCGCGAATTCATCGGTCTCTATAACGCCGTGCGCGGAGACTATGATTACAAAAAGCGATCGCAGGCGAATGCCTTGTTTCTTTCAGCCGATATTTTCTTTCATTCCTACAACCTCCTCTACACCGAGCTGCTGAAGGAAATGGAAAACACAAAGTTTGCTCCATCGATGAAAACGCTCAGTCAGACCTTCTTCCAGAAAGCATCGGTAAAATATGACGAGACATCCGGAGAAGAGAAGGAGGGGTGGCGCAAAGTTCGTAACTACTTCGCCGTGCCTTACACGTTGCTCTCAACGGCCAAGCTGCCACTGACACCCGACGACTATATGAACGGCAACGGCGTGCAGGATCCTGCGGCACTGCAGACATCGTTTACCGAAGAGGACAAAAAGGCTGATACCATTGAGACCGCGACAGCGTTCGTCAACGGATTGAATCTTGATGCCGCAAGTACGCAGGAAATCCTGGCCGATCTGCAGATGGTCTACAAGGCGGAGACCAAAGGTGTTCCTGCGATGTTTGAACAGGAATACAAAGCCTATGCAGAGGACAGTGGTGTCCAGTTCATGGTCGACTTCAGTCAGTTCACACCGCGCAGTCACTACACCGGCAGCTCGCTGCGTCGTCAGTATTTCCGCAGCATGATGTGGTTCTCGCAGTTGCCGTTCTTCATCAAGAGTCCGGCGCTGACCGACTATGCCTTCAAGGCGACGCAGTTGCTCGTCGAAAATCAGGAGCAACTGAATGATTACGCGAAACTGGAATCGACAATCAATTTCCTCGTCGGAACGAGCGACGATCTGATGCCGGCAGATTACATGGAGGCGTTGCGTGCGGCGGAAGGCGCGTCGAATCAGGAAGCGGCGATCATGGACTATCTTGCAGCAGCACGCCCACCGAAGATTAAAAATATTGCCGCTGCCTATCCGGCAGTCGGCGATGTGCAGACATCGGATGTGTTGCTACTGACAAAAGGCATGCGGTTCTTCAGCGGCAAGTTCATCATTGATTCCTACTGGACCGGACAGCTGACGCAGGGAGACGAAGCGCCGAAGCCGGGTTACACGCAGAAGCTTCCTCCCATGGCGTCGTCTCTAGAGGTGATGGCATTGCTGGGGTCTGCGTATGCACAGTCAAAAATTCCGACGCTGGATTTCTACAAGCCCGAAACGAAAGAGGCGATTGATCAGGCGATGAACGAATTGAAGACGGAAGCTGCGACATTCGATCGTGCCTTCTGGACCAGCAATCTCTACAACGGTTGGCTGTGGACCATCCAGTCGCTCTTCGCATGGCAGGATTCCAATAAGGCATCGTTACCGCGCTTCATGCAGAGTGAATTATGGCCGGCAAAGACGCTGATGACGGCAGCAGGATTCTGGACCGAGCTGCGACATGCAACGTTGCTCTACGCCAAACAATCTTTTGCTGAATTAGGCGGAGGTCCCGGTGTCTGCGATCCTCGCGAGGTTCCGCAACCGCCGAAGAGCTATATCGAGCCGCAGATGCAGGCCTACGATCGTCTGTCGTATCTCGCGCAGCGAACGGAGGCGGGACTGACGGAACTTGGCTTTGATGATCTGCGTAATATGCAGCCACTCAGTCAGTACGTTGATCTGTTGGAGAAAGTGAAATCTTATACGCAGAAGCAACTGGCGAACACAACGTTCAACGAAACCATCACGTCGAGTGAAGAAACCGATGACTTTGGCACAACATGCACTGTGTATCGCATCGAAGAGGGTAGTGATTGGGAAACGCTTCGCAGAGAAATGGTGAATGGACTGGAAGCAAGTCTTCCGTATCCGGTCGAAGGCGCTGTGCTCCCGGCAAAAGACAAGCGTGCTGCCTTGATTGCCGATGTCCATACCGGCGGCGATTCCAACAATCCTCATCGTATACTGTACGAAGCGACAGGTGTTCCCCACCTGATTCTTGTTGCAGTGAAGGATACGAACGGGCCTCGCCTGACGGTCGGTTTCACGTATTCGCAGTATGAATTCACCGAGCCGTACGGCGGTCAGCGTTTGACCGATGAACAGTGGCAGACGCGCTTCTACACCGGTGACGATCCATACGACGCTTATCAATACACGTCACGCGCATCTTGGCCCAAGATTCCGTCGTGGTTTGCCCCGCTCTTCACGCGATGAGCAGAAACGCGATTGTCATTCTTACGACAATGTTTGGAGCCGTCCTCGTGGCGGCTCCTCTTTTGATCAGCACAGACGAGAATCCGGTCATTGCCAGCCCGTTGCCCCCTGAAGCGTTACAACAGGTGATGGAGGGAATCTATCAGGCACAGGATATTGATGTGCCTGATCGTGATATTCCCGGCGTCATCGTGCCGCATCATCTGACCGCATCCGAAGGAATTGCGCGCGGTATTCGCATGTTATCCAAAAAACAGCCGCAGACCGTACTCCTTGTATCTCCAGATCACTTCAATAAGTGTCCGACTGTTGTCTGCACAACACGCGGAACATTCACGACAATGCTCGGGGACGTGGAAACCGATGATGCCTTGATCGATGCAATTGCACGATCGACGCTTGTAACCATCGATGCGCCGTTGTTCAGCGGCGAACATGGCATTGCGGCCGTGTTGCCGTTCATCAAGCATGCATTGCCGGACGCAACCATTGTCCCCGTTGTACTTTCCGACGGATGGTTTGAGCACAAAGAGGAGTTGGTTAAATTGCTGCAGGGAATATTCGACCAAACCGGCACGATGATTGTCAGCAGCGATTTCTCGCATTATCTTCCGCTCAAGAAAGCCGATGAAATGGACGAGATAACAGCCGAAGCGTTATTTGCGAAAGATCTGGCCGGCATAGTCGCTCTCAAGAATCCGGAACAGAGTGATTGCCCGGTCTGTCTGTGGTCCTTTGCGACGATTGCGGCAAACAACGACTTCTACAATCCGTCGGTACTGGTTCATTCAAACTCCGCCCGCATTTTACAAGAGGAAACAATTCCGGAAACAACGAGCCACTTTTCAATGGCCTGGTATCGCAATGACGATTTAACCGGTGATGATCTGGCTGTTGCCGGTGATGTGACGATGACTCGCCGTATCACGACGCCGAAACTGAAACCCGGTATGCAAGAATTCTGGAAAGGGAAGGGGATGCGTTTCGTGAATCTGGAAGGGCCGGTTCTTTCTACCTGTGCACCCGATCGTGCGATGTTCGATTTTTGTAATGCGGAACATCTATGGAAGGGCATGCTCGGACTCGCGACACATTGGGCGGTGCTCAATAATCACACGTTCGATCAGTACACAGAAGGATTGGACGAGACCAAGCGCATCATCGATACAGCAGGGGAGACATGGGTGGGGGATTCATTCGTCGATGCGGGTAGTGTTCGGCTTATTTCCCTGACAGCGCTGATGAATCCTGTTGCCGACGCCGGTGCTCTCGACATCGGTGCATCCTATCGCCATGTCATCGATCAACTTAAACATAATCCATCCGACAAACTGACAGTGGTACTGACGCATGCAGGCAAAGAATATGTCGCACTCGGATCAGAAACATACAACCAGTACCTTCGCAGTTTTATTGATGCCGGTGCAGATGTTGTTGTCGCAGTACACACGCACGTGATCAGTGACATGGAAATGTACAAAGGAAAACCAATTTTTCGCGGAGTGGGGAACTTCATCTTCGATCAGTTTGAGGATGTGGCAACGTCGACGGCTATGGCGGTTAGATTACGAAAAGAAGGCGATCAGATTATGTTTGAGACACTGAGGACGAAAGAATGATGGGGCGGTCGATGGGGCTCGAACCCACGACCCTCAGGACAGCTACGCCAACCTGATGCGGTTTTTATAAAACCGTTTCGTAAACGAAACGGAGCCAACTGAGCTCCTATGTGATGAAGAATGGGGCGGTCGATGGGGCTCGAACCCACGACCCTCAGGACCAC
>CAYXNG010000005.1:0-33184 GCA_964466635.1 uncultured Candidatus Peribacteria bacterium | reverse complement strand
AGAACAACCCCGTCCTAAGGGGTAGATATTGGTTCAATTCCAATCAAGGCTACCAGCTATACCGCCGACGAACTTGAGATGCGGTTGAGTATGTTGTCGATTCTTGCCTGTAATTGTGATGGTTCAAGCGGATATTCTCCATGATTGATGCAGTCGCACATGTCCAGCCACGCTCCGCTGATACTCACGATTTCATCATCCTCACGGGGCTCGATGCCGGAATCGGATAAGCGTTGTACGGGTGATGGCGTCACGCTCATTGTTGGAACAACCGACTGGGGGCTGTCTGAAATGACGAGGTACAGACTATTGAGATCGTCGATGATATTCCGGACGACGCGTTGTGATCGTTCTGTCTCCGATACGTGAATGTTTGTTTGTGGACTTCTTCGTGGCCGATAGACGTCAGGCAGTCCGCGCACACGCGTATTCTATGCTTGGCCGTGCCGCTGTCCACACATCTTCAGTGCATCAAGCACTCTTCAAAGATTTTTCTCACGGTTCGGTGTTACGCTTGCTATACTTGTCTCCATGAAACGCCTCCTCTCCTCTCTCGCATTTCTTTCAATTCCCGTCGCCGCGTTCGCGCTCGACTTTACCGATGTGACATCGCGTTACAGCGATGCACCTTTCTCGCGTCGTGATACTGCCGGTATCAGCGTGTTGACCGACATCGGTGCCGTCGCCGGCAATCCTGACGGATCATTTGCGCCGCAACGCACGCTCAATCGCGCGGAGTTCTTGAAGATCGCATTGCTCTCGGCAGACATTCAGATGACCGATGCAACGGGATGTTTTCCTGACACGCCCGCATCAGCATGGTTCAGTCAGTATGTCTGCACCGCAAAGAATGACGGCATCGTCGAAGGAAATCCCGACGGGCTCTTTCATCCCGGGCGTGACGTGAACTACGCGGAAGCGCTGAAAATCCTCGTAGAGCTGTTTGATCTGCCTATTTCCGAGCCTGCGCCCAATGAGCGCTGGGCTTGGTATACGGGATATGTAAAAGCCGCCGATAACGCCGGCGTGTCGCTTCCGGATGGGCTGGATGCCGGCACGTTCCTGACACGCGGACAGATGGCGCGCCTTGCCGCCGCATTCGTCGCACAGGCAGAAGGCGAGCTGGAGGAGTACCGCGCTTTCGAAGAAGGCCACTCGCTCTCGTCGTCGAGTTCATCCCGCTCAGCATCATCTGCCTCGTCGGTATCCTCGGTTTCGTCGGTTCCCTCTTCCGCATCTTCTCAATCCTCTCCATCGTCTCACTCCTCAGTTGCACTCTTTCCCGCTCTCAGTCGGTTTGCGGTTGCGGGTACCCTCACGCCGACGCTGACAGAGGGAGTTATCGAAGCCCCGTCGGAGGATATCCGTATCCGTACGGTCGAAGTCGAACTGCGTGACGAAGTGCGTTCGCTCGATTCACTCGTTCTGGTTGATGAGACTGGCAGAGAGCTTGCGACGCTCGCGCTGCGCTTCTACAGCAATACAGACAAAGTTCACTGGCGGGCAGATTTAGACGATACGGCTCCCCTCATTACCAAAGATTCCAATATCCGCGTGGGGCTGCGAGCCCGCATGAAGAGCAGCACGGGTGGGGCATTATCCAATGAAATACTGGAAGTGCGGTCCGTGCAGATTGCGACGACCGGCGTGAATACCAATACGCTCTATTATTTCGCTGCCGATTCGAATCAGATTCTGACCCATCAGACATCATTCGGCGAACTGACGATGATTCGCGGCGATCTTGGCATGCAATTACAACAGATGGTGGGGACAGATCGTCTGCTTGGTCGTTTTGGAGTAACCGGTGAAGCGGCTGTCGGTGCTCAGGTACGTCTGCAAAGCCTCTACTTCATGCTCCAGTCGACGGATCTCACCGTATCGAATATCCGTATCTATCCTGTCGGTCAACCGACAGCGCAGTCTGGTTGCTCTCTGGAAATTCAACCCGTCGGACGTCTGGTTATTTGTATCATTCCCACAGCACAACAGGTTATATCTTCTTCGCCAGTCGTCTTTGAAATCATCGGCGATCTTGCCATTGCCGGAAACAAGCAGGTCGGCACTGTACAGCTCGTAACGCCGGGACCGGGAACGGTGACGGAAGTCGGAGCCGCAAGCTGGTCTGATGGGACCGAAACATTCTCGTGGATCGAGAGCGACAAGATCGTCGAAAGCGGGCCGTTGGTGACGGTGACAAAGTAGCTGATTGGCTGGTTAGCTGATTCGGTTTTAGAGCTTCAAGGCTGCTGCCATCTCGGCGGCGGCCTTTTGTGCTGCTTCCACATAGTCCGCTCCCTTTGATGCGAAGATAATGCCTCGTGATGATGAGACAATCGCGCCGGTGCCGTCCGCTAGGAATCCGTGTCGCACATCTTCCGCCGCTCCGCCCTGTGCTCCGTAACCGGGAATCAGGAACGGAACATGTGGCATCAGCGTGCGCAAATACTTCAGCTCTTCGGGGTATGTCGCTCCGACGACTGCGCCAATAAGACTCAGATTTGTGGCCGGTCCGATGTGCTGGGCGGCCCAGCTTTCGGTCAACTGTGCCAGATGCTCGTGCACCACCTCGTCGCCGATCGGCAGATCTTGCAGCTCGCCGGAGCTAGGATTGCTGGTTTTGACGAGGATGTAGATCCCCTTTTCATGTTTCACCGCGCGTTCGATGAACGGCGTGATCCCGTCTGATCCGAGGTATGGATTCACCGTCACCGCATCAACCGGACTGTCCTGAAACAGGAAGGCATCGGCATATGCTTCGCATGTTGAGCCAATGTCGCCGCGCTTTGCATCGGCAATCACAATCAGGCCACGCTCCTTCGCGTAGGTGCAGGTTTCCCAGAACGCTTTCACTCCTTCCCATCCGAGTACTTCGTAGAAAGCACTCTGCGGCTTGATGACTGCCGCACTGTCCTTGACTGCATCAATAATGGCTTTGCTGAACATGAGTACGCCGTCAGCATCACGGGAAATTCCCTCAGGCAATTTTGAGAGATCGGGGTCGAGGCCCACACAGATGGGGCTTTTTTCCTTAATAGCCGCTGTTAGTCGATCAGCGAAGTGCATTAGAGGGAGTGTAATTGATAATGGAAAATTGAAAATTGAAAACGCGGATATATACTTGACACCCCTAAATAAGGGGAATAGTATGTAGGTACTTTCCTACTTACTTATGGCTAAATACGCTCAATTCCTAGAATTCTCTGAACAATTCCCAGACGAGAGAGCATGCGAAGAACACCTAGAACAATCCCGCTGGGGAGGCAAGATCACCTGCCCGCATTGTGAGCATGAAAAGTGCTACAAGAAAATAGTGAAGCGGAAGGTGATGTGCAGGAAGACGGAAGAGAAAAAGTGTGTAGAGCGTTTGATCTATCGTTGTGGAAAGTGCAAAAAAGATTTCTCCGGCAGAACAGGAATGATGTTTGAAGAGTCTCGCGTTCCTCTTCGTGTTTGGTATTTCTGCATCTACGAAGCAGTGTCACGATCAGGTGGCGTTTCTTCTGTCGAAGTAGCGGAGCGTATGGGTGTGACACAAAAGACTGCATGGTTTTTGATGCACCGTGTTCGTGAGGCTATGAAGACAGACGAGTTCAATGCACCACTGAAAGGAACTGTAGAAGTCGATGAGTCCGGCTACACTACGGGCTACACTCCAAAGGACGGCGAGAAGAGAAAACGAGGACGCGGATCACAAGCTAAAACATCCGTAGCATGTGCGATAGAGCGCAAGGGGCAAGTGCGTTGCAAAGTGGTAGCGGATGTAAAATCAAAGACGCTTATTCCATTCGTACGACAGAACGTGCAAATCGGAACGGAAGTATTCACCGATGAATTTAGAAGTTATCTTCCGTTGAAGAATAACGGCTACAACCACGATACGGTAGAGCATGGAATCAAAGAGTATGCGCGGGGCAAAGTTCACACGAACACGGCGGAAGGATTTTTCGGAAACACAAAAGCCAAACTTCGGGGCACTCATTCAAGAGTCAGCGCAAAACACCTGCAACGTTATTGCGACCACTACGTCTGGCTGTACAATCGTATGGAGCTTTCTGCCATAGATCGGTTCAACGACTGGTTGAACTGCTGCGTGGGTCGGCTCACCTACGATTCACTAACTGCCTGATATGGGAGATAAGAACGGCGACAATCAAAAAAAGGAACCCGTGTCTCCTCTGAATATCGAGGAGCAGGATTTTGATGAGGTTATGCGGAAGATGGTGCGGGTTCCACCGCATGAGAAAGAGAAAAATAAGAAGTCTTGAAATCAGAACGGTCGTTCACCTTTAAAGCCCTTGCAAAAGGTCTGTTACTCTGTAAAAATAGAGACGTTTCCGGGCGGAAACCATCTCTATTTCTTTCCTCACATATCGTATGGAGGCATCAGCAAATCTAGCAGCAATCCCGCTGCGTGACAATCTAAAAACCATCAGGGCTGAACGGGATATATGTAACGAGCGACTAAAGGAATTGAACGAAGACGAAAGGGCACTACTTCGTGTAATGAAAAGACTTGGCATTGAACCCTCTCAACAGCAAATGGAGCAACAAGTGCTACTTGCTCCGAAACCGGCAGATCCGACACGAGGAAAAAAGCGCGACATTGTTATTGATGTGTTGCGAGAAAAAGGCATTCCGATGAAGTCGATTGATATTCGTGACTCAATCCAACGAGAAAAGGGAATCGAAATCAATCAGAACACTTTTGACTCCATCATGTCCAAACTCCAATCGGAGTTTCCGCAGTCGAAGGTGAAGAAGGTTGCCTATCGAACTTACCAGTACGCCGCCTAAAGAAAACGCCCGTTGACGCGGGCGTTATCCTAATCAAATTGCTATGGCGCAGCGTACCGGTAAATCACCGGCACGACAAGGGAATACTGACGCGGATGTGGATATGGAGTTTCTACGGAAATATCCAAACAGATTTGCATGCTATAGATTTCTGAAGGAGCTAAAAACGCCACTGATATTCATATGCGCGCTGTTAGGAGACATCCCAGAATCATCACTGGCGTTTATTGCAAGCCTAATGGATAGGTGGAGAAGCTAGCCGTTCCTGCTATCATCTATCCATGAAGAGATTCCTTTCTGAAAACTGGTTTAAAATTCTGATTGCCGTTGCGGCTCTGATGGCTGCTGATGGTTTGCAAAAGATAGGTCACAATCTTATATATCTTGAACCATACAGCTAGGAATATAGTAAGTATGATCTTTTCATCATTTCCCACTCTCCATCATGTCAGTAGACATTATGCTCACCCTTACACTGCTTTCCTCATTTGCAGCTTTCTACAACACGATTCAGATATCAAAAATGCTGCAAAAGATGCACGAGGATTTATCTCATAGGGGTGTTAAGTGAGTACCCGCGATTGAAAATTACGAGAGGCCCTTATTTACGAGAATTTTCCTTCGTCTTCTTAAGAATAGAGGTAAGCAATGCCATAACCTCAGTTAACAGTGAATTGGCTGTAGCAATTGCTTCGACAGGCAGAAGATTACTATCAACAATGAGCCGTAACCAGAAATGAGTTTCAAAAGCTTCTTTGTGAGAAATCGATACTTTGGCAATAAAATCAGCCCTGCTTTGTGCCTGCAATGCTTCTTCGATGTTGGCGCCGATACTCGTTCCTGATCTCAGTAGTTGCTTGCTGATAACAAATTCATGTTTTTGCTGCAATAAACGACTGGTACGCACAATTTCTAAGGCTAATGCATATGATTTTCCCTGCACAGGATTAGAACGTTTATGATGAAAATTTGGCATAATTTTCCATTTTTCATTATCAATTTTCAACTTGCAATGCTTCACTGCACTAAAGCGCTAAAGCACGCAAAACCAAAAATCATCGGTATACATAGATGAATGCTCACTCAGTTGTTTTCTTTTGCCACTATCGGTCTTGACGGCGAACGCGTGACGGTCGAAATCGGCTGCAATCCCGGCGAGAGCGGTATCACGATTGTCGGTCTTGGCGATACGGCGGTACAGGAGAGTCGTCAGCGTGTGCGCATCGCCCTACGATCCTGTGGCTACAAACTGCCGACCGGCCGGTCGATCACTATTAATCTTGCGCCGGCAGACATCAAGAAAGTCGGGCCCCGTTATGACCTGCCGATCGCAATCGGTCTTCTGATAGTTCACGGACTGATTGATGTTCCTCCGGAGATGCTCAAAGAAACGGTCTTCCTTGGAGAGCTCGCGCTCGATGGATCGGTCCGGCATGTCTCCGGTGTCTTGAGTGCGGCCATCGGGTGCCGTGATCACGGTATCTCGACTATCGTCGTACCTGCGGTGAATGCCGCGGAGGCGGCGTTGGTGCCCGGCATCCGTGTGATTCCTGCACCGAGTCTGGATGTGCTGGTGGATGTACTCACCGGTGTCCGTAAATCCGATCCGGTTGATCCACCGGCGGTTGTAGCCGACGATATGCCCCTGGTGGATTTTGCCGATGTCCGCGGACAGGAACAGGCGAAGCGTGCATTGGAGATTGCGGCGGCCGGTGGACACAACGTACTTCTCAGCGGCGCACCGGGTTCCGGCAAAACGCTCTTGGCACAAGCGATGCGCGGCATCCTCCCTCCCCTGACGTCTGAAGAAGCATTGGAAGTGACGCGGATCTACTCCGTTGCCAATCTCCTCTCCTCCGATTGTCCGCTCATCACCCGCCGGCCGTTTCGCGCTGTGCATCACACCGCCAGCGGTGTCTCGATTGTCGGTGGAGGGCAGATCCCCGGCCCCGGTGAAATCAGCCTGGCGCACCGCGGAGTACTCTTCCTCGATGAGCTTGCGGAGTTTCCGCCGGTTGTACTCGAAGTGCTCCGTCAGCCGCTCGAAGACCGGCGCATTACCATCACGCGGGCGCAGGGTACAGTTACCTTTCCGGCCGATGTGCTGTTGATAGCAGCGATGAACCCGCCGCGCTACGACATCAATGCATCGATGCGCGTGAAGAAGCGCATCAGCCAGCCGTTTCTCGATCGTATTGACCTCACGATCGATGTCTTGCCGGTACCGGTCGCCGATCTGCGTCAGAACATTCCTCATACCGGTGATACGACTGTGGTGATCCGCGAGCGCGTCCGCCTTGCACGAGAGCGCCAGATCCAGCGGTTTGCAGGATTGCCGATCACGACGAATAAGGAGATGACGGTCCGTGATCTTCAACATTTCTGTGTACTGAGCGAGGAGGCGGAGAACATTCTGAAGCAGGCGGCAGATCGCCTGTCGCTGTCCGCTCGCGGGTATCACCGCACTATCAAAGTTGCACGGACCATCGCTGATCTTGCCGGGGCGGATACGGTCGCCTCCACGCATGTCGCCGAAGCTCTTCAGTATCGTCAGAACCTCGGACTCGATGCCTGATGACACATCACCCCCGGCACATATTCGCACCGGAAAAACCGGCGAAGCGATTGCTGCTGGATTTCTGGAAACACTCGGTTATCGCATCATTCGTCGCAATGTTCGTGTCGGCAGACATGATGAGATTGATCTCCTCGCCTACGATCCGTCGGATCGTGTCCTTGTCTTCTGTGAAGTGAAAACGCGTGCCAAGAAGAGTGATGACTATCATCCGGAGATCAACATGACGTGGAAGAAGCGCGTGAACATGGCAAGGGCTGCCCGTACATGGGTCTCGCAACACGGATGGGATGGAGGATATCGGATGGATACCTTGTACGTGTCATCCCGCCGCGTCATCGATCACTATATGGATGTGAAGTGGCCAAAAAACCGAGGCTAAATTGTTAAATTGTTATATTGCGATATGCTCATAACAATTTAGCAATTTAATAATTTCATGATAAATAAGCTCTTCCATCAATTCATGCAAAAAGATGATCGGCATTCGTGGCTGAGGCATTTTTCGATGATCATCGCGCTGAGACAATGGCAGCAGAACGTTCAGTCATTCCCCATTCTTGAGACTACGACGGGTGATGTCACCGCGTACGTTGCCAACTTTAAGCGACCGCAGAATATACGGCCGATCGTCCGCTCGTTGCTCGCTTGCCCCTCCATCGGCCGCATTATTGTGTCGAACAACAATCCCGATTGTGATCTTCAGCGTTGGTTTGAGCCCGAAAATGATCGCGTGACTGTTCTCATGCATGAACATCCGCAGAGCTGTTCGATGCGCTACATTCATCTCCGCGATATTTCTTCTCCGTTTTACATCATTCTGGATGACGATGTTTTTCCATTGCCGGCACAGATTGAGCGTCTTATCAGCGAGTTGAAAAACGATCCTTCGGTGCCGCACGGACTCTATGGTCAGCGCTGGGACGGCGAGAAATTCCGGGGCGGATTTGAGCAGATCGATGATCGGCTCGAGGTTATCAGCCGTGTCTATGCCTTCAGTGAGGATCATTTACGGGGTGTTTTCCGGGTATCTGCGGCAGTCGGTATTCCCGAAGGACATCCCGATTGGCAGCTCTCTCGCTTCGACGATTTATTTCTCAGCTGCAGTGGTGTTGGCTCACCCCGTATCCACAAGACCGGCGCAATAGTCGATTGTCCGACGCAGGGAAAGAAGGGTGTTGCCACGTGGCGCGAAGCCGAGTTTCACCGTCAGCGGAATGATATGTATCGGAAGCTTCTCGCTTTGCGATCATGACGCAGAATTTTCTTGTGTGGCAGATCATGCATGTAATGAATCCCGATCAGGAATTGTATTTTCCGCACGGCCGTATCGATTTTCTGCGCTCGATGATGCGGTGGTATAGGGAGGCGATGTCAGATGTCAGATGTCAGATATCAGATGTCAGCACTCCTTTTACGGTGATTTTACAGTCCTACAAGCGGCCGTGGAACATCAAGCCGATGGTCAAGATGATGCTCAGGTTTGACTGTGTCGAACGAGTGATCGTGTCGAATAACAATGAGCTTTCAGCGTTCAGCTTTCAGTTTTCAGATGATCGAGTGCAGATCATCAACCAGAAAAAACACTATCCGGCATCGAAGTTTGCAATGATTGCACTTGAAGAAACCAGGAAAGGTGCGACGCATTTTCTGTGCATCGATGACGACTTGCTATTGTTCCCCGATCAAATTGCCAGACTGATACGTGCATTGATCCATGATCCATCTGTTCCACACGGCCTGGTTGGTCAGCGCGTCATCGAGAATGGTGAATGGATGCATCATCTCACCGGCAATGTGCCGATTGATATTCTCAATCGTGTTTATGCATTCACCGCCGAGCACATTCATCGATATGCAGAACTGCTGCACGGACTCGGATACGATTCCGACGAAGCGATGGCGATGCTGCCATTTGGATCGGACATTGTCCTCAGTCGCAGTGGTGCAGCAAAGCCTCGCATCCACGATGTCGGGCGCTTGCTTGATTGCCCGACCAATGCGAAACCAGGGATCGCACGATTCAAAGAAAAGGACTTCGATGCGTTCAGGCGATCTCTCTGGCAGCAACTCAGCCACCTGTAACAACCGTCACCTCCGGCTGCTCCAGAATCCGTTTAGCCGGCCAGCGGCGCTCGTTTTCCGGGCGTTCCAGCATTTCATCCCACAAGCGTTTCTTATCTTCCCCTTTCAGCAAAAAAATGTGTGATGATGCCGCCGCGATCGGATTCAGTGTGAGCGTCATTCGATCATGCACGGCAAACGCATCAGTTGTTGTGTGTGCGACCAACCGCGTGTCATCCATCAGATTTCCAGCGAGCGGTGGGAACAGTGAGGCAATATGACCGTCCGGTCCCATGCCCAGAATCATCAAATCTGGCAGATGGGTATTCCACTGCTCTTTTAATCGCGTCGTGTAATCGTTCAGGCATTGCTTGAGTGGCAGCGCACAATCGGGAAAACAAAGATTCGCTTCCGGCACAGACGCATGCCTCAAGAGCGTCTCGCGGATCATCCGCTGGTTGCTGTCCGCGTGATCTGCGGGAACATAGCGCTCATCAATTAAAAAGAATCGTACCTTCGTCCAATCGATCGGCATGATACCGAGTGCGTCATAGACTGGCTTCGGCGTTCCTCCCCCGCTCAATCCGACAATGCATTCACCGCGCTCAATGATGCTGTTTCCGATGACATCTGCAATCACTTCCGCCGCTCTCTGCGCGAACGACGAACCTGCCGAAATGACAGACGGATGTTTCATACACGAAGTGTAGCAGTCAGGAGGCTTCCAGGAGGCGCAAAATGTTCGCCAATGATTGGCGGATATTCTGTACCAGAATGTGCTCACCACGCTCGTTTACTTGTTCGGCCAGTGCCCGCAGTTCGTCCGCATTCACCCATTGAAAATCGCCGATCTTACCCGGTTCGCATCCTCGCTGCGGTTCATCATCACTGTCGCATACGTATGTCCAGACATCGAATGGACCTTCTGGTGTGTCGGTTTGTGAAAATGCTGCAAGCCGCAAAACGTTTACCTTCATCCTGAGCTCTTCCATCACCTCCCGCACAACGGCTTTACGGGGCCCATCCCATCCTTGCTCATCCGCGTTTCTTTTTCCGCCGGGTGGTTCAATGCGCAGGCCATGCTTAATGTTATGCACGAGCAACAGTTTTTTATCCCGCATGATCAACGCAGCAACAAGATCTTTCTTGGGTATTTCCGGGGCGACGATAAACGGGAAGTGCTGCATTTTTTATATTATAAAATTCTTCGTTTAGTTTGTCTATATCAGAGCCTGACGCACGTTTTCCCATAAATTCCGCGTTTTCTCTCGATAAAGCGTCTGCATTGAGACGTTGGAGCGCCCTGCCTGCAGTGCGTCCGTGATCCGCAAGCGAGTGTCCTCATCGGTAGTCAGTGCCAAATCAATCAGCGCATCGGCACGTCCCCACTCCTCCATCAGTGCGGGAAACTTGTGACACCAACCCGTCGCAAGAACGGGAATATCCTGATAGAGCGCATTGAGAATGCCGTGATAGCGGCTGCTGATGACTGCCTTTGATTGGCCGATAATCCATTTGGTTTTCTGTGCGTCGGGTTCGGTGACGACGGGCAGATCTCCATACTGTTGTCTCAGTGCATCGGCAAAAAACAGATCCTTGTCTTCGTGAATGAGAAGGAAGGGGTCGGTGCCAGCATCGCGCAAAACGGCAATCGCCGATCCGAGAAAGGGAAGATACGCAGCGCTTATTCGTGTGTCCGTTTTATCCATCATGCGAAGATTCGGGATCACTGCGACGGATTGTGCGTGCGGCTGGAAGATCTCGGACGTTACCGGCTCTACTTCAATGGTATAGTCTGGAAATTGCTGTATGTAGTCACGTTGCCCGCAGAGGTCGGTCACGTATTGATAGGATACGGCATCCCGGGGGCACACAAGATCGCATGCATCGACCATCGTTTGCAGTTCCGCGCCGATGCGCTCATCGGTAAACGGTCCGAATGTCTGGGGAAGCAGAATCACTGTCCTGCCATCTTGTTTCCACTGCAGAACTCGCTCCCGCATCTTCCGCGACCACAATTCTCCCCACGGGTCGCCGCACCAGTACCCGCAACAGCTCATGACGGCATCGGCTTCCTCTTCCGTATCAACAATGGTCAACCCACGCGCGACTAAGGCTGATGTCGCCGCACGTCGCATCAGTACATCCCCCCTATTTCCCGCAAAGGTGCCGTGCAAAAAAACGCGTTTCATACAAATCAGAACCACTGCGTACCCTCATGACTCATCCATGCGTCGGATTCCTTCGGGCCGTCAGTGCCGGCCGCATACGGATGGAGCGGCGTCGACGGTTTATCCAGGTGCGCCTGCAAAGGATCGATCAGGCGCCATGCTGCATGCACTTCCTCAAAGCTGAGGAACCACTGCTGCTTCCCGTGAATCGCCTCCAGCATCAGAATGGCATGTTCGGGCAGACAGTCTCCGTAGCACACGAGTGGGTCTTCCATCACCAGCGGGCGGAAGCTCGGTTCCGTTCCGCCGATTTTCGTCTGCAAATGCAGCCGCATACCCGCTTCCCCCTGCAGAATAATATCCAGGCGGTTGGGATAACTGCCCTTTCCGACTGGATGCGTTTCCTGAAACTGGATGCTGATGCGGGTTTCACGTTCCTTCAGGCGTTTTCCGGTGCGTACGTAGAACGGGATACCCTCCCAGCGTGAAATGCGAGTCATCAGCTTAAGCGCGATGTAGGTGTTTGTCCTGGAATCCTTTCCAATGTCTTGCTCGTCGCGATAGCCGTGCTCGTGCTCTCCGCCTACTTTTCCCGCCGCGTACTGGCCTTGCAAAATGATATCGTCCAAATTCGATGCCGGCGGCAGATAAAACTGTTCCAGCGCATTCAGTCTGCTGTCGCGGAAGCTCTCGTCCCCTTCCCGCAGACGCATAGTCAGCAGCGCGGCCATAATCAGCATATGGCTCTGCACGTAATCGCGAAGAGTGCCGATCTCGTCAAAATATCCCGCACGTCCCTCCAGCCCCAGCGACTCACTCGCGGTGATCTCGATGTGGTGAATCAATGTATTTTTAAACAGGCGTTCCAGCACCGGATTCGCATAGCGCAGATAATAGACGTTACGAACCGCTTCCTTGCCCAGATAATGATCAAGCAGATAAATCTCATCCTCCTTGAAACACGATGTCAGCTTTGTTCGGACCTCTTCAAAACTTTTCAAGTCATGCCCGACCGGTTTTTCGACGATGCACCGGAAGTTACCGTTGTCTTTGCGCACGCCCGCCCGACAGATGTTGTCCAGCACCGATGTGAAGACGGCCGGCGGGATCGACAGATAGGCAAGGCGGATG
Source organism: uncultured Candidatus Peribacteria bacterium (assembly GCA_964466635.1). Lineage (GTDB taxonomy): Bacteria > Patescibacteriota > Gracilibacteria > Peribacterales > Peribacteraceae > JAKQEM01. The sequence continues at coordinate 20,446 of CAYXNG010000005.1, read as the reverse complement.
GCGGCGTCCCATTCGCTTTCCATCTCCGTCAGGCGTTTTTCCAGGGTGCGGTAATCATCCGTATTGTCATATTGGCCGCGCTGATAGAAACAGTGTGACAGGAATTCCTTTAATACCTCTTCATTCACCTCTTCCATGTCGGTTCGGACGGATTCCTCCACCAGCGTTCGGAAGGCCGCATCGTCCATTTCCGTCCGGGAGTATCCCACAATGCTGTACCGTTCCGGAAACCGTTTCTTGAGAGCAAGGGTATACAGCGCCGGATAGATCTTCAATTTCGCCAGGTTGCCGGAGGCACCGAAGAGAATGAAGCTGAAGGGGGTGTTCGTACTGAGTTCCATGAAGTTCCCATTGTACGGTATAACCGGTATGACTCAATCATTCATGGATCTTCTCTCCCGCTTCCAGGCATTCACCGATTCTCTGCGTATCCGGCGCATCAGCGGTCCACGCATCATGCCGCAAGGTGTCATTCTGCTTTGCCGTGTTGAGAATGGCGAAGAATGGATTCTACAGTTCCTGGCGCACTATCGCTCCTTGGGCGTCGCGCACATGGTGTTCCTCGATACCGGTTCAGCTGATCGGACAATCGATCTCCTTCAAGGCCCCGACATCACCGTCTACCAGACATCGTTATCATTTAAGACGCATCGTCTGTGGATGCGACGATGGCTGATGGATCGCTGCCCACCTGGAACATGGACGCTGAATGTCGATATCGATGAGCTGTTGGTGCTTCCATTCATTGGATCAATCACCGATCTAACGGACGATCTCGACCAACGCCACTTCACTGCCATGCGTGCGCACATACTCGATCTGTTTGCCTCGGGTCCCATTGGTTCACGGGATGCGCCAGCCGATGCGCCGCTGCAGGAACAGTATCCCTTCTATGACATTTCCGATGTTCACCCAATTCCCGATGCGTGGATTTTCCGCGAGGGACAATCGTGGATGGGGGGCATTCGCAAGACCGTCTTCGGGCGCGATCACTTCTGGCTGACAAAACATCCGCTCATTAAAACCGGACAACGTATACGCGTCTTCGAGGACAGCGAGCACGGCATCGTCGATGCGCGCGTCGCCGATATCACGGGCGTATTGTTGCACTTCAAATTCACACCGAGTTTCCGTCAGTATGTCGATGAATGCGTCCGCAGAGGACAGCACTGGAACGGATCGGAGGAATATAAAGCGTATCAATCCGTTCTGTCGGCGCAGCCCGATCTATCGCTCAGGCGTTCCACGGCACGGCACTGGAACGGTATCGATGATCTTGTTCGGTTGGGATTCGTTCATGCAGCCGGGTCTTCGATAACGCCGGTAGTCGGTGTTTCGGCTGAAGAATAACCGAGGGCGATCTCTGTGAGCATGGCATCATCGAGTGTTTTGTCCTGATACTGCTCGTACATCCGTTTCCAATGGAATCCTTCATCTGTTTTACGCTTTGGGTTGGCGAGTATCAATGGCCATGATCGTCTGATTTTTTTGGTCATTTGCTCGGAACTTCGGACGGGAAAATGACCGAGATACACATCGTCGAGAGGCCTTCCCCATTCCGATGAAGGTTTCCTGAACCAACTGTGCTGTTCGATCGCATGATTACCCGGTGCGATACGCGAACCGTTTCGAATGAGAGAGGAGGGTATGACGACTTTCGTAAACTGCGGGGCTTCGGCCGCACGGCGATGGCGGATGCGCTTGAGAATATCAGATTCCAGTTGGTCGTCAGTCTGCAGAGGCACGTATGTCCGCCAACGCAGGGCGGATGGATAGTGAGGATCAGCGGCAGCGAGAGCATGTCGCAGATCGCCGATAATGAACTCGTCGGCATCGATCGGTATAAACCAGTCCGCTTCATGCCGATGCCGATGGAGTAGTCTTGTCAGCATTTCATGCTGATCATGGTATGCCGCCTGATGATTGGTGACAGTCAGTGGTAACCCTTCTTGCCGAAGCCGATGCAGAATATCCCGAGTAGGACCTGCTTTGGTCGATACGGCATACAGCCAGTCTGCGTGCCGGAGTGTGTGTCGCACGAATTGTTCGACTATATCTTCCTCGTCGCCGATGTAACTGAGGGCGTGTAGGCGCATCAGACGGAATGGGCAACGGCCTCAAGCCATATTCTATGAATGCCTGAATGATTGACGGTGCAGAGATCGTGCACCGACTTATCCGGCACGTTGATGAATTTATCCGGATGTACTGCGGCAAATCCCCTGCCTCTGTTGGTATTGCCGTATTTCCATGTCGAGAAAATTTCAGGGTGCCGCACGATTGGAATATCCAACTGTGTGCATGCCCAATAGAGTGTCCACTCGAACCCGATGCAGCCGGTTGTTTCAAGTCTGTCACGGAGGAACGCGGGTGTCATGGCCGCACCCCAACTAGTAACCGGATATTTCAATAACGGCGACAGAAATAAGCGTGAATCACGTAACATCTGCGCAACTTTACGCGGAATAATGACGCAACCTCCTTGTGGCGGGCCCTGCTTCAGCGGTGATCCATATATAGCCATGCCCGTCGGGAGGTTGATAAACCGTCGATCAATCCGTGTATCGGTATCCACTTTGATGAGCCAATCACCCGGTCCTTTCAGGTAGGCATTCAGCATGCGTTGAATCATTCTTCCACCATGTTCCACTAAATAGAGTCGTTTTCCGGTAGCATATTCACAGCGGAACATCTCTGCCAACTCGCGATAGTATGGATTTGGATCGCCATCGGATTGCACGATAATTCGCTCTGACGGATAGTGACTGCGGATGCGGGCAATCGATGCATTGGCAAGCGGGCCGTCACGAAACAGCTGCATATAAAAGGCGGGATTCGACGTACTCACTTCCATGTCCGATTGTTTCGCACGAGAAATGATTGAGTAGCGGCTGTTCGTTCCATGATGTGCTACTTCTGTAAGAAGTTCGGGTTCATCAAAGAATCGGACCCATTCAGGATGCCTTTGTGCACATTCTTGTCGTACTGCGTCAAAATTAAGGAGTACTTCTCGCCGAGGTGCCATGCGCTGCTTACGGATGACACAATTCGGTTGTAATGAACGCAGAGGAACGCCAAGAAATTCTTGCAGTTCACGCTGAATCGTATCAGTATTATGAACCAAGTCATTGTAGGTAAGACGGTATACACTCTGCCCCTGAACAAGCGATTCGGCTTGCAGATACTGCTGCTGGACATACTCCATTCGCCATAACAACGCGGGTGGTTTTATGTGAATATGCTTTATGGAAGGATCCTTTTTGTCAAAATGAGTCCACTCATTGTCCCGAGATGCAATCGATGTGGAAAGTGCGATGTCGAGCAGGTTTTCTCGCACGAGAAGAATGATCTTCAAACCAGGTACCGACAGGAGCGTATTGATACAAGCCTGCCGTCCGTCCGGCGGTACATCTAAGTGTGGCGGAAAGAGTTTAAACCCGATGACTCTTTTATCCTCGGGATCCGCCGGGAACACGTGCGTCTCCAAGTGCTCGCGAAACGGACTAAAGTTGTATGGGACGCGCGGTCTCTTTTGCCAGAACGGTGCCGTTATTCGTGCACGAACATTCTCGTTGAATATTTCACCGTGTGTCAGAATGTCCGGATGATTATTCAGAATCACGCTCAACAGATTGGAACCGCACCGAGGAACCCCAAGAATACACAGGGGCGTGTACGATCGTTGCGGGAAGGGTTGATCGGGCATACGCCACGTCAGTATCCCACAAATGTCACGGGGTATCGAGGGCTGCTTAGAGTGGAGTAATAGCTGTTCCCGGATAGTAATACTGCAGAATCTCCTCCGCCGTTTTACCTTCGTTTGCCTGGGCTTCTGAGCCGCAGCCCGACATACCGACGCCGTGACCGCGGTTCTCCATGCCGGCGCACCACGGGTCTTCTTTTGATGCAAAGATCTGTGCAAAGGGGAAATTGTTCCACCCGGCCTCAGCAGGGGTTCGCGTCCGTCCGTCATTGCTGCTGAAGTAGGGGGGCTTAATCAGCTCGCCTTTGTACGTCAGAACCTCTCCGGCGGTATCACGAACGGCCTCCAGCCAGCGTGGATTATTCTTCTCGAACGACTTTCCGTTGTATTTCTGAAATGTCGCGGGGCTGTCAGATCCGTCATACGGCATACCGGGGAATTTGCGGGTTTCCTGGCGCATGTACCACGCGGCATACGTTCGGGCGGCAATCGCAAACGCGCGCTGCTTTTCGTAGGGCTCTGTATCGGGTTCTTCGGCCAGACCGAGTAAGTAGTCCTCCAGCGTCAATTCGTTGATCACAGCGGCCTTTCCGTCAATCGTCAGGCATTCCAGCGTGCCGCGGTAGCCGTTCTTCAGGGTATCAAGATCAATATTGGAGCAGGAGGATAATGATGAATCGACGCTTGTTAAGCGAATACGAACAGTAGGAGAAACAGCTGTTGTTCTTGATGATCGAGAAGATGAAGAGGACGAAGAAGATCGGGACGAACGGACGATCGAAGAGCGCGATGATCGGCTAATCGACGAACGCACCGATCGTGAGGAGGTTGATCCCGATAGTCGTGCGGCTCTGCGCGCGGCCACACCGGCTTCCGTTTCTTTACCGGGGTTACTGCCAAGTTTGCGGCGCAGCTGCTTTGATGCCTCCGTTTCGAGCAGGCGTGCCACTCTGCGCGGCGTGCCTTTAGAGGCTGATGATTGCTGAGTGATGCGCGTGTTTTTACGCGACGACGAACTCTTGCTCGTTGTCGCAATCATCCTCGGCAGTTTGACCGATGCATCTACGTCGCCCATTGCGACATGCGTGCGGATTTGGCTCATGGCGCCGTAGACGTAGTACCCCGGGCAGTCGGTACTCAGCAGATCGCGGTGTCCGACAATCGGCATCGTCTTTTTGCCATGGAACCTGATCTCTTTGGATGGATCGATGTCATACTTTTCCGCAAGATCAGCCAACAGCCATTGCAGGGCTTTCAGCTGCTTCTGCGTCGGTTGCTCCACTTCGAAGTTGCCAAGCAGTGCCACGCCGACGGTGCCGGTGTTGTTGCAGTAGGCGTGGCCGCCGATCACATAATCACCTCCTGCCTTTCCTTCGTAGATTTTGCCGTCTTCATCGACCAAGTAGTGATAGCCGATGTCCCCCCACCCGCGGCTGTCCGCGTGGTATTGGTAGAGTGCGCGGACTCGCTCCACGCCGGAGCGCGGGTCTCCGTCGACCTTCATGGCCGTGTGATGAACCGCGAGCAGCTCGACGGTTCGCGAATACGAGTGTGGCCAGCGCAATTCGTTGCCGTTCTCCTCGCGAGTTGTGCGGCCGGTCGTCTTGAATTCATTCGGATAGTTCAACTGCGCTTCTTCACAATCTTTCACACGCTGGGACGTTGCGCCGCCGTTATCCCCTGCCGACTCCGATGGCGATGCGGAGCTCGGTTTGGATGGTGTGGTGCGATAGCGCAGCGATTCATCGGCTCCCCAGTCATCACGACTGATAATTTTTGGTGCACCGACGCTGGTTGTTGCCGCAACGGTGTAGTGGACTGGATCAGTGCTGACATTGACTGGATGCACGGCGGTCACTGATCCGCGAATCTCGATATCTTCTGCAGATGCCGGAAACATCACCAGGTTCGATTCCAACAGCGTCGGATCCTGTTCATTCTCGACAGCGAGTGTCTGCCAATCGGTCCACCGTCCATCGATCAGCGCACGGACTTCCGCTGTAGATGTTTCGGATGGCAGCGTGACGCTGACAGCGTCAATCGACGCTGTGGTCTGCACAGGTGTGGGCAGTGTTGGCAGAGCCAAAGAGAAAGCGAGGGCGAGCGATAGGAATTTCATCTTAAGCACGCTACCAGATGTCCACCGGATGCAAGAATTTTTTGACAAGGAGTTGTTTTGAGGTCTAGTGTCTGTTGGCTCGATCATTCACATGTTCAAACACAGGGAGGTTCTATGTACATTTTGGATTCTGCCGAGATGCAGCGAAAAATTGATGCTACAACTGCGCTTACGTGTGCATTTAGAGATTCGTACCCAACGCCAAAAGCATTGGCGCTTCCTCGTGAGCCGGTGCATGACCAACACTGGGACTGCAAGGGCTTCATTAAATTGCCCCCGCTGGTCGTTTGCGATGTGGCCGTTCGACGATTTTGCGACGGACGGCGCATTGAATGCCAAGAAGAGTTCGCTCCATACGTTCTCTTTGATGCCTTACTTGGGCACGAAGGTGCGTATCCTCCATCGTACTATCTGCCCGCCCCCTTCATTGTTGCAGTGGCAGCTGCCACGCAATTGCAAATGTGGATCGGATCCGCGCGTGGGTATGTATTGTTGGGTGATCATTGGGGGGTAAGCATGCAATGCTACCTTCCGCCGGATTCTGATGATCGAAAGGTTATTGCACGTGAAGATGGCTCCGGCCAACACCATCATCTTGTCTGGGTGCCATGCAGTGCAGCATCGCAACGCGTGCACTTTGCGCGCATTCAGTAACGATTCGTGCTAGATCGAGCACGCCGCTGACTAGTTGTCAGCGGTTTTTTTGTGCGAAGATTTTTTCATATTCCTCCACCATGCGTTCGGTGGTGAATTTTTTCTCCGCGGTTTTACGGCCTCCGACCGAAAGCTGCGAGCTACGAGCTACGAGCTGCGAGATGGCTTCAGAAAGGGCTGAAACCGAATTTGCCTTCACGACGAACGCATCCTTTCCATTCTCCAAATAATCCGCAATACCGCAGGCATCGGTGACAATAACCGGTACTCCTGCCAGCATGGCTTCGGCGGCGACCAATCCGAACGGATCATGTTCGCGTGACGGCAGAACCAGCGCATCAAATCGACCATAAGCATCACCTATGTTCGGGATGCGTGGGGTGAAGGTAATGCGAGCATCGACGTTGAGCGATCGAGCGAGTGATTTTAGCGCACTTTCTTCCCGTCCTGTTCCAATGATTTCAAGTTGTATGTCAGTCGGCGCATCTGCCATCGCGCGAATTAAAACGTCGATTCCTTTCTCGTGCGAGAGGCGGGAGATGCAGCCGAGGCGAACATGGCCTCTAGAGGCCAGTGGCCGGGGGCCAGGGGCTCTATCTACACCGTTAGGAATGGCAATAATTCGCTCTGCATTCCATCCCAATTCAAGGTACATCTTTCGACTCAATTCCGAGACTGCAATGGTGATCGCCTTCTGCGATTGCTTCAGCAATAACGACAGCCAGGGATTGCCGCTTAACCAACGGCCGATGCGATCGTGCTCGATCCAACATACGTTTGTGCCCGCATCGGCGGCGATGTCTGTGAGCAGTAATTTCTCACTGAGGCTGAGCATCGCAATGACATCAATCTTCTCAAAACTTTGGAGCATCTGCTGCAACTGTTTTTGCATCATCTGTTTTCTCCATGCAAAGCTGATTGCTCCCCACTTCGTCACCGGAGGCTTACCGATATCAACTTCTGCAACGGGAATATTTCGTTTACGACATTCCGTTAGCAGCACGGGGCAGCTGCCGGCAAACGCGACCGCATGACCTCGTTCGATCAATCCCTCCATCAGCCACAGCGTCTGGTTCTCGGCGCCGCCTAGGGCGCTTTCCAATGGGAAACGGGTGAAGAGGATACGCACAAGCGCAGCTTATAGCTTTCAGCTTTTAGCTTCTAGCCACTCTCGAATGAGATCGCCAAATGCCTTTTCTACCTCGTCGCTTGTATAACTGGTGCAAATGCAGGATTCAGCCCCCGCTTTTCGCGCTGCATCACAATTCTCCGGTGTATCACTTGAGCTGACCAATGCCATGCGCGCATCGGGATTATTCTTTTTCAGATATCGCATGATTGCCGGTCCGTGTTCGCTGGGAATATAGAAATCGACAAATGCGTGTGTGATGTGATGCTCATCAATCAGGCGCATCGCCTCTTCCGTTGTCATCGCGATGAATGGTTCGCCGTGCCATTTGAAGTGTGCCAACATCGCTTCCATCAGATCAATTTTTGCCTGACTGTCGTCGGCAATGAGCAGCTTCATGCCTCAAGCTCATCGAAATCATCCGTATTATCTTCCGACTCCATAATCGTATGCAGAAACTGCGTTACATCGTTGACCGAGCGAACCGTCGGATCAATCACAAAGTCATAGTCCGATCCGTCGCTCGCTTCCCCCAGGTGAACCGTAATGCAGTTGGGCTTGAGAGCAAATGCGAGAAGATCGCGATGGGGTGAATCACCTGGCATCGTCAGCATCAAATGCATGCCCTCTTTCGCCAGTTCCTCGACGCATTTTTTAATCACCTGCAAGTGTCCGTCACTCTCCTCTTCCTGCGGCATGGCGGCTTCGGCCAACACCTCCAGCGCCAGGTGACGCCAGCTGTCATGTTCGGCAACCGCCTTCTCGGCAATTGTCACGCGGCCCATGGAGGAAGATCCATCAAGGAGAATTACCATGCGGAAAGGATAGCGGAGCAATCAAAAAAATCGAAGAAATCAAGGATAGGAATCTTTGATTGCCTCGATTGCTTCGATTTCTTAGTACTTCGGCTTAATCACCTCCTGTCCGCCCATATACGGTCGCAGCACTTCCGGAATCTCCACCGATCCGTCTTTCTGCTGATAGATCTCAAGAATCGGAATGAGGATACGCGGAGAAGCGATGCAGGTGTTGTTCAGGGTGTGGACGAATTTCTTCGTGCCATCCACATCTTCGTACTTGATATTCAGGCGGCGGCTCTGGAATTCGTGGAAAGTGGAGCAGCTGTGCGTCTCGCCGTATTTTCCACGGCTGGGCATCCACGTCTCAATGTCGTTCTTGTAGATCTGCCCCTGGCCCATGTCGCCGGTACAAACATCGACGACGCGATACGGCAGCTTGAGCGCCTGCAGCACCGCCTCGGCATTGCCAAGAATCTCTGCGTGCATTTTTTCGCTTACTTCAGGGCTGTTCTCACACAAGATCACCTGCTCCACTTTCTGGAACTGGTGGATGCGGTACAGGCCGTGCGTGTCCTTGCCGTACGTTCCTGCCTCGCGGCGGAAGCAGTTGGAATAGCCCGCGTAACGCTTCGGCAGATCGGACAACTTCAGCACTTCTCCTTGGTGGTAGCTGGTCACGGCGACTTCCGATGTGCCGATCAAATACAGATCATCGGACTCGATCGGCTCGCTCAAGTCTTTGCGGACACCGACGGCGTAGGCCATCTCCTCTCCTCCAGGGAAGTAACTGGTTCCCATCATCGCGTTCCAGTTGGCGAACACCGGCGGCGTGAACAGCGTGTAGCCCCGCTTCACCAGCATGTCGATGGTGAACATCATCACGGCAAGCTCCAGACGCGCGCCATCGCCTTTCAGGAAATAGCTGCGGGAGCCGGCAATCTCGACACCGCGCGGAATATCAATGATGTCGAGTAGTTCTCCGAGTGCGACGTGATCTTTGAATTCAAAATCGAATGTTGTCGGCTCTCCCACTTTGCGAATTTCGACGTTCTCGGAATCATCTTTCCCCACCGGCACCTGCGGCAACGGAATGCCCGGCATGCGCAGTTGCAGATTCATCCACTCTTTCTCAATCTCATCCAACTCCTGCTCTTTGCCCTTCAGTGTATCACCGAGGGTTTTCATTTCTGCAATCAGTGCCGCTTTCTCATCGCCTTTCATCTCCGGGATTTTCTTGCTGGCGGCGTTCTTCGTCGCGCGCATATCTTCGACCTCTGTCACCAATGCACGGCGCTTCTCATCGAGCGAGAGAAACGCATCGACGGAAATTTTGATGTTCTTCTGGTTGGCCGCAATCTGGTAGGCGTCGGGCCGGGCTCGGAGGTCTGCTAAATCGATCATACGAGGGAAGGATAGCGGAGGAGTCTACGCTTAGACTAGTTCCGGCGGAAGTTCTGATAGCGGGATACCAGTTGGTTGTGTGCCTCTTGCAGATGGCGGGGTTTAGCCACCAGTAGCTTGTATAATGCATTGGCGAACATCTGACGGATTCCAGCCCGTTCTTCATCGGTGCCCAATTCTTCGAATTTGTTCGTGTGCCTTGCCGCCATATCTTCCAGTACACCTTCGTATAGAAGCCTTCGCTGTGCGTCGCTGAGCGTTGCCAATCCGTGGTTTGTCAGTGCGTCATTCAGAAATATGTGCTGGTCGGTTATTTCAAGAACGTTGCCGAAAGGCTCTTCTACAGCATGGCTTAATTCGGGCCTCGTTGTGATTGTCGTTTCGACATTGCACATGACAGGGTGTTTGCCTGTAAACACATTCAACGGGCCCGTGACCGGCATAGCAGCCATATCAATCAGATACGAAACAGGGTACTGATTCGGTCTGATGGCAATTTGATATAAGTCGTTATCCAAACGGCACATGTGTGCAAGAAGCTCTGCTCGGATGCGCGCCATGATCAGCTCGTGTTTAGGTGGTTCTGGCAATACATCTTCCCTAAACCGATTTTCAACATCCGATCGTACGGCATATTGCATCTCTTGCGGCATTGCTGCGATGGATGCACGCAGAAGAGAGGTGTCAATTTCTATCTGCCGATGCGTACTTGTCACGACTTTGCCTAACGGAGCTTCCCCCTCGTCGTCTTTCCATGGCAGCAATATTGTCGCGCCGACGTTGCGAGGAAAATCCGGAAGATTATGGGTGTTAATCCTTTGAGGGAAACTGTCGGATGCGTATACCGGATGGGTATAGAGGACCTTTGCATCGTATGATTTTGCCTGCTTGAGAGTAACCGCCAGACGCGGCTCTCTCATGCATAATTCATCAAAAAGCATCGATTGTGCCCGAGTGACACTGTCCTGGTAGTCCGGATCATGCTCATCATCCCCGAAGTACTCAGCAGAGGGCATAGGTCAAAAGGGTATACAGTCATTCAATCACTGTTTTTCTCCGATACAAGAGGATTTGGAACGGATGATGAAACGATTCATTTTTTCCAATGATGTGGGTTATCGATGATGTATTGGCGAATGCGTTCAAATTCCGCATTGTCACGGATGATTCGATCGTGGAAACGGGGCAACCATGCGAAATTGGGGTGACCTGCCTCGTGGATATGATGGGAGCATGCCCGTTTAAATTGTTGGATAACGGCGCCCAAAGACCCCGATTGCCATTGAGAACGATGGCATGGATTGCGGGTCGTCGTATTGCGTAATCCGATATCGTCGTCATGGATAATAATGATTGCGTGAAAATGATCAGGCATGATCACATATGCGTCCAATGTGATATATCCTCGTTTTTGGCCGGTTTGCTTCCACTCATCGTCTACTATCCGCCCGATATCTGATAGATACATCTCATCGTCTCGTACGGTCCCGAACCATGGAACACGTCCCCGTGTGCAAACCGTCACAAAATATCGGCCAGGACCTGCATAGTCCCACGATGGGTTGCGTGCGGATCGGATCCGATATCCTTTAAACGCATGGCCATAACTCATATATACATGCTATGGCCATGGCAGAGACGGTAAAGACGCCATGCATGGCGTCTTTACGCCTAGGATCAGCGATATCGCTTACATAAAGGCAGATCGCCTGTTCTTTGGTTCCATAGAACACCCGGTCGTGCTACACTGCGCGGTCACGTTATGAAACCTCGTCCCTTCATCCTCAAAGCGCCCTACCAGCCCACCGGCGACCAGCCGGAGGCTATTAAAAAGCTCGTAGAAGGGTTGGAGAAAGGCGAGAAGCACCAGACCCTGCTCGGAGCCACGGGAACGGGCAAAACCTTCACCATGGCCAACATCATCCAGCAGGTGCAGCGCCCGACACTGGTGCTGGCGCACAATAAGACGTTGGCCGCCCAGCTGTGCAACGAGTTCCAGCAATTCTTCCCCGATAACGCCGTCAGCTACTTCGTCTCGTACTACGACTACTACCAGCCGGAGGCGTACGTCCCCCACACCGACACGTACATCGAGAAAGACGCCAGCATCAACGAAGAGATCGAAAAGTTCCGTCATGCGGCGACCATGAACCTACTCACGCGTCGCGACGTGCTCATCGTTGCGTCGGTGTCGTGCATCTACGGTCTTGGTAACGTCGAGAGTTACGAAGCACTCGCGATTCACCTAGAGCGCGGCATGCCGATCCAGCGCGATAAGCTGCTGCGCCGCCTCACCGACATTCAATATCGCCGATCGAACCTGGAATTCAAACAGCGCATGTTTCACGCACTCGGCGACACGGTCGAGATCTTCCCGCCGAACGGCGACACCGTCATCCGCATCGAGTGTCCGTTCGACGAAATCGACGTGATTCAGGAAGTCGACAGCTTCACCGGAGAAGTGCTCGAAGAACTGCAGGAAGTCACCATCTTCCCTGCCGCGCACAACGTTACGACGAAAGAGAAAATCGATCAGGCGACGGACGCGATTCTCGCGGAGATGAAAGAAGTGGAGCAGGAATTCCTGAAGCGTCAGGAGTTCGCCAAAGCGGAACGCATCCGCATGCGTACCGAGTACGACGTCGAAATGCTCAAAGAGACCGGCTACTGCACGGGTATTGAGAACTATGTGCGGTACCTTGAAGGCACGCCTCCCGGGTCTCCACCGTCCACACTACTCGATTACTTCCCCGACGACTTCCTGCTGTTCGCCGATGAGTCACACATCAGCATCCCGCAGATCGGCGGTATGTACGAAGGAAACAAGAGCCGCAAGACGACGCTCGTCGAATACGGTTTCCGTCTTCCGAGCAGCTTCGACAACCGACCGCTGATGTTCGAAGAATGGGAGAAACGCGTGGGCCAGCGTATCTACGTGTCCGCCACGCCATCGAAGTACGAGTATGAGAACACGCCCAAAGACCGCTTCGTGGAACAGATCATCCGTCCGACCGGACTCATCGACCCGCAGGTCGAAGTGAAGCCGACGAAGCACCAGATCGATGACATCACGAACGAAATCCAGGAAACGCTGAAGCGCGGCGAGCGCGTGCTCATCACCACCATCACGAAGCGCATGGCGGAAGATCTGACCAAGTTCCTCAAAGACCGCGGGCACAACGTGCAGTACATCCACAGCGACGTTGAAACACTCGACCGCATCGAGATTCTGCGCCAGCTACGCACCGGCGAAATCGACATTCTCGTCGGCATCAACCTGCTGCGCGAAGGACTCGATCTGCCGGAAGTAAGCTTCATCGCGATTCTCGACGCCGACAAACAGGGCTTCCTCCGCTCGCGCGATGCGCTGATCCAGATTATCGGACGCGCCGCCCGCAACGTGAACGGCCACGTGACGCTGTACGCCGACAAGATGACCGATGCGATGAAGGGGGCCATCGATGAAACCAACCGCCGCCGCACGATTCAGGAGGACTACAACAAAGCCCACGGCATCACGCCGCAGACGATCATCAAGGCGATTCACGACATCGCCGAAGAACACCGCAAACTCGAACTGCGTCGCCCGAAGCACGATCACACCAAGATTCCGAAAGACGAGAAGAAACGTCTTATGGCTGAACTGGAACAGCAGATGGAACTTGCGGCGGAGAACCTCGAGTTCGAAAAGGCAGCTGATCTGCGCGATGAAATCGAGCTGCTTAGGAGAGAGGTAGCGTGATCAGTCCATCACGATCAGATCATCATGATCGGGACCGGTGCCTATATACCTGATAGGGGTTCCGATGCGCGTACTGATATCGGTGTAGAAGAACTGCGCTTCATCTGGCAAGTCATCAAACTTCCGGATGCCGCGGATAGATTCCTTCCACATCGGATAGCGTTTATAAAGTGGCCTTCCCTCTCCATCGACATCGATTGCGACAGGAATCTCCGATTCGCCATCGAAAATGTCTGCTTTGAGCACGGCCAGACTCGTTACTGCCTCTTCCCATGCACGCTTTTGTGTGTCAGACAGGTTCAGCCATGCAGTGCTGCGCAGACGACCAGTAGTAGACCCGCGCTCGCCGCCTTTATCTTGGAAACGCTGTTCTGCTTCTGCATCCATTCGTGTGAGCAGCGGCCCGCCGCCTACACGTGTGTCGTACGCTTTGAATGTGCCGATAACTTCGTTTAACTCTCGTACCGGAATACCAGCGCCCTGCATATGTCCGGCGGTCGTCGTCGGACTAGATGTGACGTAAGGGTAGCCACCATTGTCGATACTCAGTAGCGAGCCCTGCGCACCTTCGATGGTAATACGGGCTTGCTTATCGAATTTTTTCTGCCAATACGCCGCCATGTCCTTTTGGATCTTGTCTTCGAGCCGATCTTTTCCCTTTAAAAGCGTCTCAATATCCTGTTGTTCTTCTTGAGGAGTGAGAATCACGTTATAGGTTGCTGCCCAATGAAGCAAAAGGCTCCGATACATGTCTTTCAGCTCTGCTGGAGACTTTCGTAGGGCTTCCATACGCATGCCTACACGCATAGCTTTGTCAGCGTAGGCGGGACCGATGCCGCTGCCGGTTGTCCCTACTGTGTCATTCCCTCTGCGTCGCTCCAATTCGGCATCGGCACGTTTGTGTCCGTTCAAGAGAATATGATTTTCAGGCGCGATAACCAGGCGGCCTACAGGGTTACTCTGGAATTGTGCATGAGCTTCGCGGATGTCATCGAACAATGTCGGCAGGTGCGTTACCATTCCCCGTCCGAGCACAAGATCGACACCTTCATGAATGCACCCTGCCGGCAGGATATGAAGAGAGATTTTGCGTGTATCTCGCATGATCACATGACCAGCGTTTCCACCGCCGACAGCGCGAACGGAGACATCACAGCGTGCGGGATCTGACTCGTACGCTGAGATTTTTCCTTTTCCGGTATCTCCGTACCGGAGATCCTGAATGAGTTTTACAGACATAGGAGGCCGATCATCCCTCTCCGTTCCCGTTCCTGTCAACAGGTTGCAGGAATCCTTGCAACATCTCAGAGCGCCGCGATCCACACAATTGTCGTATGGCCCTCGCTTCAATCTGCCGGATGCGCTCTCGTGTGACCTGATACATTCCTCCTATTTCTTCCAAAGTATGCTCGACTCCATCCCTTAGCCCGTAGCGGAGTTCAATAATCTCCCGCTCGCGGGATGGTAAGGTGTGCAGAACCTCGCCAATTCTTTCTCGTAGCAGGGCGTGGTTGGCATCACGAACAGGGTCCCGGCCCTTTGTATCCTCCAGAAAGTCGCCGAACACGGAATCCCCATCGTTGTTGACGGGTCTACTGAAGGACAGAGGGATGCGGGACTGCTCGACCAGCTCCTTCACATCGGAGACGGGCCATTCCATGCTTTCGGCTATCTCCTCTAAGCTCGGTTCGCGCATCAATTCCTGACGTAGGCGTTCTTCGGTTGCACGCAGTGTCCCAAAATGCTCGCGGTAATGGACAGGTATGCGGATGGTTCGTGCATTGTCGGCAAGTGATCGCGTGATTGCTTGGCGGATCCACCACGTCGCGTATGTCGAAAACTTGTACCCCCTTCGGTATTCGAATTTTTGCGTTGCACGCATGATCCCTGCGTTTCCGTCCTGAATAAGATCCAAAAACGACAATCCACGAAAGCGAAATTTTTTTGCAATCGATACAACGAGACGTAAATTCGCGCTGATGAGGTCGGCTTGCACCTCATTGATTGCTGCTCTAGCGGTGACCAACTCAGTGTACTTGTGCCTCGCTTGATCCAGATCGGACAAACCAAGATCTTGCAGCATGTCCGCGATAGCATGTGAAATATCCTCCTTTTCCTTCATGAGACCTGCAGCATGTCCATTGTGTCCGTGTCTTCTTTTGATTCCTGCATTTTTCTCTGCCAACTCAAACAAAAGCGTGCATCGCTGCACAATATGCTTGTGGATTCCCCCAATCACCTTGTCCTGTAATGGCGATTCATTCATCAGCCGCATGACTTTGGCATGAGTGGAATTGCGCATGTCTGCCTGATGAAGGCGCTCCGATAGACGGTTTATTGTCTCGATATTCGCAGGGAGCCGACCGAACACGCTGTCACTTCCACCAACTTCCTCGGTTGCATTGATCGTTCGTTCGAACGGCAATTCCCCCGCCGCCACTTTACGCAACGTATCAAGAGCCGACCTGAGTGCAGGTTGCCAACCCAGAAGGGTGTGCATGTAGAGCCGTCTGCGTACCTCAAGTATTTTCGTGATGGCTATCTCTTCGGGCCTGCTTAAAAGAGGGGTTTCCCCCATCTGCGACAGGTATAACCTGATCGGATCGCGAATCATCGTTCCATTAGTGGTATTCCAAGGCTGATGAACGGTCTCGCGCCGTTCGTAGGCCGTTGGGATCCCTTCCTTAGACAATGCCTCAATCAGTGCCAGCATCTGTTCGTATCCCCCTTGATCGGGCAGATAGCGGTCGATGTCCTCCATGGTCACAGACCCTCGTTTCTTTCCTGTCGCTATCAACGCGGAAAGCGCTTCATCGTGCTCGGGAGAAGTGGAGTGTGTGTCAGCCGAATGTATGCGTCCAGCACCGTACATGGCTGGTCATACTATGCCTATTGTTTCCATTCGCAAGAGCCGCCGATCACGCTTCGTACCGCGGTCGGCCAGCAGACATTCTCAATGCCGGCAACAGATGCCATAGTCGTGCCCGCGTTTTTTTCCGCAACGGAAAATCGGGTCCGCCCGGGTTGAGCGGAAGATTGCGATCGCGGATTTCGCAGCGGATCACATCCGTGCAACGCTCGACCAATGCCATATCGAGAATCTGATGTGCTTCATCTGCATCATCTTTGATCTGATACAACGTCGTAATGCCCTCCCACACCGTTTCTGGATGCAATGTGAACACGGCACTCAATTGTACTCCTCTCGGGAGATCTCATGAAACATCACCCTTGCTTGTATTGTCTTTCCTCAGGAGTGCCCGCAATTTCAGGCGGAATCTATGCATTTCTGTCTTTGTTATGCGAGCTTCTGAAACCTCGTCCCACAATTTACGAAGCTCCGCAGCATCAGTGCTAGGATCTTCGGCTGCGCGGTTGATCGCAGTCTGTAGAATCCCCCGTCTGCTTTCTTCTTTCCATGGTGTCAGCTCATTTCCCATCTAATTATTATACCATATTACCCTAAAATTCGCACGGCCTCCTTGTACCCCTCCGGCGTGCCCGTATCGAGCCGTACGCCCTCGAATTCCGTCCCGTAAATCGGGTTTCCGCTAGTGTTCATCTCAATCAACGCGTCAATCAGCCGTATTTCGCCACCATGGGACGCCCCGACGGTCGGCAGGACGTCGAACGTTGAACGCGGAATGATGTACTTGCCGACAATGCCCAGTGTCGAAGGCGCTTCCTCCGGCTTCGGCTTTTCGACAAGTCCGGTAATGCGATGCAGTTTTCCGTTCGATGCTCCATCAATTTCCACGATGCCGTAGCTTCCTGTTTTCTCACGCGGGACATTCTGGAGGCAGAGCATGGCTGCTGCAGATTGCTGATCTGCCGGCACATGTTCGATTGCATCTGTCATTTGCCCCAAGCCGCTCTTCGTGTGTGCAATCAAATCGTCACCAAAGAGCACGGCAATGCGTTCGCTCTTTACCCAGTCTGCTGCCTGCAGAATCGCGTGACCGTCTCCCAGCTGCTGCTCCTGATAGACGACGTGAAAGTTCACGCTGTCGTAGCGCTGTAACTCGGCAATCGCATCACTCTTCCCCCGTCGTGCGAGCTCCTTCTCCAGTGCCGGGTCTGCGTAGAAATACTGCGGGATGCCCTCCTTTCCTTTGCTGATGACAAAACAGATGTCGGTTATGCCGGCATCCAGACATTCATCGACTAACAGGGCAATAATCGGCCGGTTTCCAATCGGGAGTAATTCTTTGGGGACGACCTTGGTCCACGGCAAAAATCGGGTACCGAGGCCTGCGACCGGGAGAATGGCTTGGGAAAGCTGCATAAAGGGGTTTCTAGTATAGAGGTAAAACGCCTGTTTTGACAAAAGTTCTTGGAGAGACTATAATGGCCAGAAACATTCACATCCACTTCCCCATCCGTTTATGTCTAACCGTCCGTCCGAAAACGAATCCTCTTCTGTATCACAGCCCTCTGCTGATGTGATGAGGAAGGTCGTTGAGCCTCTCTTTGCAGGACAAAGCGAATTGGGAGATCTGATTGATCAGGTAACGCTTCATCGCAAAGATGTGGATGGTGTTCGCGAAGAATTGAGAAAAACGGCATCGCAAGTTGCAAAAGTCCTGCGCAGGGTTGAGGAGACGCACACTGAAGAATATTTCGATGGGACAATCCTCGAAAGTGCACAGCAGATGGTGGCCAAAGCACGCATGATCGCTTCGGGGAAAATGCCGGTCGAAGAGCCATTCGATCAGGCTATCTGATAGTGCTGTTCCTTCCCTCCCGTGGCTAAGACGGGAGCTTCACACAAACATGCATCTCGAATGGGGTGCATTTTTGTTATCCTTCGGCAAGCTCAGGATGACAACTATTCTTAGTTATAGAAGGCGGTTCGACAGGCTCACCGCGCCCTGAGCTTGTCGAAGGGCATCATAAATAGATGCATCGTCATGGTGAGCTTGCCGAACCATCCTACAATTACGCCTCACTAATCCTTACAATCTTTACCTTCTCCTCCTTCGGAATCAGGATCTTCAGAATACACTCTTTGTTGAATGTCGCTTTTACTTTCTTCGGATCAATCGTGCAGGGAAGGGTCACACTGCGGCTAAATTCGCCCCAGAAACACTCCTGCAGGTAGTACTGATCACTCGGGATGGTATCGGTCTGCTGACGCATGCCGCGGATGGTGATCACATTGTCGGAAATCTCAAGATCGAGATCACTCAACCGGACGCCGGCGATCGGCGCTTTGATAATGTAGTAATTGTCCTGCTCGTAAATATCGACCGCGACTTGCCCCTTTCCAACTTGTTTTGGCGTTTGTACAACCGGTTCGTGAAAGCTGGGGACAGGAGAGCTGCCACCGGAGAACGGACCGTCGAGTTCTGAGTTTTCCACAGTGTCCGGAGTCAGTGGGTCCTGACCAAGGGAGGAGAAAATGCCGTGGAATGGGAACTGCGATGGCATGGATCGGTTCGTATAGTATCCCGGACGTGACTTTCCCAGCAAAAATGTTCGGTGGAAAGTCTGTGGAAATCGTGTGGATATGATGTGGAAAAGTATGTGGAGAACATATGTGTAGAGGCATAGCGCGCTATGCCTCTACCCCAAACCGCACGATCCCGATAGGCTGCTATGCATGTCAGTTCTCCAAGCAATCATTGTCGGTGTTGTGCAGGGCATTACGGAGTTTCTGCCGATCTCCAGTGACGGCCATCTTGTCCTGTTCGATCGCTTGCTTGATTTGCCTCTCGACGGGCGCGATGCGCTGGGCTTTGACATTCTGCTCCATGCGGGAAGTCTGCTCGCAATCCTCCTCGCCTATCGATTGATCTGGCTCGGTCTTATCAAAGGACTTCTTCGTGGTGATAGTGGTGCATGGAGAACGATCGGATTGCTCGTCATCGCAACGATCCCCGGCGTCATCGCCGGATTGCTCTTTGAAGATGCGGTCAGTTCAATGCGGTCCTTCACCGCGGCGGGGATCGGGTTTCTTGTGACCGGTTGCGTGCTGATAGTTGGAGAGCAGATCGGGCGGCGTCAGAACGCGTCATCATCGATTGGGGTATGGCACGCAGTCGCCATCGGACTCGCACAGGCGGTGGCTATTCTTCCCGGCGTCTCACGTTCAGGATCAACCATCAGCGTGGGGCGCGCGTTCGGGCTGAAGCGCAGCGACGCATTGGATTTTTCGTTCCTGATGGCGGCGCCGATTATCGGCGGTGCAGTGGGAAAAACGTTGGTCGATGCATTGCAGGGTGCGGTGATCTTCCCCTCTCCGGCCGTTTCAATAACCGGTGCTGTGACATCATTTATTGTCAGCATGGGCGCTATCGCATTACTGAAACTTATTGTCGTGAAGCGCAGTCTGGCGGTCTTCAGTTGGTACGTGATTCCGCTCGGCGTCATCTTGGTCTTGATCGATTTCTTCTAAACACGTCAGATGACCTTGACCGGAGGTGAGAGGAGGCGAAGGATGAACGGTGACGCTTCCCCGTCCGCTCATGCTTCTTGGTGAACCTATCCATTCTTCAGATATCGATGATGAAGTTGTGGATGGTGATCATGCTCTCGATGCGTTTGCGTATCTTGTCAGCAGCATCCGCCATCTGCGTGTGAGCGAGATCGAATTGCTGGCGCCGATCATTCTGGATGGCCTCGGCACGCAGCGGATTGATCCGTTCCTTGCTTGCTTGGCTGATCAAATGCCGGATTATCCTGAGGCTCAACAAGATTATGACGTACTCGTGGCAGCCATCGAAACGGAGATGGCATTGCGGCATAGGGCAGTCGCCGTCATTTTTGGTGAGCCGATCGTAACCGCTGCATAGGGGGTGATTTGGTGCCTTCTGAGGCATGGAAAAAATACCGTACATTTCACCTTGCACCTGCGTCGGCGCCTAGTAGAATTGCGTCCCTCCCGTCGTGACGGGTA